>CAZXCC010000111.1:0-9348 GCA_964638945.1 uncultured Veillonellaceae bacterium | reverse complement strand
CAAAACGCAAACCCCACTTCTTAGCACGACGGCTTGAAGTGGGGTTTGTCTACGACCTGAAAGGAGCAGTCATATTGACTGCTCCTTTTCTATCTTGTATCTGCAATTTATTATTTATTTTTCAATAAGCCCTGCACAAAATGAGGCAACGCAAAACAGGCATGATGAACGTCCTTATTATAATATCGTGTGGAGAAAGGTAACGTATCCGGCAATTCAGCATGCAAGGGATCGAATTTTTTTGATCCAATGGTAAAACTGTGCAACCCGCCTGGATAAAGCGGAATATTGGCCAGATAAAGTCTGGTGATGGGAAATAATTCTTCAATATCATTATGAATCCGCGAAATCAGCTGTTGATGGTAGAACGGTGATTCTGTCTGTTGTACAAACAGCCCATCCGGTTTAAGCGCTTTATATACATCTTTGAAAAAATCTTTACTGAACAAACCCACTCCAGGTCCAATCGGATCAGAACAGTCTACAATAATCACATCGTAGAAACCATCGGATTCTTTCATTCTTGCTATCCCGTCGCCAATCGAAACTTTCAGTTTGGGATGGTTCGCCACCATCGCCGCACTGATTTCAGGCAAGTATTTCTTGCTGACATCGACCACCATGCCATCAATTTCGACCATCTCAACGCTTTCTACCGTTTCATGCCTCACGGTTTCACGAACGGTACCCCCGTCTCCTCCACCAATCACCAGAATTTTTCGGGGATGCGGGTGCGAAAGAAGCGGTACGTGAACAATCATCTCATGATAAATGTATTCTTCAAAAAGTGATGTCTGAAAAACTCCATCCAAAACCAGCATACGACCGAACTCATAGGAATCAACTACTGCCACGCTCTGATAATTGGACTGTCCACTAAACAGCGTCTCCTTGATCCGGCAGGACATGCTCAAGTTATTCGTCTGCTTCTCGGTCATCCAAAGTTCCATAATTTATCCTCCCGCTTTGGCTCCGCACTCCGGGCAAAATTTGGCGCCAGACGCCATTTTGCCACCACATTGGGTGCAAAACGCAGCTTGTTGAATTTTTGCGCCACATTCCGGACAAAATTTTACATTATTTGCAAGAGGCGCTTCACATTGGGGGCAGGAAGCCCGAACTCCCTCCCGCCAATCTTTCTCAGTCAAATGCTTATCTTCTTCCGCCATCTCAGCATGCGCCCAAACTTCTTCCACTGATTTACTGGCCTGAGCAGCGGCCATCTCAACACCGAGGTCTGGCGCGCAGTTCTTACACAACCCTTTTTTAGTATTCCAGCAACTTTTGCGGCAAACCCAGGTAGAGCAACGCGGACATTGGATAAAATCAGGCCGCAGTTCTTCGATAGCATTGACAAAAGCATTATCATGAGCCTTCTTCCAACCGGCAGATCGGACTCTTTCACTCACATCAGCAGCCTGGCCGAACAATCCGCCAAAAATACTGCCTGCTGTTTCCAAAGCATCTGTCATCAATCCGGTAGTTGAAGACTGGAAGCGCGTCCGAAAGCCTGTACCACAACGATCACAGCAAAATTCGAACTGAAATCCCCGATTGGTACTAAGATCGTTATAATTTCTCGTAAACTGGAAACTATCGCCCACTAGATGCAGCTCCTTTCAGTTTATCCTGATGAAAATTCATAAACTATATTCCAAAAATGTACCTGATGGTTTTTTCTTTCGTCGTCGCAAATAGGAAATCCTGCTAAAAAAACACATACCGCATCGTCAAAGCACAGACCATCAGGATTTCCATCACTGCCATCGGACGCAGACAGCGAACAAAATCCGCCTCGAAATATTTAACTGTTACAAGGATACAAAGATGCATGGGTGACAGCATTTGTCCGGCTGTTCCTGCCACAAAACCAACGACAGTCGCCGCAAGATTTCCTGGTGCCAGAGCCACGATGATCGGCATAGCCACCGCAACGAAACCGCTCGAGGTACCTGTCAGTATGCCGGCAACAAAAGCAAGGATACCCGCCACCATCAGCGGAGAAATATGGAAAGCTTGAAACAAGCTGACAATTCCCGCCAAAGCACCCGTATCATGCAACGCCTGCTGAAAGAGCAGGACACTGGAGATCCCCCAGAGCAATTTTCTATCAAATCCATGAATCAGCATTTTTTTGACATTGCCAACATTCTGCTTTAATACCAGAATCATCAACCCTACCACCAGTGCCATCGACAACGAAGCTGACAGATGAAACCCAACAACGAGGACAATATTCAAAACAATGGGACCCACTGTCAGGCTAATAGCACGAGTGCTTTTGTTTTGAAATTTCTCCGGTCCATTATTATTCTCGTCAGCATCCAATGGAACAACAACCGATTTCTCGCGCAACCGCATCAGACAGAAAATCCAGCCGATAATAGCGGCTGCAATCGTATACGGAGCCATTGCAACAATCAAAACCGGCAGCGGAAACTGCGTTATCTGCGAAAGCAATAATAAGCCGGGCATAATCGGGTTCACGAATTCCCACACATGCCGGAACCACAAATTTACCGTTGCTTTGTCTTCTGACGTCATTTCATAACGTCGGCTGGCGTTTTCCACCATCGGCGCCGAAAACAACGCCCCGCCCAGCGACGGAAGAAACCCAAGGAAAGCCGGCATCCCTGCCAAAAGAAATTTATCGCTGAGCAGATGCTCCCTCGCCGCAGCCATTATGCCATCAAGCAGTCCGCTTGTTCTTAGTTGAAATTCCAGACACATAACAAAATACAGAGCAACGAGTATTTCCCACGTATTCGGATTCTTTAAAGTCATGACCACAGAATCGAGAAAAATATTTGGAGGAGACCAAGTCAGCAATTGCAACAATACTGCTCCGGCAAAAGTCGCATGGCCTATCTCTATTTTTCGATGCAGTAAAACCACTACTGTTGCCAACGTGATCACAATAACAAACACGGACTGCATCTCTAAAACGATCCCTTCTCTACGTAAAATCCAAGTATTTCGTGAAACGAAGCGACATTCCATCGATTGTAATTTTCCCATTTTTACGTCTTTTTGTCCAATTGCAACGACATGCAGGATTCTTCATGCAAAAGGTGAATAATTGCAAATAAACATCTGTGCAATTTTCCACTTCGGCAGGAGAACATACAAGTTTGTCGAATTTCCTTTATCTGTAGCAAATTTGTCTGACAAGAACAACAATATAATAAGGGGAGGAAATAATTATGACCATTAAAGTTGGAATCAATGGGTTTGGCCGAATTGGCCGCAATGCTTTTCGGGCAGCTTTGGGGAATCCTGATGTTGAAATCATTGCAGTGAACGACTTGACTGATGCAGCCACTCTAGCCCATCTTCTCAAGTACGACTCGGTGCACGGCGCTCTGGACGCCGAAGTAAAAGCGGAGAAAGATTCGATTGTCGTAAACGGCAAACCGATCAAAGTTTTGGCGGAAAAAGATCCCGCCGCATTGCCATGGGGCGCACTGGGAGTGCAAGTAGTTGTCGAATCTACCGGTCGTTTTACTGATGCAGATAAAGCAGCCGCCCATATTAAAGCCGGCGCGAAAAAAGTTATCATCTCTGCCCCAGCCAAAGGCGAAGACATCACCATCGTCATGGGCGTCAATGAAAATAAATATGATGCAGCCAAGCACAATATCCTGTCAAACGCCTCCTGTACAACCAACTGCCTGGCTCCCATGGCCAAAGTCATTCACGAAACTTTTGGCATTAAACATGGCATGATGACGACAGTTCACTCTTACACCAACGACCAGATGATTCTGGATCTGCCTCACAAGGATCTGCGCCGCGCACGCGCCGCCGCACTGTCGATCATCCCGACGACTACCGGCGCTGCAAAGGCTGTTGCTTTGGTTCTGCCGGAACTGAAAGGAAAACTCAACGGTTTTGCCCTGCGCGTACCGACACCCAATGTTTCGATCACTGACTTGGTTGCGGAAATGGAGAAACCTGTAACAGCCGAAGAGGTCAATGCCGCGCTAAAGGCAGCAGCAAACGGTCCATTAAAAGGAATCCTCTACTTCTGCGAAGATCCCCTCGTCTCCAAAGATTTCAACGGAAACGCCCATTCCTGTATCATTGATGCCCTCTCTACCATGGTTGTCGACGGAACACAACTGAAAGTCATAGGCTGGTATGATAACGAGTGGGGCTATTCCAACCGTGTTATCGATCTGATCGCTTATATCGGCAAAAAAGGCCTGTAGGAGGAACTCTTCCGTGAATAAAAAAACGCTGCGCGATTTCGATTTCCATGGAAAACGCGTTTTTGTCCGTGTTGATTATAATGTTCCCATGGATAAGGCGGGGAATATCACGGATGATACCCGTGTACGCGCTACACTGCCGACATTGCAGTATCTTTTGGACCAAGGAGCTTCCCTGATTCTGGCAGCTCACCTCGGCCGCCCCAAGGGCGGCCCGGCACCGGAATTTTCCCTCGCACCGGTTGCCAAACATCTTTCTACCCTCCTCGGTCGCGAAGTACAATTCGCCAGTGACTGCGTCGGCCCTATAGCTGAAAAGGCAGCAAACAGTCTTAAGCCCGGCGATATTTTGATGCTGGAAAACCTGCGATTCCACGCAGAGGAAGAGAAGAACGATCCCGGCTTCGCCAAAGGACTTGCCGCATTGGCCGAAGTTGGCGTAAATGACGCTTTCGGCGTATCACATCGGGCACATGCTTCAGTGGAAGGAATTACGAAATTCCTGCCAATGGTTGGCGGTTTCTTGATGGAAAAAGAACTCGACTTTCTCGGCCGGGCGGTTACAAGCCCGGAACGTCCCTATGCAGCGATCATTGGCGGTGCAAAAGTATCTGACAAAATAGGTGTCATCGAAAACCTCCTTTCCAAAGTTGATTTATTGCTCATCGGCGGCGGTATGGCAAATACTTTTTTCGCCGCGCAAGGCTTTAGCGTAGGCAAGTCACTGATTGAGCCAGACAAAGTCTCCTTGGCAAAAGACCTGCTATTGCAGGCTCAAACTCGCGGCATTCAACTCCTGTTGCCAACCGATGTGGTTGTCGCCGGCAAATTTGCCGCTGATGCAGCGCACAGAGTAGTTACAACCGATGCCATCGGCGACGAAGAAATGGCTCTGGATATCGGTCCGGCCACATGCAAAGCGTTTGCCGCCGCTTTGTCCAATGCAAAAACCATAGTATGGAACGGCCCCATGGGAGTGTTTGAAATGGATGCATTCGCCAAGGGAACCGACGCAGTCGCACAAGCTGTGGCTGCATCCTCTGCCATTAGCATCGTAGGTGGAGGAGATTCCGTTGCCGCATTGGAAAAAGCAGGCCTCGCCGAAAAAATTACTCATATCTCCACCGGAGGCGGTGCTTCCCTTGAATTTCTCGAAGGCAAGGTTCTTCCCGGTGTAGCCGCGCTTGCAGGCAAATAACAATTTATATATAGGAAGTGACGAATCCCTTGAATACGAAAAGAAAACCGGTGATTGCCGGTAACTGGAAAATGTACAAAAACATTGCAGACTCCGTATCGCTCGTTAACGAATTGATTACGCTGGCTGCCGATGTGCAAGGACGCGAAATAGTCGTATGCCCTTCCTTTACTGCACTGGCCGCAGTTAAGCCGGTCATTGCCGGAACCAACGTCAAGCTGGGTGCGCAAAACCTGAACTGGGAGGCGCAAGGCGCATTTACCGGCGAAGTGTCAGCTTCCATGCTAAAAGATGTCGGCTGCGAATACGTGATCATCGGACATTCGGAACGTCGCCAGTTTTTTGCTGAAACAGATGAAAATGTCAACCGCAAAATCAAAGCCGCACTGGCTGCCGGACTTACACCCATTGTCTGTGTCGGTGAATCCCTGTCCGAACGCGAAGCCGGAATCACTTCCATCGTAGTCAGCCGTCAGGTTAAATTCGGTCTGGCTGGACTGGCAGCAGAAGAAGCCAAATCCATCATCGTAGCCTATGAGCCGATCTGGGCGATTGGTACTGGTCGCACAGCTTCAGCGGAAGACGCAAACGCCATGTGTTCATTCATTCGGCTTACGCTGACCGGCATGTTCGGCACTTCGGTTGCGGACGCACTGCGCATTCAATATGGCGGCAGTGTAAAACCGGACAACATCGACGAATTGATGTCCACATCCGACATTGACGGCGCACTTGTCGGCGGTGCAAGTCTCAAAGCCGCTGATTTTGCCCGCATCATCAAATTTTCCTGTTGATGTCTCAGATTGTATAAACAAGGGAGCGTTTAATTTTGGCGCAACTTGAATCGCCCATCCTGCTTGCCATCCTTGATGGATGGGGTATTGGCCGTACGGATGACCCTTCGAATGCGATTATTCAGGCTGGAACACCTCAAATTTCCAGCCTGATGTCCCGTTATCCAAACACCTCCCTTGCCTGTTCCGGCGAGGCAGTCGGTCTGCCTGACGGACAAATGGGCAATTCAGAGGTGGGGCACCTGAATATCGGTTCCGGCCGTATCGTCTATCAGGAACTTACCCGCATTTCCAAGTCCATTCGTGATGGAGATTTTTTCAGCAATCCGGTATTGGTCAATGCCATGCAACAAGTTAAAAATGCTGACGGCACCCTACATTTGATGGGATTGCTTTCCGACGGCGGCGTACATAGCCATATCGAACACGTTTACGCGCTGCTTGAAATGGCAAAGCGATTCAATCTGCACAAGGTTTTCGTGCACGCATTTCTGGACGGTCGCGACACTTCCCCCTCTTCCGGGAAAGGCTTCATAGATGCACTGGAGTCGAAGATGCTGGAAATCGGAGTAGGACGCATCGGTACCATTTCAGGACGCTATTATGCCATGGACCGTGACAAACGATGGGATCGTACGGAATTGGCCTATGCCGCTTTGGTGTATCGCGAAGGTCTTCAAGCACCTACCGCTCGCCAAGCCGTGGAAGAAGCCTATGCACGCGGCGAAACTGATGAATTTGTCAAACCTACCGTCATTTCTTCCTGTTTCAACTGTGGAATCCAGGGCAACGACGGGATTATTTTCTTCAACTTCCGTCCAGATAGGGCACGACAGCTTACCCGCGCTTTCATCGACCCATATTTCAGCGATTTTGAGAGAAAAAACGGGTATTTCCCTGTTCATTATGCCTCTCTGACGCAATACGATGAGAAATTCAATGTACCGGTTGCTTTTCCTCCTCAGTATCTAAAAGATACTCTCGGGGAAATTTTCAGCCGGGCGAATCTTGCACAGCTGCGTATCGCTGAAACGGAAAAGTATGCCCACGTTACGTATTTTTTCAACGGCGGCGAAGAAACTCCCTGTGCAGGCGAAGACCGCCAACTCATCCCCTCTCCAAAAGTTGCAACATACGACCTCCAGCCCGAAATGAGCGCCCCGGAACTGACAGAGGCGATTCTTGCAGCAATCCATTCCCATAAGTATGACCTTATCATCTGCAATTTTGCCAATGGCGACATGGTAGGGCACACCGGAGTCATGGAAGCAGTAATCAAAGCGGTCAGGACGGTGGATGAATGCATAGGCCGTATTGCAGAGGCAATGCTCGCTGTCAATGGAGCCATGATCATCACAGCCGACCACGGTAACGCCGATATGATGGTCGACCCAGTAACCGGTGAACCTTTCACCCAACACACTACCAACGAAGTACCGCTGACTCTGGTAGCCGACGCCTTCAAAAACCGTACTCTCCATCATGGCATCCTCGCGGACATATCCCCCACCATTCTCGAGCTTGCGGGGCTACCGCAGCCAGAAGCCATGACAGGTCAAAGTCTAATCAATAAATAATTTATGAAAAGAGGTGTCCCCTTTGATTATTGAAGACATCTTTGCCCGTGAAATTCTTGATTCCCGGGGAAATCCGACAATTGAAGTCGACGTTGTTCTTGAAGACGGTTCAATGGGCCGTGCAGCAGTGCCATCAGGCGCTTCAACCGGTACACACGAGGCGGTGGAACTTCGCGATGGCGAACAGGAGAGATATATGGGCAAAGGAGTCCGTCATGCAGTTGACAACGTGAACTGCGAAATCGGGCCGGAACTCATTGGTATGGATGCGCTGGATCAGGTCGCCATTGACAAAGCAATGATCGAACTGGACGGCACTCCCAACAAAGGACGCCTTGGCGCCAATGCCATTCTCGGTGTTTCCATGGCAGTCGCCAAAGCTGCCGCGATTTCAGTCGATATGCCCCTTTATCAATACCTCGGCGGCTTCAATGCCAAACGTCTGCCTGTACCGATGATGAACATCCTCAACGGTGGCAAACATGCAGACAACAATGTCGACATCCAGGAATTCATGATCATGCCTGTCGGCGCCGGTTCATTCGCCGAAGCGCTGCGCATGTCCGTCGAAGTATATCACAACCTGAAATCCGTTCTGAAAGCAAAAAAACTTAACACAGCAATCGGCGACGAAGGCGGTTTCGCTCCTGACCTTAAATCCAACGAAGAAGCGATTCAGGTCATCATCGCAGCAATTGAAAAAGCAGGTTATGAGCCTGGCACACAGATCTGTATCGCTCTTGACACAGCCGCTTCGGAGATTTATAAAGACGGTAAATACCATCTGGAAGGCGAAGGAGTCGTCAAGACTTCCGCTGAAATGGTCGATTTCTATGTCGAGCTGGCCAACAAATATCCAATCATTTCGATTGAAGACGGTCTGGCCGAAGATGACTGGGATGGCTGGAAGCTGATGACTGAAAAACTTGGCCATAAGGTTCAGATTGTCGGCGACGACCTCTTTGTAACCAATACGGAGCGTTTGGAGCGCGGCATCAAGACAGGCACTGCAAATTCCGTATTGATCAAAGTAAATCAAATCGGCACATTGACCGAAACTTTCGATACCATCGAAATGGCCAAACGTGCAGGATACACGGCCGTTGTCTCCCACCGTTCCGGAGAAACCGAAGATGCTACCATTGCAGATATAGCAGTAGCGACCAATGCGGGTCAGATCAAAACCGGCGCTCCGGCCCGTACTGACAGAGTTGCCAAGTACAATCAACTGTTGCGCATTGAAGAGATGCTTGGTGAAGCTGCACAGTTTGGAGGGCCAGGAGTTTTCTACAATTTGAAGAAATAGCTTCAGTTTCTTTCCGGATGAGGCTGACTGCAATGGTCAGCCTCGTTTTTGTTTGTTTGTAAAATTCTCATAAACAGATTGTCAATGCGAAAGCGCATGTGATAAAATGTACAGGTAAAGTTAGGAGGGGCAAAGTTTTGATTACAGTATTGATGATACTTGATGCGGTTATTTCAATCGCGCTTATTGCCGTAGTTGTTCTCCAATCGGGAAAAAGCGCAGGATTGTCAGGTTCTATTGCCGGCGGGGCTGAAACCTTATT
>CAZXCC010000110.1:0-9371 GCA_964638945.1 uncultured Veillonellaceae bacterium | reverse complement strand
TTCATATCGATTTAGGAAGCCTTTTTTAAACGCAGTGCAAGCCAAGATTGAAACTCATCGGCGAATGCTTCCCAACTTTGTCCGTAGGCTGAGGAAAAAGATGCTCTGGGGTCACCTTTTTCCCTGATGGTTGAGATCCATTTGCCATAGGAATCCAGACCATATTTTTCGAGCAGCAGGAGGGTGGCCAGGCTGCTTAGCGCTTCCACTTTGAGCATGCCAAGACGTTTGGCTGTTGCGTGGTAGTTCGGCGCTTCGGCGAGGTCTTTCAATGTGGGGATTTCACCGGTAAGCCTCCGCAACCAAACGTCCTGCTGACGGCTGAACTGGCCGGGGAAGAGCGTGTCGGTTGCTAATGCAGCTGAAGTAAAAATGCCGCCAGGCCTCAACCAATACAGCCTGTCTGTAAAAACTGTCGGTAGTGCGTCAGCGAACCACATTCGGGCAACTACTTCAGCAACAACCTGTGCTCGTGCTTGTGCGGAAGGATACGCGCCGGCCTGAATAATCGCAATGCCCCTTGTAAAGCGCCAGGTCTCGGCTTTCGCTCTTTCCGTTTCATCCGGTGCAATTCCCAGTTCATGTGTTAAAGCCTGGGCAAAATTATCCGCAGAAGAAGTCAGTATAATGCGGAGGGTAGATTGGAGCGGAATATTCCACCTGCCGGACAATATGGCTGATAATTTGGCTGTTGCATCTTGTGATCCTTGTGTCCAGCCGGCAGGCACGGCCCCGTGCGCTTCCACTTCCACGGCTCCGCCCTGCGCGAGTAACGATGCGAGCCAGGGGGAGAAACGGTCGGAAAAACTGGCGTAATCTATGCCAAATGCTGCATAGAGAGCTTTTTTTCCATCCCGGAGCTTACCGCACTGCCTGAAGTATTCGGCGATTGCCGCAGGTCCTTTCTCTTTTCTTTGTTCCAATAGAAAAAAAACCATGAGGTCCGCCATTTCATAAGGCGATTTTTTCTGCTCCATCAGAGTAGTCCACTGCGCCAGATTGATATCGGCAATTTCCTGCGGCGAAGCGCGGTTGAAGTTTTTGCGGATTATGCCGGCCCGTTGTTTTTTCCACCCCTCCAAATTCAGGACACCTAGGCGGTTTGACACCATGGCGCCGACATAGTCGGCTGTTCCTTCGCTCATCCAGTATAGTCGATATCTATCCAATCCCTCCAGTTGGCCCTGTACCTGGTGAAAAAGTTCGTGCGCAACAACAGAAGAAACTCCCCCCAAATATTTCATTTGCGGGGCATCGCCATTTAAGGCGATGGCCTGCTTTTTTGTTGTAGAAAAACCACTGGTCACCCGAGCGCTTCGTTCGGCTCCATCTTTGGGCTGACCCAGTTCACGCTGCAAAACAAGGGCATAGGATTCGCGGTTCGGTGTCACAAAAATTGTGACGTCCTGTTCGACAGTCACATTCATCTCGTGGATCAGAATGGAATCAAACGCTTCCGCAACCTGTTTCACATTCTGTACAAGAGCCGGATTGGAGCCCGGTTCCTGCACAACTCTTATCGCAGCAAAGGAGGTTTCCGTCGAGGAAAGAAGCAGCAGAAGGAGAAAAATTGCAGCATATATTTTTCGCATGTTCAGACTCCTTACCTATAGAGTGAAGTATTACAGTCCGTATGAAAGAGAAACCCCTGACATCGCTTCGCGGAGATGCAGGGGTTTTATAGATATGCAAAGAGGAAATTTTGAAGCAAAAGATACGGACAAACTATTGTTGGGACTTTTGCATGGCGATATCGCCAACGACAGGAACTTTATACCATTCGTTCTGGTATGCTTTGACCATGAGCAAAATCCACAACACCAAAGAAACCAGCGACAAGAGTCCCGATATGGCAAAGAGAAAGGACCAGAGATGCAATGCCGGAAACAGGAATGCCAGGACGATATGCAGGATGTGGATGCCGCCAAACAAGATGATGGACTGCATGGCATGGAATCTGACAAAAGGCCTCTTGTCAATGAACAGGAAGATAATTCCGGTGAGCCAGCCGAGTACGTAGCAAAGCAAACCTGCGACATTTTGCTGCAAGCCGGAATCAGCCTGCTGGCCATAACCAGGCTGCTGATAGTTGGGTTGTTGATAATTGGATTGTGGCGGCGGTGGTGGATAAGCCTGCCCCTGAGGCGGAGGAGGAGGATAGCCGGGTGATGTCAGCTGAGTTCCGCATTGTTTGCAGAACTGGGCCGACGCATCGTTCTCTGTCCCGCAGCGGTTGCAGTTGGGCATAGCAAAAACCTCCTGTAATGAATATCATGGTCTCTCTATTACTATACGCTGCAAATTTATGATTTCCTTTTTTTAGTATCAAAAACAGGAAATCATAAGAAACTCAGCTGGATTGATAAACAACATTTCCGCCGGCAACCGTCATGAGTACTTTGACATCTTTGATTGCAGCAGGTTCAACTGCTGCCGGATCTTCTGACAGTACCACCAGATCAGCATATTTTCCGGAAACGATCGTGCCTTTTTCGGTTTCGGCAAATTCGGCGTATGCGGCATTGACCGTACAGGCTTCGATAGCTTGAAGTGCCGAAATTCTCTGTTCGGGATGCCAACCGCCCGGGAAGCGTCCATCTGCCGTGCAGCGAGTGGCGGCGACATAAATGCCAAGCAGTGGATCAAGCGGTGCCACCGGCCAGTCTGAACCTGACACAAGACGGACTCCTGCTGCGGCAAGAGAATGGAAGGCATACGTCATACGACAGCGTTCTTCACCGATTCGAAGTTCTGCCCAGCCTCCATCGTCGAAAACCTGCGCTGGCTGGATGGAAACGACTATGCCCAGTTCTGCCATCCTCTGAATATCCCTTGGGCGAAGATGTTGGGCGTGTTCAATACGGAACCTGCGGTCCCGGACAGGGTTGACGCTCGTGATTCGAGAAAAAATATCCAGAATCATTGCGTTGGCTCTGTCGCCGATGGCATGCACAGACACAGGAAGGCCTGCGAGATCGGCTTCTTTAATTCGACGCTCCATATCCCCTTCGGGATACATTTCGTCAAGCAATAAACCGCAGTAGCCCGGCGCGTCGGTGTACGGTTCAAAGAAGTAGGCTGTGCGGCCGCCGAGTGAACCATCGGTAAAAGCCTTTAGTCCACCGAACCGAAGCCAGGGATCAGCAGCTGAACCTGTCTGAAAAACGGGAAAATCATTTCGACGTCGATCCCAGTCTGCAAGCGGCAGACGGGCAAAAATGCGGCAAGTCAGTTCGCCGCGCTGACGAAAATCATTGAAAGCTGCCCATTCGGACCAGTCCGGATTTCCCCAGTCTGTTATATCATGAATCGAAGTAACACCATTCCTGGCGGCCTGCTGCAATGCGGCCTTCAGCGCTCCGTTGCGCTCTTCCCGGGAAGGTCGAGGCATGGCCTGTTCAATGAGTTTGACGGCTTTGTCTTTCAGGATTCCCGTCGGTTCTCCGGTAAGTGAATCACGCATGATTTCGCCGCCGCAGGGATCCGGTGTCGCTGCCGTGATTCCGGCCAGACGAAGTGCAGCGCTGTTGGCCAGGCCGATATGCAGGTCGATGCGGGTGACGAAGACGGGAGTTGTTGCGGTAAATGAATCGAGCCAATCTTTATGCGGCAAGGGAGCGCCCGGCCATGTTTCCTGATCCCAGCCGCCACCGGTGACCCAACGACCGGTAGGAGTTATTGCGGCACGGTCGGCAATACGGCGGGTGAAATCAGCCGGATCTGTCGAACCTCGCAGGTCAACTGCCTGCAAAGAAAAACCACCGGCGATGAAGTGAGTGTGACTGTCCGTAAAGCCTGGCAAGACTGTTTTGCCGTTCAGATCGATGATCTTGGAATCGTGGGATGAATAAGAAGAGAGAAGGTTGCGGTTCAAGCCGACAGCCGCGATACGCCCTTTGTCGACAGCAATTGCTTGCGCATGGGGTTGGGCGGGATTCAGAGTTCTAACGGAGCCGTTGACAAATATGCAATCCATGAAAAAGCCCCTTTCAAAAAAGTAGCAGTCCGGACGGAAGACGGCAGGAAATAGAGGAAAGATTGTGGAAGGAATAACTCCATATTGCTAATTATATCGCGGCACAGCCGGGGAGGGAATCAATTGAGGGCAAATCATAAAACTGCAGGCCTGCTGTTGACACTGGTTCTGTGCATCGCGTTCAGCTCCGGTGCTGTTGCAGCTGAAAATCCAGGAATTGTGGGGATAGACATTGTTTCGGTGAATGACTTTCACGGAGCATTGCTGGAAGCGGGGCGCAATCCGGGGGCAGCTAAATTTGCAACCTTTTTGCGCAGTGAATGGGCGAAAAACCCTCATGGAACCATTTTTCTGAGTGCCGGCGATATGTTTCAGGGTAGTCCGGACTCAAATCTTCTGTATGGCAAACCAGTGGTTGAAGTGCTGAACGCAATGCGCCTGGATGCCATGACGCTGGGGAATCATGAGTTTGACTGGGGATTGGCGAAATTGAAGGACCGGGTCATGGAATCAAAGTTCCCTTATATTTCGGCCAATGTGCAGGAGCGAGATTCCCTGGGGCGGATGGATTTTGTGAAACCGTATGTGCTTTTGAAGCGCTGCGGGGTCAAGATTGCCGTAATTGGTATTGTAACACCGGAAACTGCGCATACTACGAATCCCAAAACCGTCGAACCGTTTGAGTTCCGTTCCCCGGAAGCCGTGGTGAAGGAGCTGTTGCCGGCAGTTCGGGCGCAAGGTGCGGAGATTGTTGTTGTACTGTCGCATCTGGCATCATACCAGGATAAAAAAACTGGTGAAGTAACAGGTGATGCAGCAAATCTGGCGTCGCAAGCAACCGGCATCGATGCGGTTGTCAGCGGACACTCCCATCAAAGCGTTGCCGGTAAGGTTTCGGGGATTCCGGTCGTCCAGGCATATTACAACGGCAGGGCTCTTGGCAGGATCAGCCTGGTTTACTCGAGGCAGGAGAAAAAAGTCATCGCAAGCACGGTTCGGGCGTTGGAAGTGCCGGTGAAAGATGCGATTCTCGACCCGGAAATCGCTGCGATTGTAAACAGTTCTCAGTCGGAAATCGCTCCGGTAAAAAATGTGCCGCTCGGGAAGACCGTCGAGGCATTGTCACATGACCGCTATGGTCTTTCCGTACTGGGTCAATGGTCGAGCGATGTGATGCGCAGTGTCGCGAAAGCGGATATCGCTTTTCAGAATGGCGGAGGCCTGCGTACCAGCATTCCGGCCGGAGATATCACTATGGGAAACCTTTACGAGGTGATGCCGTTTGACAATACTCTTGTCACGATGGACCTGACAGGGGAACAGGTACTCGCAGTACTGAATCACGGCATCAATAACGCAAAACTTGGCACCGTGCAGTTCTCCGGTCTGCAGGTGATGGTTGATTCCAACAATCCCTTTGGCAGTCAGGTAATCGAAGTACGCCTGAACGATGGATCGTTTCTGGAGCCTTCGGCTACCTATCGCATCGTGACCAATGATTTTATGGCGGCTGGCGGAGATGAATACTTCATGTTGAAGCAGGGAAAAAACATTACCGACACTTTCATACCGGTACGAGATGCATTGGCTGAAGCAATTCGCAAGGCAGGAACGCTTCGTGTTCAATTTGACGGCAGAATGCGGGAGCTCCGCGGTATTGTGTTGAAACCTGCAGCGTAAATGATGCAGGGAACCATTTGAGGAGGGAAAATGATGAAAAAACTGACCTGTTTGGTAGTTGTTGCACTTGTTGCCAGCCTGGTTTCGGTGGCTTTTGCCACGCCTCGGGATGGTGCTGTGGCGTTGATCCGGGCAGAAAACGAGAAGCAGCTGATTCCGCTGCTGACACAAAGCGAGCCGGGGCTGACAGTGGAAGGCGCCTACCAGGTTCAAAAAGCCTATATCAGCATGAAGCTGGCTGGCGGGGAACAAATTGCCGGTTTTAAAGGAGGGCTGACAGCGGCCGGAGTACAAAAACGATTCGGGATGAATGCTCCTGTGACAGGCGTGCTTTTAGAATCAGGGAAACTTACCGGCAGTCCGGTACTGGACCGTTCCCGTTATGGAGCTTTGATGCTGGAAACCGAAGTGGCATTTATCATTGGCGAATCGATCAGAGATACATTGCCGGACATTGCATCGCTGCGACCCAAAATCCGGGCGGTTTTACCATCAATAGAAGTCCCCGATCTGGGAGTAACGGATATGAAGCAGCTAAAAGCCCAAGATCTGATCGCGTGCAATGTGTCGGCTCGGCAATTCATTCTGGGGCGGGAACTCGAACCGGCAGCGATTGATCCCAATGCAGTGCAGGTAACCCTGTTCCAAAATGGAACGCCAATCAACACCGGAAACGGCGCAGATGCTTTGGGTGACCAGTGGAACACGGCATTGTGGCTGGTCAACAGCATGATCGCTCAAGGATATACGATTGAACCGGGGCAAGTTCTGATGACAGGGGCATTGGGAGCAATGCTGCCCGGAAAGCCCGGCAGTTATGTAGCGGATTTTGGCAGTTTGGGGCGGATCGAATTTGAAGTGAAATAGGAGGAAGATGGAGTGCCTCGCTTTGAATACCTGCTAAATGACGAGTCAAAAAGCTATCCGGTCGTATACTACTACGAAGCCATGGATGATATCGAGGCCGCCATGCGTTTTATCTGCGATTACTTTGTCAAAGAGGGAAAAACGTATCTGAAGACGGCTTCTGCTGTGGAACCTCCCAATTTTGTCATGTATGTTGAGGAGGTTCCTGATGACGCAAGTGAGGACGGCAATGCCAACAATCAGGCACTGCCGTCGGGCATCGCCGTTGAAGTGCGTGAATACAGGGAAGGAGCCATTAATTATCCACTGATTCATCAGTTCGGATTTGCCAGCCAGGTTCAGGCATTTTCGTATCTATTGGCGGATACGATGATTTTGTTCGGACAGGAGTGGGAAAAAACTTCTACAGAGATTGATGAAGACCGGCAAGCCTACGTCTATTATTGCCAAAAGGCCAAGGGGTGATTTTGATGGATCCAGGCGAATCCGGCCGTAGCAAAAAAGTTGTCGGCCTGTTTCTGGCGGCGGCTTTGACGTTCACTCCCGGCTGTTCCATGAATCCATTCGATTGGGGACGTGACGAGCGCCCCTGCACCGATGCCAATCGCGACGGATACTGTGACGAAGATGGCAGACCTGTTCCAAGCAGTAACCGGCATTACCGGAGCAGCACCTGGTTTCCCTGGCATTCTTCGGGTGGTACGGTATCGCATCCTGGGACATCAGCTGGCGGGTCATCGTCATCACATGGCGTATCTACAGGCTCTAAGGGTGGTATTGGCAGTTCCTCCCGTTCGGGTGGCAGCTCAAGCGGAGCCTCAAGTGGCGGTTGAATTGCGCAGCGCGGAATATGCACAGAGGCGTGAGGCGCTATATGGATGGATCCGCAATGAAGGCGTTTTTACCTGGGATTCTATGTATGGCGAAGAATATGCTCTGGCAGAAGTGCATCCGATTTCAGGAAATTTGCGGGAAGAACTGCGGATGGCTTCCGAACTGCTTGGTGCTATATTTAGCCGCACCGCCTTGGTTGCCATGCAGAGCGGCAAAGAATTGCTGACAGAAATGGGACTGCCGGCTGCGGCCTGGAACGCTGTTCGGAGTTCTCTGCCGGAACTGCTGCCGACGCTAATCGGGCGTTTTGATTTTGCAGCCACTGCGAATGGGATAAAGCTTCTGGAATTCAATGCGGAAACACCTACTGACGTGGTAGAGGCCTACTATACCAACGGCAAGGTGTGCGAGTGGTTTGGTGTGACCGATCCCAATGCGGAAATGAATTCACACCTGCGGCAGGCATTCCTCCGGGCAGTGGAATTGTATCGTAAAAAGGGGTTTGACTGCGAGAGGATGATATTCAGCTCGGTTGACTGGCACGAGGAAGATGCCGGTACCACCAGGTATCTGTTGGCTCAGTCAGGACTGAAAGCAGACTTTGTCCCCCTATCGCAGCTGCGCGTATTTGAGGACCGTGTGCAAATTTGGGATGGAGTGGTTCACAAGCCTGTTGACTGGATGTACCGGCTGCATCCCTTGGAGAAGATGGCGGAAGAACAGGACGAAGACGGATATCAGACAGGCCGTCATGCTCTGGATATCATAGCCCGCGGCAAACTAGCCGTCGTTAATCCCGCGGCTGCCATGCTTTCGCAGTCCAAGGCCATGCAGGCTCTGATTTGGAATTTGCATGAAAGCGGCGAATACTATTCTCCAGATGAGCATGAGACAATTCACAAGTATTTTTTGCCAACGTATTTTGAGAACCGTTTTGCCGGTAAAGAACCGTATGTCACCAAGCCTTTGTTTGGAAGGGAAGGTGGTGCGGTAACCGTATGGGGAGCAGACGGTGAAGTGTTGGCGCGTGACGAAGAGGCAAACTACTGGGACCAACTGGTCATTTACCAACAGTATGCCGAGTTGCCGCAAATTACGGTGGAAACCCTGAACGGGCTTTATTGCGGGCGCATGATATTCGGCTCGTTTCTGGTTGCGGGACGCGGTTCGGGCATAGTGGCCCGGGTTGGAAGCCGTATCACAGGCAACATGGCGTATTATCTGCCCCTTTGTGTTCAAGCGTGATGCGTCGAAAGGAGAATGATTTATGGTTTTGCAACAATGGTCCAGCTTTGTAAATTTTCTAACCTACTTGGTGGTCTCGATTCCCTTGCTGCTAATCGGAATACGAATATTCATGTGGCAGACGTCCTATAATGAGATAAAGATTATCCGGGACGCCGCCTGCAAGGACAATGATATCAAAGACGAAGCCGGTGTCGCTGTTGCGCACAGCCTTGGCGGGAAGATAATCGGTTTGGCGCTGGTTATCGCTTCTGCTATTTTCCACTCGGTCAGCATTGGTGATTTAGTCATCTGGTGCGTAATCGGGATTGTTTTTCAGGTTCTGGTGTATTATGGATTTGAAAAATTGATGCCGTTTAAAGTGGAAGTGGAAGTTTGTAATGGCAATATTGCTGTGGGAATTTTTTCTGCGCGTCTCAGCATTGCCACAGGGTTGATCATGGCGGCGCTGATCAGTTGAATCGAGCGACGAATAGGGTTTGACAGAACTGAAATAGTTTAGTATGATAAACAACGCGGGTGATATTTCCGCGTTTTTAACCGTGGGGGCGTAGCTCAGTTGGGAGAGCGCTTGGTTCGCATTCAAGAGGTCAGGGGTTCGAATCCCCTCGTCTCCACCACGTATTTTCAAGGCTTCCGGCCATTTCGCCGGAGGTCTTTTTTTTTGCCTCCGTGGCAATATCGTGGCAATATGTTATGGAGCGTACGGAAAGAGCGAAGCATTTTTAGCAAAATAGCGGGATTGGAGTTGTTAATTGAGATGTTTATA
>CAZXCC010000109.1:0-9379 GCA_964638945.1 uncultured Veillonellaceae bacterium | reverse complement strand
GTTGGGCGCAGCGCTCATTGCAGCGGATTTTCTGAAAAAGGCACATCGCAATCGTACCTGCGACTAAAAAACGCAGACCAGGTATCAACGCTGAAAAACACCATTGTTGTTACAGTATCAGGAAAGGAGATACAAAAGATATGTGCATGAGACATACGTATACACTTGTGAAATATCATGTTGAGGATTCTATTGCAAAAATCACGCTGAACAGCCCGGAGAAGATGAACGCCTTCGAGGTCGCACTGATGAATGACCTGATTTGCGCAATGAATGAAGCAGCTGAGGATCCTTCTGTCAAAGTGGTTGTGCTTACGGGAGCCGGCAAGGCATTTTGTGCCGGCGGTGATGTAAGCTACATGAAGACGCTGAATCTGGAAGGCGCTTATGATTACATTAAAACCGGCAAGAAATTGGTGGATTCCATGACCCTGATGTCAAAGCCGATCATCGCTGCAGTCAATGGATTTGCCGTGGGTGCGGGACTTTCTTTGGCATTGCTCAGCGATATCGTGATCGCTTCAGACAAGGCAATGTTCGGAGCCGCTTTTATCAACATCGGACTGATGCCTGACTGCGGCCTGCTGTATTATCTTCCACGTGTTGTCGGGCTTAGAGCCGCGAAGGAGCTGACTCTTACCGGAAGGAACTTTGACGCGCAAGAGGCGCTGCGACTGGGTATTGTCAATCAGGTCGTGGAAGCGGACAAGTTGGAGGAGACTGTGGAAAAGCTGAGCATGAAAATGGCGTCCGGTCCTGCTGCAGCAATGGCATTTACCAAGTCTGTCATGAACAGCGGGCTGGACATGAATATTGACGGGCTCATGAACAACGAGGCATTGGCGCAGGCGATGCTGATCGTTTCAGCTGATGCCCAAGAGGGGGCAGATGCGTTCCTTGCCAAGAGAAAGGCTAAGTTTGCTTCTCCTGCCAAAAGTCTTTTAACTACAATTTTGGCCTGCCTGAAGTAAACGAAAATTTAACCGATGAAAAATATTGTTTGGAAGGGATGAATACAATGGATTGGAAAGAGACGTATAAAGCCAAATCAGGAGATATCGATCAAGTTTTTAAAAACGTTAAGGACGGAGACGTTATCATAATGAGCGGCGCCACCGCCAGCCCGAACGCCTCTGCAGTTGCACTGGCCAAAAGACTGCGGGACGATGATATCCATCATGTTGTGGTGATCGTCGGGTTGCCGTTATGTATTCCGTATCTGGCGGACGATGTCAAGCACAAGGTGGAATTCCGCACTGTGTTTACGTCTGGCGGTGTCCGTAAGCACATCAACGAGGAGTCCGGCGAGTATCTGCCTATTTATCTAAAGGATTGGGGATTCGGGGTCGGTCCCGCGCTGAACCCGGACGTAGTGATTGCCTCCGTGGCATCGCCGGATGATTTCGGCTTTTGTTCCCTTTCCCTCTTTAACTTGTATGTTTACCAGGCGATGAAATATGCAAAACTCAAAATTGCCGAGGTCAATCCCAATTATCCGAGAACACAGGGAGAACGAAGCCACTATCATGTATCGGAATTCGACTATATCGTCGAGTCCAACACCACGCCGTTTGCGCTTCCGAAAGCGCCGATCGGCCCGGTCGAAGAAGCTATAGGCGGCTACATTGCCGAATATATCAAGGACGGCGACTGCCTTCAGCTGGGAATCGGCTCGATTCCCGACGCAGTACTGAGTTTTTTAAAGAATCGTCACGATCTTGGCGTTCATACCGAGATGTTTTCCGACGGCATTATGGACTTGTGGAAAGCGGGCATCGTCAACTGCAAACGCAAGAACTATCATGAGGGCAAGATCGTCACCGGATTTGTCATGGGCTCTCTGGAGTTCTATAAATGGCTGGACAACAACCCGATGATCATGCTGGTTCCGGGCGAGTATAGCAATGACCCCCTTGTAATCGGGAAAAACGACAACATGGTCAGCATCAATTCCTGCGTCGAGGTGGACTTCTTTGGGCAGGCATCCTCCGAGAGCATTGGCGGTAAAATGTTCAGCGGCATTGGCGGTCAGGTGGACTTTGTCCGCGGTGCGTTCAACTCCAAAGGCGGCCGCTCCTTCCTGGCATTTCCTTCCACTGCCGGCAAGCCCGGGCAACTGATTTCCCGCATCGTGCCCCAGTTGGCGGCAGGCACTCCTGTATCGACGCCTCGGAACGATGTGGAGTATGTGGTTACAGAATATGGCGTTGCAAACCTCCGCTATAAGACCATGCGCGAGCGGGCCCTCGCCCTGATTGCAATCGCACATCCGGATTTTCGTGCCGATCTGAAGGCGCAGCTGGAAAAAATGCCCTGGATCTGATGTTTGGCGAAAATAATGCAATAACAGGCTGTAGCTCGAATCCCTAAAGGAAAACTTCGGCTTAGCGAAATCAGAGATTTCGAGCCTCAGGCTTAAATTCGACTAAGCTTCAGATGGAGTGTAAACTCCACCTGAAGCAAGACTCCAATTATAATCAGGGAGGTACGTATGAGTATAACGGATAAATTACTGGCATCAGAGGATCTGGAATCTTTTGCGAAAGCATATGCAAAACAGGGGGGCAAAGTGACAGGGACCTATTGTTGCCATTTGCCCGAGGAACTGCTGCATGCGGCAAATCTTCTCCCGTACCGGCTTCGTGCCACGGGCTGCAAGGATGACAGTGAGGCGGAGACCTATTTAAGCTCGTTCAGCTGCAGCTTCGTTCGTGCATGTCTTCAGCAATTTATTGATGGAAACAGGGATTTCCTGGATGGTGTGGTTGGATCGGACGGCTGCCTGATGGCTCAGCGCCTCTACGATACGTGGAAGCACCTATACAAGGAAGGCCGGTTTTATCATCAGTTCAATATTCCCCGTGTAACCGGACCCAGGGCTGAAAACTATTTTCAGACAGAGATTCGGGAACTGATCGAGGCTCTGGAAAAATATTATCAAGTATCGATCACCGATGAAAAGCTCTGGCAGGCCATCGAAACATACAATCAGACCCGTGCACTCATTCAACAGTTGTATGGGCTTTGCAAAGGAAAAGAACCGCGCGTGACAGGCGAAGAATGCCTTCGAATCATGCTGGCCTCGATGTCTATGCGCAAGGATACATTCAACGAGATGCTCGGCGCATTTCTGGAAGAAGCAAAGCAGCGAAAACCAATTGCAAATTATAGAGCGCGGCTCATGCTGGTCGGCAGTGCCCTGGACGACCCGGAATATGTCAAGCTGTTTGAAAATGCGGGCGGCCTGGTTGTCACCGACGTACAATGCTTTGGCAGCAGTTATCAGTGGGATCTGGTGGAGCGCGTCAGTAATGATCCCGTGGAGTGTCTGGCAAGAACATACTTGAATCGCCCAGCTTGCCCGCGGATGTGCAACATGCACGCACAGTTCTGCGATCATATCCTGGCCAGAGCCAAGGAGTATGGGGTTGACGGCGTTGTGTTCATGCGGATGAAGAACTGCGACGTATGGGGCGGTGAAGGGTTCAATGTGCAGGAAATGATGAAGGATGCCGGAATCCCTCTGCTTGTTCTCGATCGGGAAGAAATCGTTGCAAACGCCGGACAAGTCGGCGTGCGTGCCGAAGCGTTCCTGGAAATGCTTGAAACGGAGGGGAATAACTAATGAGCGAGCAACTTGACCTTGTAAAGCTGATCGCCGATCAGAGCGCAAGTATTGTCGAATACGCGAAGAAAAAGTATCCGGACAGGGTGTACATGTTTGAGTTCATGAACAACTACTGGAAGGACGTCATCCAAGCAAGGGAGAGCGGAAAACCGATCGTAATGTGCCCGCCGAACTTCCCGATGGAGCTGATCTATGCCCTGGATGCAGTTCCGTTTGTTCTGGAACAGGTTCCTACCCGCCTGGCTTCGGGGAAGGAGACATTCAAGTATATCGACCTGGCGGAACAACATATCCCCGCAACCGTGTGCGCTATGGACAAGATCATCCTCGGCGCGGCTCTTTCCGGTGATTTTCAGTTTACTCCCGATGCATTTCTTTACTGTTCTCTGCCCTGTGACAACGCCCGTGCCGTCTATCCGCTGGTAGCCCAGCATTATGGGATCCCGACCTTCTGCGTCGACACTCCGTACCGAAGGGACAAAGTCGGCTATGATTATATCGCAGAGAATTTCAAAGAGGCGTATGAGTTCCTGCAAAAAGCTCTCGGCAGAGAGCATAATGAAGAGCGCATGGCGCAAGTGATTCGGAATTCCAACCGCTCTGCCCAGCTTCTGACAGAGTGCAGCAAGCTGAGAAGGCTCAAGCCTTGTCCGCTGCCCAGCCGCATGACGATCATGAACGGTATGGTTGGTTCTACTATGGGTGCTGCATATGCAATCGATTTTCTCGAAGAGCAGTTGGCGATTGGCCAGAAAACGGCTGCCCGGCACGAGGGTGTCACTCCCGAACCAGAGAAGTACCGCATTCTTTGGTTGCAGAACATGATATGGTCCAACGCCAGCATCATGGATTGGATGGAAACAAAGTATAATGCTGTCTCTGTCATGGATGATTTCGGCTTCCAGACGGACTACGTGGTATCCAATCCGTACGATATGGCAGAAGTCTATTATGTTCTCGGCCAGCGCTCCTTGGGTTATCCCATGGTACACGGCGCTTGCGGACCTGCGGAAAAATACGTGGAGATGACCGAATCCTGCATGGAGAGTTACAGCATCAACCTGGCCATTTATGCGGGACATGTCGGTTGCAAGCACACATGGGCATCTGCTAAGATTATTTCGGATCTGGTGAAAGACAAATACAATGTTCCGGTGCTTACATTCGATCTGGATTCTCTGGATATCCGTTATAAGTCCACGGATGAGATCAAGCAGATCATCACGGAGTTTATGGAGACGCTGGAATCCAGTGAAAAGCAGGCATGAGCCTGATCGATTCAGTGACGGGTACAGGAGGTAGCAAAATGAAAGAAATCAAATCGATTGCGATAACCGGCAAGGGCGGTTCTGGAAAGACAATGCTTGCCACCATTATGATTCAGCTGCTTGCAGAACGATACCATGGAGGCGTACTCGCTATCGATGCCGATTCAGCCATGAGCCTTCCCTATACCCTCGGTATCCCGGTGCAGAAAACGGTCAGCCGCCTGCGCAAAGAAGTCATCGGTCCCGGTCAAATGCGCGAAAAAATGAAAAGCCAGGACCTGAAGACCTGGATGGGATCTATCCTTGCTCCTGGCGATGGATTTGATCTTTTGGCCATGGGACGCCCGGAGGAACCGGGTTGTTTCTGCTCCGTCAACGAGCTGTTGCGCTATGGGATTGACGCACTGATAAACTCCTACAAGATCACCGTCATTGATGGCGAGGCGGGCCCAGAGCAGCTGAACCGCCGGGTTCTCAAGAGCATCGACGTTCTGCTGGTCGTCTCAGACATGTCGGCAAGAAGCCTCAGTACCGCAAAAGGAATTATCGACGTGACCCGCTCGCAAGAGAGCGATATTGAGGTCAAAAGGGCGGGACTGGTTCTCAACCGGGTACGCGATGATCATCCGTTGGAGGAATTGGTGCAGCAAACCGGTCTTGAAATTTTCGGCAGTATTCCCGAAGACAAGACGCTCAACGAGTTCGACCGGGAAGGAAGGCCGTTGCTTGAACTGCCAAGACAGTCTCCGGCTGTGATGGCGGTAGAGAAAATGCTTCAGACTCTGCTGGCGGGTTAACGAAACCAATAACATTGGAGAGGCGCTGTACTAATTTCGAAAAGACGGCGACCACACTTCATAACTGTCCCCCTATAGCGATGTTATCGGGGGACAGTTTTTTTATCTGAGGCGAATCATATTTACACGTAAACAGAAGGATGATAAAATTGGCAAATGAGAGTCATACACATGTTCCGTATATTGTGTATGATTCCCCGATAATGAGCCCGTTAGGCCATATGGAGGTTATAGCATGACCGGAAATGAATTGAGACAGAAATTCCTGCAATTTTTTGCTGGCAAAGAGCACCTGATTTTGCCAAGCTATCCGCTTATCCCTGAGAACGATCCGAGCTTGCTGTTGATTGGAGCCGGCATGGCGCCATTCAAGCCTTTTTTTACTGGCAAGATGAAACCGCCGCGTGTTCGGATTGCGACCTCGCAGCGTTGCATCCGCACCGGTGACATTGAAAATGTCGGACGTACGGCAAGACACCACACTTTTTTTGAAATGCTTGGGAATTTTTCCTTTGGCGACTATTTCAAGAAGGAAGCGATCGCCTGGGGTTGGGAATTTGTGACGAAAGAGCTGGGACTGGCGCCCGACAAACTTTGGATCACGATTTATACCAATGATGATGAGGCTTTCGAAATCTGGAACAAAGATATAGGGCTGTCGCCGGAGCGAATCATCCGGATGGAGGACAACTTCTGGGAGATCGGTACCGGCCCCTGTGGTCCCTGTTCGGAAATCTATGTGGATCTTGGCGAGGAACGGGGCTGCGGCAAACCGGACTGTGCAGTCGGCTGCAACTGTGACCGGTATCTGGAGATCTGGAACTTGGTATTTACCCAGTTTGATCGGGACGATGCCGGAAATTACACTCCATTGGCAAAGAAGAACATCGATACGGGAGCAGGCCTTGAGCGCATCTTGTCTGTGATACAGAATAAAAAGTCAAATTTTGAGACTGATTTGCTATTCCCGATCATCGAACATACCATGAAACTAGCCGGTGTCGAGTATGGAAAAGAGACTCGGACCGATGTCTCTCTCAAAGTCATAGCGGATCATGCACGTAGTGTCACTGTAATGATTTCTGACGGTATCCTGCCTTCCAACGAGGGACGGGGTTATGTGATGCGGCGCTTGCTCAGGCGGGCTGTGCGTCATGGCCGCCTCTTGGGAATTGAAAAAGCATTTTTGGTTGATATAGTGGATGTGGTGGCGGAGATATTCCGTCAACCCTATCCCGACATTGCGGAAAAGAGCGATTACATCAAAAAGGTCATCCAGATGGAAGAAACCCGGTTCAGTGAAACTCTTGCCCAAGGCACAGAATTGTTGAATCAACAAATTGAAGAACTGATTGCCGATGGGGGAACTGTCCTTGACGGCACCATCACTTTTAAACTGTACGACACATTCGGTTTTCCCTGGGAACTGACGGAAGAGATGTTGTCGGAACAAGGGCTGACCTTGGACAAAGCCGGCTTTGACCGCGCCATGGTCGAGCAGCGGGAAAGAGCCCGCGCCGCACGTCACGAATCGGAGACAGCGGTCGTCATTCCTGACCTTTCAGGCATTGGAACGGATAAATTACGCAGTGATCCTGGCGCACAAAATGGGACTATCGTTTGTATGTTCCGCGATGGGCGTATCGTCGAGGAAAGTCGTGACGGAGAAGAGGTCGCGGTGATTCTTGATGCAACACCTTTTTATGCGGAAGGTGGCGGTCAGGTGGGGGATGTGGGAGTTCTGTCAAGTGCTCTGGGCAGGATGGAAGTGGAGACAGCGAGGAAACTTCCTGACGGAACAATCTATCATCTCGGCCGGGTGACCGAAGGTTTTTTGAAGCAGGGAGATTCCCTGAAGATAGAATATGACAAGGCGCGTCGTGCAGCAAGCGCACGCAATCACACTGCAACCCATTTGCTGCAGGCTGCATTGCGGGATATTCTTGGCACGCATGTCAATCAGGCCGGATCATATGTGGGAGCAGACCGTCTGCGCTTTGACTTTTCTCATTTTGCCGCCATGACGAAAGAAGAGCTTTCTGCGGTGGAACTTGCCGTAAATGAGGCTGTTTTACTCAATGCCAGCGTCGGCACGATCGAAACAACTCAGGAGATGGCGAAACAAATGGGGGCTATGGCCCTTTTCGGCGAAAAATACGGCGAAAAAGTCCGTGTTGTTATCGTCGGCGACATTTCCAAAGAACTTTGCGGTGGCATGCATATAGCGTCCACAGGCGAAATCGGTCAATTCAGGATCGTGGCCGAATCAAGCATCGGATCAGGACTGCGGCGCATTGAAGCGGTTACGGGTCTTTGTGCATTGGAATATGGCAAAGCGCAGGAAGCCACGTTGGAAAATGCAGCCCAAATTTTAAAAACAAGGCCGGAAGAGTTGATATCCCGGATGGAAATGGCATTACAGCACAGTCGTGATCTGGAAAAAGAATTGGCTGCTTTACAGACTCAATTTGCCAAGGCCACTGTGCAAGACTTGCTGAAGAAGGTCGCAACAGTGAAAGATGTCCCCTTTGTGGCGGCAAAAGTGACAGCTCCGGATATGGACGCTTTACGTGGGATGGCAGACATGGTTCGCGATGGCCTTGCTTCTGGAGTCGTCGTCTTGGGTGCTGTTGTAGGAGAAAAAGTGAATTTTGTAGCCATGGCTGGAAAAGAAGCTGTTGCGAAAGGCGTGCATGCCGGAAATATTGTGCGTGAAGTCTCTGCCGCTGCAGGTGGCGGTGGTGGCGGACGGCCGGAAATGGCGCAAGCTGGAGGAAAGAATCCGGAGAAAATCGATGCTGCTCTGGCGCTTGTGGCTTCTATGCTGGAAAAACAGGTGAAATAGAAAGACTAAAGCGGCAGGAAATTGTGCAAATCCAGTCGAATAATATAATGATTATGACGTTTGCTGGTGATTCAGGATGAGGAGATGACTGGGATGAGTTTTTCAGCTGACGAGACAATCCACACGCCGCTTACCATGGATGATATTTTGGGAAATGATGCCGAAAAGGCGGAAATAATTGACGAAACCATGAAATTCATGGTGGAAAAGGAAAAGACCGAAGCGGGTAAAATTCTTGATGCCGTGTATGCTGCGCTGAAAGAAAAAGGATACAATCCAATCAATCAATTGGTTGGATACCTGCTTTCCGGCGATCCGACTTACATTACCAATTACAAGGAAGCCCGCAGTATGGTGCGTAGGGTGGAACGTGATGAATTGCTGGAAGAACTGGTGCGGTTTTACCTCAAGGACAGGTAGAAGCCATGAAATGTCTGATGGGACTGGACGTGGGCGAACGCAGGATCGGAGTTGCCGTCAGCGACGAGTTGTTGCTTACTGCGCAGGGCGTTTGTGTTATTGAAAGCAGGGGCACGAAGAAAGATATTGAACAGATTGGGTTACTTATCAAAGAAAAGGGAGTAACACATCTGGTTTTGGGATTGCCACGCAATATGAACGGGTCATTGGGACCCATGGCAGAGAAAGTTCAGGATTTTGGACGGCAACTCTCCGAGAAAAACCCGGAAGTTCAATTGTCTTACTGGGATGAACGCTTGACGACAAGTGCTGCACAGAGAACCCTGGTCGAAGCGGATGTCAGTCGGCGGCGCAGGCGTCAGGTGGTGGATAAGGTGGCTGCCGTACTTATTTTGCAAGGCTACATGGATGCTCATTGCTG
>CAZXCC010000108.1:0-9562 GCA_964638945.1 uncultured Veillonellaceae bacterium | reverse complement strand
GCATGCATACCTTTTCGACAAGACCAAAAGAGGTCGATTTTGTTCCGTATCTATTGTATCAAAAAATCACGCAGAAAGTAGGGTTGCCCATGTTTGTCAAAGATTCGGAAAAAAAGCTGCTCTCCGTAGTGCCGGGAGTACAACGCAAAACCCTGGCGGTTGGCGCCAATACCCTGATGACAAAATTTGTGCTTGCAGCAGGCTCGGAGCTGCCGATGCACAAGCATCCGCATGAACAGATCGGTTTTCTGGTTTCGGGACGACTGATCCTCTCAATCGGCGACGAGTCCTGCGATTTGCTTCCGGGAGACAGCTGGGCCGTGCCGGGAGATGTCGAACATTGTGCAAAAGTGATTGAAGATTCCGAGGCGATTGAAGTCTTTTTTCCTGTTCGGCAAGATTATCTTTGACGAAGCAGCTCCCCTGAGATAAAATCTTTCTATATATTTATATTCGGGGAGAGAGTAGACAACGCATGAGTGTATTGAACGTAGAAAATGTGACGCATGGCTTTGGGGCCAGGCGGATTCTGGAAGATGCTTCGTTTCGCCTGCTGAAGGGGGAACATGTCGGGCTGATCGGCGCCAACGGCGAAGGAAAGTCGACTTTTCTCAGCATCATCACCGGCCAGCTGCAACCGGATGCGGGCAAAGTGGAGTGGTCCAACCGGGTGACGGTCGGGTATCTCGACCAGCATGCCGTGCTGACCAAAGGAAAAACCATCCGGGATATTCTGCGGACTGCTTTCCAGCAGATGTTTGACTGGGAAGCGGAGATGCTTGCCATGTACGACAAGATGGGGGAGGCATCGCCGGAAGAGATAGACCGGATGATGGAAGATGTCGGCGAAATCCAGGATTTGCTCGAGCACAGCGGTTTTTATACATTGGACGCCAAAATCGAAGAAGTTGCGAACGGGCTGGGGCTTGGCGACATAGGCCTGGACCGTGATGTCAGCGACCTGAGCGGCGGGCAGCGCACCAAGGTGCTGCTGACGAAACTGCTGTTGCAGAATCCCAGCATTTTGATCCTTGACGAACCGACCAATTATCTGGACGTGGAACATATCGAGTGGCTGAAACGATACCTCATCAATTATGAGAACAGTTTCATCCTGGTGTCGCACGACATTCCGTTCGTCAATGAAGTGGTCAATGTGATCTATCATGTGGAAAACACCGTGCTGACCCGCTATACCGGAAACTATGAGCAGTTCAGGCAACTGTATGAAATCCGGAAGAGCCAGGAAGAACGGGCGTTTGAACGGCAGCAGCAGGAAGTGGAACGGATGGAGGACTTTATTGCCCGCAATAAGGCCCGGGTTGCTACGCGAGGCATGGCCAACAGCCGGCAGAAGCGTCTGGACAAGATGGAAGTGCTGGAAAAGCCGCGTGAAAAGCCGAAACCGACTTTCCAGTTCCGCGAGGCCCGTACCCCGGCCCGTGTCATTGTAGAGGCGAAGGATCTGGTGCTGGGCTATGACGAACCGCTGACACGGCCGATATCCCTGATGCTGCTGCGTGGCAAGAAAGTGGCGATACGCGGCGTAAACGGTCTCGGCAAGACAACGCTGCTGAAAACCCTGATGGGGACGTTGCCGCCTTTTACCGGAGAAGTGGAGCTGGGCGACAATCTGTTCCCGGGATACTTCGCACAGGAATCGAGCCGGGACAATACGAATACTGCCATGGAAGAAATCTGGCAGGAATACCCCGGTCTGGGCAACGGCGAAGTCCGGGCGGCGCTGGCTCGCTGCGGTCTCACCAACGAGCATATCACAAGCCAGATGATGGTGCTCAGCGGCGGCGAAAACGCAAAAGTCCGTTTATGCAAACTGATGCTCCGGGAGGTGAACTGGCTGGTCCTTGACGAACCGACCAACCATCTCGACATCGATGCCAAAGCGGAACTGAAAAGGGCGCTGATTGAATTCAAGGGAACCATCCTGCTTGTCTCGCATGAGCCGGATTTCTATGAAGACTGGGTCAGTGATATCTGGAACGTGGAAGACTGGACTACAAAAATAGTTTAAAATTTAAGGAGATGTTGAGGATGACAAGAAAATCTTTTGCCGCAGCTGGTGCTGCAACAGTTGGACCCTATTCCCATGCAGTGGAAGCCGGAGACCTGGTCTTTGTTTCCGGTCAGACGCCGTTGGATCCGGCCACAGGGAAACTGGCCGAAGGCGGCATCGCCGCGAAAACGGAGCAATGCTTCAAGAACCTGTTCGCTGTTCTGGAAGCAGCCGGACTGAAGGAAGAAAACGTCGTAAAGGTAAATGTGTTCCTGACGGATATGGCAAATTTTGCTGAGATGAACGCGGTGTACGCGACAAAATTCTCCGCCCCGTACCCGGCCCGTTCGACTGTGGCCGTGGCGGCTCTGCCGCTGGGAGCTCCAGTGGAGATCGAACTGATCGCCCGCAGAGGGTAACTCGATATGAAAGGCCGAGAAAGGCTGGCCGGCTTTGCCACATCCCTGGGAACCGCGGCATATGCCGGGCTTCATCCAAATCTGGAATACCGGGCGTTCGGTAAATCGGGGCTTCGTGTCAGCAATGCCGGGTTTGGAGGCTATCGGGTCGACGTATCGGTGGAAGAACATGGCAGCGCTTTGGAAAAGGCGCTTATGTCCGGCATCAATCTGCTGGACACAAGCGCCAACTATGCTGACGGCGGTTCGGAACGGCTGATTGGCAAGGTGCTGCGGACTCTTTGCGAAGCAGGACATTTGACGCGCGAACAGGTGGTCGTCGTATCCAAAGCCGGATATCTGCAGGGTGAAAACTATCGCATAAGCCAGGAACGGACAGCAGCGGGAAAGCCTTTTCCAGAGCTGGTCCTTTTTGGCGACGGCCTTGAGCACTGCATTCATCCTGAATTCCTGTCCGACCAGATTGCGCGCAGCCTGGAACGCCTTCAACTGCAAAGCTTGGATTGCTGCCTTTTGCACAACCCGGAATACTATCTGAAATCAGCTGAAGCGAAAGGCATGCCGCTTGAAGAAGCGCGAGCGGAATATTACCGGCGCATAAAGCAGGCATTCCTGCATTTGGAAAGTGAAGTAAAAGCAGGCCGCATCGGCTGTTATGGCGTCAGTTCCAATACCTTTCCCGCGAGAGCGGAAGAGTATTCGTTCACGTCGTTGTCAAGGCTGTGGGAAATAGCAGAGGAGATTTCAAAAAACCATTCTTTTCAGATTGTCGAATTTCCGTTGAACCTGTTGGAAACCGGGGCGGTTTTGACGACAAATCAGCCGGAAGGAATGAGTTTGCTGGAGTTTGCCGCAGCAAAGCAGATTGGTGTCCTCATCAACCGCCCGCTCAACGCTATCGTCGGAGAACGCTTGGTTCGGTTGGCTGAAACGCATTATACCGGTGAAGGCGTGCGGCAGGCCCGCACTTTTCGGGATAAAGTGGCTGAGATTGACGCAGACTGGGCTTTGGCGCCCAATCTAAGCCAGCTGGCCCTGCGGGTGCTTCGTTCCACATACGGAGTAACTTCCGTTCTGGTGGGAATGAGGAATTTCCTTTATGTTGCGGACGTGATGGAAGAACTGTCCCGAAAGTGTCCGGTACGGCCGCGCACAGAAAGCTGGCAAAAGCTCGAGGATCTGTAACCCGAGGGTAGAACAGGAGTGGAATACATGTTTTCTTTGGAAAAGGCACTGGAATCGGTGCAGGGGGTTGCCCGCGAGGTCGGCAGGATGCAGCGGGAGAACCTGGGGCGGCAGGATCTGCTGATGGACCGGAAATCCACCAGTATTGATATTGTGACAGAAATCGACCGCCGTTCAGAAGAGTTCATCGTCGGCTTTTTGCGGAAGGAATATCCGGCGCATGCCATTCTGGCGGAAGAATCCGGCGAGTCGGGGCAAGAGTCGGAATATCGGTGGGTCATCGACCCGCTGGACGGAACGACAAATTACGCCCAGGGGCTGCCGATTTTTGCCGTTTCCATCGCGCTGGAGCACCGGGGAGAAGCGATACTCGGTGTTGTGTACGAACCGGTGACGGATGAAATGTTTGCCTCGATTCGCGGACAGGGCGCCTACTGCAACGGGCAGCGCCTGCAGGTGGGCCGGAAAACGGAACTGATCCAGTGCGTGCTGGCGACAGGATTCCCCTATGATATTGCATCGCATCCTGTGAACAACGTCGACTATTTCACCGGCATGGCGCCGAAAACCAGGGCAATCCGCAGAATGGGGGCGGCAGCCTATGACCTGGCCTGCGTGGCGTCAGGGAAATTCGACGGGTTCTGGGAACTTCAGCTCTCTCCCTGGGATGTGGCGGCAAGCATGCTTTTCGTCCGGGAAGCAGGCGGGGTGATCATCCCGTTCCGCACCGACCGGAAAATTTCCATCGTTGCAGGCAACGAAACGATCAGCCGGCAAATCCTTGCCGAACTGCGGCAAATCGACGGACTTGTCTAAGCGAACCTGAAATGGTATGATATTTTTATAGCAAAAGAAGTGAAGCTAGGGGAGCCGGAGCGGCCGGCTGAGAGTCAGACCGAGGTCTGTTACCCTTGACCTGATCTGGATAATACCAGCGTAGGAACAGCGACAACTTGCACGAACTTCAACAGCGCATTCCTGCGGGGGTGCGCTGTTTTTCGCACTGGTTTCACACAAAACGGGAGGCGCGGTCATGGAAACGAGAAAACTGACGTTTACAGCAATGTTTATGGCAGTCGGCGTGTTGTCTGCCCATCTGATCTATATCCCCGTGGGGGTTTCCAAATGTTTTCCGGTGCAGCATGCGATTAACGTGCTGCTGGCAGTATTGCTGGGAACGAAATATTCCGTGGGCGCCGCGTTTGGCGTCTCTCTGCTGCGCAACATTCTGGGGACGGGTTCCCTGCTGGCTTTTCCCGGCAGCATGATCGGTGCGGCACTGGCCGGAATCCTTTATAAAAGAACAAACCATATCCTTGGCGCAGTGGTTGGAGAAATCGTTGGAACGGGACTCATCGGCGGATTGGTGGCGTACCCGGTTGCGAAACTGTTTCTGGGGACAAGCGTGGGCGCCCTGTTTTTTGTTGTGCCCTTTCTTGTAAGCACAGTCGGCGGCAGCCTGATTGCCTGGGCAATTTACCATACTCCGGTGACGAGCTTCCTGCAGGAACGCCTCGGACAGCGCAGTAGACAGAGTTAGCGAAATTTGACGGGAGTGTGCTCTTTGTGAAGCTTGGCGAAAAAATCATGGCCATGGCTCTGGAACTGACAAGAATCCGCAGTGTTGTCGGTACCGCTGGGGAAATTGCAATCGCGGACGCAGTGTATGAAAAATTGTCCCACTTGCCGTATTTCCGGCAATATCCGGAAAATCTCCGTCTGGTGCCGGTGCGGGGCGATGAGCTGGGCAGGAAAATCGTATTTGCCCTGATTGAAGGCGGCCGCGACAAGAATAAGACCCTGGTCGGGCTGGGGCATATCGATACGGTCGGCGTCGGAGACTATGCAGAACTGCAGGAAGTTGCCACCGAGCCGGATATCTTGAAAAAAAAGCTGCCTGGCACGAAATTCAGCGAACCGGCGATGTCGGAAATTCTTTCTGCGGAGTGGCTGCTGGGACGCGGCATCCTGGACATGAAAACAGGGGTGGCGGCGCTGATGGCGATGGTGGAGCATTTTTCGCAGAACCCGGAGCAAATGGAAGGGAATCTGGTCTTTCTTGCATTGCCTGATGAAGAAGGAAATTCGGCCGGGATGCTGTCTGCCGTGCAGGAACTTGCGGCAATGCAGGCGGAGCGGGGCTGGGAATTCATCGGCGCCATCGACACGGATTATACGACATTCCGTTATCCCGGGGATGAAAACCGTTATGTCTACGTAGGCTCCACCGGGAAGCTTTTGCCCTGTTTTTATGTGTACGGCGAGGAAACGCATGTCGGTGAACCGTTCAACGGCCTGGATGCGAACCTCCTGGCGTCTGAAGTGCTGCACCGGATTGACCTCAATACCGACCTGTGCGATATTGCCGACGGAGAAGTCGCTTTGCCGCCGATCAGCCTGCATCAGCGAGACAACAAGAAAGAGTATTCGGTTCAGACGGCCAATGCCGTGAACCTGTATTTCAACTACCCGACGCACGAAAGCGAACCGGCGGAGGTGCTCGCCAAATGCCGGCGCAAAGCTTCCGCAGCGTTTGCCTCCGTCATTTGTCACCTGAACGAGGAATACGAGGATTACTGCGCTTTGAGCCGCATTCCCTTTCACCGTCTCCCCTGGGAAGTCAGCGTGCTGACCTATGAGGAACTGTACCAAAAAGTGAAGTCGGAAGTGGGGGAAAAGATCGACAGGTGCATCGAGGCGCTTGTGGAACGCCTGCAGGCGCAGCAGGCGGATGACCGCGATATTTCCATGGCGATCGTCCACGAGGTGCACAATTATTCTTCTGACAAAAATGCGAAAATCGTGGTGTATTTTGCTCCTCCGTACTATCCGCACAACTTTGTCCGCGGCGGCGATGAAAGGAACGACAGGGTGCTGGCGGCGGTAGAGCAGGCGGTGGCTGAAGCAAAAACCATATACGACTATCCGATCGTGACACGAAAGTTCTATCCTTACATTTCCGACCTGAGCTATTGCGGGATTGCCGCGGAAGAACACGTCACCGCCATGACGAAAAATATGCCTGCATGGGGGCGGACCTATCGCCTGCCTGTGCAAGACATACAAGCGATCAGCATGCCTGTGGTGAATATCGGACCGTACGGCAAGGATGCGCACAAGCTTTCGGAACGGGTTTCCATCCCCTACTCCTTTGATGCCATGCCGCTGATTTTGCGCCGGACAATGGAAAAATTGCTTCTGGTGGAACCACAGGAGGTCAAAGAATGAGTTTTTGCATGCCTGCCTATAAAAAACCCGATTTTCAGTCGGAACAATTTGCCGATTGCCCCGATGCCGTGGTCCTGCCTGTGCATAAAGCGGGCGTGGCGCCTGCCAACTTTCACGCAACCACCATTTTCCCCGAGTATTTCAAAATCGCCGGGCAATGGAAACTGCTGACGGAAAGCCGGATGGACGGCGTCGTGGTGCTGCATCCTGACGGGAGTCTCGAAGTCAGGGAATTTCGCAGGCTGATGCCGGGCGACAGGGTTGTGGTCGGGCGGACGGAAGACGGCAGCGAAGGGATTTATGTGCATCCGGACGGCTTTTATCAAGATTGTGAAGAAACAGACGCTTTTGCCTTTCGTACAGGCCGTTCGCGGGAAACTTCGTATTCGCGCGACTATGACCGATTATACGAATTGATGCGGCATGAAAAGAAAAACGGCTATATCGTCTGGGTGCTCGGGCCGGCGGTCGTCTTTGATTCGGATTCAAAGAAAGCCATGATCGCTTTGATTGAAAACGGGTATGTGGACGCGATCCTTGCAGGAAACGCTTTGGCCACGCATGATCTGGAAGGGGTGTTCTTTAAGACTGCCCTCGGACAGGACATTTACACGCAGACAAGTGTGCCGAACGGCCATTATCATCATTTGGACGTGCTGAACCATGCCCGTGAGCATGAATCACTGGCAGAGTTTATCACGGCAAAGAAAGTCGATGACGGGATTGTGGCAGCCTGCGTCAAGGCGGAGGTCCCTCTGGTTCTGGCCGGTTCGATCCGGGATGACGGACCGTTGCCGGAAGTGGTGGCCGATGTCTATGCGGCGCAAAATGCCATGCGCCGGCAGGCGAAAAAGGCGACTACGGTGATATGCCTGGCGACCCAGCTGCACTCCATCGCCACGGGAAATATGACTCCGGCGTATCAGGTGCGGGATGGAGAAGTGCGGCCGGTATTCATCTATAGCGTCGATGTGTCGGAATTTGCGGTGAACAAGCTGAAAGACCGCGGAACGCTGGAAGTGACTTCGATCATCACAAACATTCAGGATTTTCTGGTGCATATTCAGCGGGGACTGGCTTGAAAAGCAGAGAGCGTGTCCTGAGCCTGTTGAACGGCGGAACGGGCGACCGCAGTGTGCGGGGGGAAATCTGGCCGTTGTCTTCGGGAGGAAGCGCTGCCGAAATCTTGGCCGCAGCCCGGAGCATCGGTGCGGATTTTTGCTTTTTCGACCATCTCCCGGGGTTGATTGCCGAAACCCGGCTGCAGGGGATGGCAGCAGGAGCCGTGGTGAACGGACCCTGGCAGCGATGGCTTGCCCGTGTCGGCTGGGAAACTGCCATGCAGGATTTGGGAAGGGGCAGCGAAAATGTGCAGCAGGGACTGGCGGAAGCTGCCGGGGAAGCTGTGCGCGATCTCCATGCCTGGAGTTCGGCCGGAGCGGATATGATCCTTCTGGCAGATGACATTGCCTATGCCGGGGGCCCATACATGTCTCCCGCGCAGTTTGAAAAGCATTTGTTGCCCCGATACTCGGAACTGGCGGCGGCTGGGGCTGAGATGGGCGTTCTGGCCGGCTTTCACAGCGACGGACGCATGGATCGGCTGCTGCCTCTTTTCCATCAGGCTGGATTTCGGTTTTATTCGCTGGAACCGGAAGGAACCGACCCGTTGCAGGCCTGGAAGCTGCTCGGAGCACCGATTCCGTTTTTTTCCGGCGTGCCTGCGGCCTGGCTCATGCCGGGCGGATTTTCTTCGGAAGTGGAAGGACGCATCCTGCGTAAATGGCTGTGTGCCGGTCCCCTGGCGGTGACTTCCGCCTGCGGGCTTTTCCACGCGGAAGCCGGAGCCGCTCTGCAGAGGATTTATCAGTGGATGGACGGCAAAGATTTTAGGGTTGAGGAGAACTGAAACCTTTTCAAAAAAAAGTTTTGGAGTTTGCACATAAAATAGCAGGATTTTTGGCGAGAGTGTGGTAAACTAATAACGTAACGGATAAATATTATCCATAACTGAATGGAGGGATTGGTAATGAATAGAATAGCTGTTGGAGATATGGCGCCTGATTTTGTATTAAAGGATAACCGGGTTCAGGAGGTTCGCCTTTCTGAATATCGTGGAAAAAAAGTGCTGCTGTCCTGGCATCCGCTGGCGTGGACCGGTGTGTGCGCAGAACAGATGAAAGCACTGGAAGCAAATTTGGCGGAGTTTGAGAAATACAACACTGTGCCGCTCGGCATGAGCATCGATTCCTACCCGAGCAAGAACGCTTGGGCAAAGGAACTGGGCGTAGCCAATGTGAAACTGCTGGCCGATTTTTGGCCGCATGGCAAGGTGGCGCAGGATTACGGCCTGTTTATCGAAGAAAAAGGATTTTCCGAGAGGGCCAATGTCCTGATCGATGAGACAGGCAAGGTGGTTTGGGTCAAGGTCTACGAGATTCCGGAACTGCCGGATATTGCAGAAGTGCTTTCCAAGGTGCGGGGAGAATAATACTGTTCAAACAGACAGGGGGTGCTGACATTGTCAGCACCCCCTGTCTGTTTGAACGAAAAAGATAGAAGAAACAAAGGCGCAAGAGCGGATTTTTCGGCAGGAATCCGCAAATCATGCCCGAATAACAAATAAATGAAGACTTGATTCAGAGGGCGTTTTAACGCCCTCTGAATCTTAGTCGAATTTACTTCGAGCTACAGCCTGTTAATCCCCGACCTAAGA
>CAZXCC010000107.1:0-9608 GCA_964638945.1 uncultured Veillonellaceae bacterium | reverse complement strand
CTGACCCGCGCCGATCACCAGCACTCTTTTGATTTCCATAATTTTCGCAACCTCCTATTCTTCGTTCAGCTTCAACTTCATCGGAATATCTTGAAAAATCCGTGCATCCATCATTTTCAGTCTGGGTGAGATCACGGGCGTAAAGTCCATCAGAGAGAGAATATCTCTCTCTAAATCAACGCCCGGAGCTATTTCTGTCAGCGTCATTCCTTCTGCCCGCAATTCGAATACCGCTCTTTCCGTGATGTACAGAACAGGCTGCTTGATCTCTCTGGCATAGTTTCCGCTAAAAGTAATTTGTTCGACATGTTCCAGAAATTTTTTAGACTTCCCTTCGCTCAGGATTTTTAATTTGCCGTCGCCAATTTCCACCTTCAGGCCGCCTGCCGTGAAGGAACCGCAAAAGACAACTTTTTTCGCATTCTGTGTGATGTTGATAAAACCGCCGCATCCGGCAACGCGTCCTTTGAATTTGCTGACGTTGATATTCCCATGGCAGTCTGTTTCAGCCAGACCGAGATACGCCAGATCCAGGCCACCTCCATCATAGAAGTCGAACTGGTAGGGATGGTCCATAATCGCCTCTGCGTTGGCTGCCGCGCCAAAACTCAGTCCACCGGCCGGAACACCGCCGATCGGCCCGGCTTCCACCGTCAGGGTCAACATGTCGCCGAGTCCTTCTTCTGCTGCAACCAGGGCCACGCCCTCCGGCACACCGATTCCAAGATTCACTTTGGCGTTTGCGATCAGCTCCATAGCCGCACGCCTGGCTATCACTTTGCGCTCGCTCATTTCCAGCGGTTTTATCCCTGAGAGCGGTACGCGGATTTCACCGCTGTACGAAGGATTGTAGGCTTCCGAATATGTCTGCATATGGTCTTCGCCGGAAGCTACAACCACGTAATCCACACTGATACCCGGCACTTTTATGCTCATGGGAGGCAAGGAGCCGTTGGCCACAATCCTTTCGACCTGTGCGATGACTATGCCGCCGGAGCTTTTGGCGGCCTGGGCCATAGACAGTATTTCCAGCGAAACCGCTTCATGTTCGATCGAGATATTCCCCTTTTCGTCCGCGCTGGTTCCCCTGATCAGGGCGACATTGACGGGAAAGGCTTTGTACCAGAGCCATTCCTCCCCTTCCAGATCCAGCACTTTCACCAGGTCATCTTTTGCTCTGGCATTGATTTTACCGCCTTCAATCCGCGGATCGACAAAAGTTCCCAATCCAACTTTCGTGATGACACCGGGTTTTTTGCCGGCAACAGCCCGGAACCAATGCGTCAGGGTACCTTGCGGCAAATTGTATGCTTCAATTTTTTCTTCCATTGCCAATTTTCCGAGCTTGGGCGCCAAGTTCCAATGTCCTCCGACAACCCGCTTCAGCAGCCCCTCATGAGCCAGATGGTTCAGACCCTTTTCTTTGCCGTCGCCCTGCCCTGCGCAATAAATCAGGCCCAAGTTACAGGGCTTCCCTTCGGATAAAAATCGTTTTTCCAGCGCGACCGTCAATGCCTCCGGATGACCATTGCCGACAAAACCGCTTGTTGCGATAACATCGCCGTCTTTGATCAGCCGAGCCGCCTGCCCGGCATCGATAATCTTAACCATATGAACCAGCCTCCCCGCATTTTTCTGAGTATTGAACATGATGTATTGCAAAAAATATGCCAACTTGCATCAAAATATTTAAAAAAATTAAAAAACCTGTTTGGTCCGAAAAACAAGGCCTTGCCACCGTCATCCCCAGGCAAGGATTCCTGGTGCATGCGCACAATATTGCACTCCGCAGGCTTTTTTTGCTGTCAATTTCCCTGTATTTCAGGCATATTGTTCTGGTACGATTCTTGCTTATATAATTAGGGTAGCAATCATGATTGAAAAGCAGGTAATTTTTTTTGCGTCTCTTGCCGAAATCACTAAGAAACCGACTCTTTCTTTTATTGTTCATTGTGGCGGGCATCCCCATCGTGCTGTCCGGTTATTCTATTGCCCGTACGGCGGTGGACGCCATGGTCGCCGAAAAGCAGCAAAAATTGTTTGGCGCTGCACGTATGCTGGATCAACATCTGACCGGAACATATGTTGACATCCTTCAACGTCATGAAGCGCAAAACTTGAGCCGGGAAGCAAAGATTTCCCTCCTGAACAGTGAACTTGCCCAATTTACGGACGCAGTTTCCCAGGCTTATCCCGGTATAGGCGTAGGGTATTATAATCGCGAACTGGATGCAATTATTACCTATGGGCCGAGCAACATTTACGCCGACAAGGTGGGGCTTCCCATCGGCAATTCGCATGAAGGCCGCATTGTCATGGCCACTGGTGTGCCGCGCATTCAGGAAGGTGACCTCGTGAGGGGCCAGATCATGAACGCCATGCATCCATTGGTTCGCGGCCAAACAGTAATCGGCTATGTGTGGGCGAACGAATTGACCGTCGATATCAGGGCTCAGCTTAACTCCATTTTGTGGCAGATCGGATGGACGATCCTTGCCTGCCTTATCGTCGGCAGCATCGGGGTTATCTTCGTTGTCGGCCGTTTGGCTGCAGATGTCGAAGATATTACATGCGGGTTGCGCAAGATGCGTGAAAGTCTTGCCTACCGAATTGCACCGCCTCACAGCGAAGTAGGGGAAATAGCCACAGCCATCAATGATATGGCACAGGCACTCGAAGCCAAGCAGCGCCTGGAGGAAAGAGTCCAAAGAGCAGACAGGCTGGCCCTGATAGGCGAAATGGCCGCCGGGCTGGCTCATGAAATCCGCAATCCCTTGATGGCCATCAAGGGATTCGCCCAGTTGCAGGATGAAAACACCACTTTGCAGGAACATCAGGAATACAACGATATCATTACGCGCGAAGTGGACCGCATGAATCATCTGATTGAGCAATTATTGTATTTTTCCAGGCCATCGCCTGCTTTGCAAACCGACGTGCAGATCAACGACATTCTTAAGAATACTCTGATGCTGGTTGAAATGCGTTCCCGCTTTACCAGTGTTGTTTTCGACATCGACCTTTCCCCTGTATTGCCTGCCATAACAGCCAATGAAGAACAATTGGAGCAGGTGTTCCTCAATATCATCATCAACGCGCTGCAAGCCATGGATAATGACGGAAAACTCTGTATTTCATCCCGGTACTCGGCCGTACTGCAGCAAGTGCGTGTCGACATCACCGACACAGGTCCGGGAATTGCCGCAGAAAACCTGCCCAAACTGTTTGACCCCTTCTTTACCACCAAAGAAACCGGTACCGGACTCGGTCTTGCCGTAGCACACCACCTCATGTCGGTCTGGAACGGCAGTATCGCAGTAAATTCCACAGTTGGCGCCGGAAGCACCTTCACATTGATTTTCCCAGCAGTGAGGAGCGATGAGAATGTCGACAAGACCGTTACATAATTCCGTTTTGATTGCCGATGACCAGCTGACAGTCCGGCGCTTATTGTACGAAGTTGCCCGCAAATCGGGATACGAGGCGCATTTGGCTGAAAACGGCATGAAAGCGGTAGAAATGACCCGGTCCCTTCACCCATCCGTAATCATTATGGATATAAAAATGCCGGTATTGGACGGGTTGGAAGCCTTTAAGATCATCCATCAGGAATTCCCTGAAATTCCCGTGATACTAATGACAGCATACGGAACAATCGACACTGTAATCGAAACGATGAAGATGGGTGCTTTCGATTATCTGGTGAAACCCTCCAATGTCAACGAACTGCGGATTGTTCTTGACCGCGCTTTCCAGATGCGCTGCATGCGTACTGAACTCACCGAACTGCGCAATGAGCTGCAAAAGCATTACCAACTCGAAAACATCATTGGCCAAAGCCCTGCCGTTCAGGCCATCTACAAGATTGTCGGCCGTGTTGCCCAAACCAATGCGACCGTTCTCATCACGGGAGAAAGCGGCAGCGGCAAGGAAGTAATCGCTCAAACCCTGCACCGAAACAGTATGCGGCGGGAGGGTCCTTTCATCAAGGTGAACTGTGGCGCGCTTCCGGAGGGGCTGATGGAAAGCGAATTATTCGGTTATGAAAAAGGGGCCTTTACCGGCGCCATATCACGCAAACCCGGCCGTTTTGAACTTGCGCACGGCGGTACGCTATTTTTGGATGAAATCGGCGAGTTGCCGCTTCCATTGCAGGTGAAACTCCTGCGCGTGCTCCAGGAAAAAGAATTTGACCGCGTTGGCGGCACCGAAACAATCAAAGTGGATGTGCGGATTATCGCCGCGACAAACCGAAATCTGGAGGACTTGGTGCACCAGGGCACGTTCCGCGATGATCTTTATTATCGGCTGAAGGTTGTGCCGATTCATGTTCCCGCATTACGCGAAAGGGAAGTAGACATCCCCTTGTTCGTAGACTATTTTGTGCGACGCTTTGCCGACGAAGCACATGTGGAAATACCAGTCATCACTCCGGAAGCTGTGAAACTGCTGTCGCGGTGTCCCTGGCCGGGAAATGTAAGAGAACTGGCCAACGTTCTGGAGCGGGCCGTCATCCTGTCACAAGGCGTCATCGACGTCGATGATCTGCCAGGGTTGTTGCCTGCAGATGAGCTTCCGGTTATTTCGCTGCCTGAATCCGGAACCTACAAGGAGCAGATGCGCCAGGTCGAGAAACAAATCATTGCCAACGCCCTGAAACAGCACAACGGCAATCGGGTTCAAACCGCCAAAGCTCTGGAAATAAGCCGCAGGGCGCTGTTGTATAAAATAGAGGAGCATGGACTGGGAAAAGGCGGTGCAGAAGAGTGGAAACAGGAAATTGAATAACCGCCGGAAAGACGTGAGCAAATAATTTCACATGGAACCGACGCTGCCTTTTCCATTTCACAGTACCCAACTTTTTCTTTTCGATTTACCGCCTGATAAACGGCGCTTTACGCCGAAAAGAAGCTCAATACGATGCACGGCATTCTTATTGGCATGAGATTTGCATTAATTAAGGTTTATGTAGGTCCAATACCAGTCTCTCATGAAGCATTCGGAAAAATATATAAAAAAATACGGGGAGGAATTTCAAAATGCAGGTAAAGGACATCAAAAACATCTGCAACCTGGGAACTGGAACCATGGGTCATGGTACCGCCGTCATGTTTGCCAAAGCGGGATACAACGTGCGCATGTACGGGCGGTCGCCGGAAAGTATCGAAAAGGGATTCAAGGGCATCCGCGCCGCCCTGCAGACCTACCTGGCCCATCAGTTGATTACCGAAACGGAAATGCCGGAGATTCTCGCAAGAATCAAAGGGGTAACCACTTTGGAAGAAGCCGCGGAAAGTGCCGATTTTGTCATCGAGTCGGTAGCCGAAGAACTCGCAGTGAAACATTCCGTATTTGCCAAATTGGATAAATTATGTCCGGCTCACACCATTTTTGCCACAAACACTTCCGGGCTCAGCCCGTCCGATGTGGCTGAAGCGGTTACACGCAAGGACAAGTTTGTGGTCGCTCATTTTTGGAACCCTCCCCACCTGGTTCCTCTTGTGGAAGTTGTTCCCGGCAAGCATACTGCCCCCGAAACGGTAGAAATCACCTGGCAGTTGATGGAGCTTATCGGTAAAAAGCCTGTGGCCCTAAAGAGAGAAGCACTGGGTTTTATCGGCAACCGTCTGCAACTGGCACTTTTGCGCGAAGCTCTCTATATCGTCGAGCAAGGCATTGCCACTGCTGAAGCCGTCGACACTACAGTGAAATACAGTTTAGGACGTCGTCTGGGGATAACAGGTCCACTGGAAAGCGCCGACCTGGGAGGTCTGGATATCTTCTACAACATCTCCAGCTATCTTTTGAAAGATCTTTGCAACAGCCCAGAAGTACCCTCTCTGCTGGTGGATGCCAAAGCCAAAGGCAATCTGGGTTCCAAAACCGGTCAGGGCCTCTATGACTGGACCGATGCAGAACGCCTGAACGCTCTCAAAAAAACGCGCGAAAGTATTCTGATCGAATGGCTGCAAAAAGATCAGACGCAAAAGTTTTAATAATCGCCGGTAAATTCAAAAAAAGAATCACTTTACGATGTAAAAGACCGTACTTTATCCAGTGCGGTCTTTTTTCACGTAAAAAGATTACACTCCTGCCACATATTGAGAAGGAATATTTTACAAGCATACCGAAACAAAACTATTATTTCACGTAGTAATTTTATGGGAAAGGCGGTGAAGGTGTACCAGGATCCTGACCACCCTAAATTGCAACCCTAACCCAAACTTTGTTTGAAGGGAGTCGTGAGTGGCCATGGAACAAAACTCTTTGGAAAATCAAAAAGGCAGTTTTCTGGAAAGAATGGGCGCCAGTCTTGCGGACTGGAGCGAACGCTGGTTTCCCGATGCGTATGTCTTTGCGGTCATTGCACTTGTTGTAACTTGTGCCGGAGCACTGATGATGGGTCGTCCCCCGGAAAAAATCGCTGTTGATTTTGGAAATGCATTCTGGAACCTGATCCCCTTTACTATGCAAATGGCTTTTGTCGTGATCGGCGGTTACATCGTCGCCATCTCCAAACCGGTGAACCGGTTGATTGTTGCTTTGGCCGAAATCCCCAAAACACCGAAAGTGGCTGTTGCATACGTCGCTTTTGTTGCAATGATGGCTTCGCTTATCAGCTGGGGCTTCAGCCTGATCTTTGGCGGAATGCTGGCGCGCGAAGTCAGCAAGCGCGTCAAAGGAGTTGACTACCGGGCCATGGGGGCTGCAGCCTATCTTGGACTTGGCAGCATCTGGGCCCTTGGACTTTCTTCTTCGGCTGCCCTATTGCAAGCCACAAAAGCCTCCATCCCGCCGGCATTGTATAAAATCACCGGCACCATCCCATTGGACCAGACCTTGTTTACATGGCAAAACCTGGTGATGATTGTAGTTCTCACTATTCTGTCCTGCTGGATTTGTTACGTTTCCTGTCCTACTGCAGACAAGGCGAAAACTTTGGAGATGGCCGGGATACAATACAAGGATACGGAAGAGGCTGTCGGCAAAGCCAATACTCCAGGGGAATGGCTTGAATTCAGCCCGGTTTTGACCATTTTCATGGTTGTCATCGGTGTCGGGTATCTAGCCAATGTCTTTGCGACAAAAGGCGGACTTGCCGCTCTGGATCTCAATATCTACAATTTCATCTTCATTATTGCAGGCATGCTTCTGCACTGGACACCGCGCGCATTTTTACGGGCCGCCGCCAAGTCCGTTCCAGCCACAGGCGGCGTATTGCTTCAGTTTCCTCTCTATGCCGGAATTTTTGGCGTATTAATGGGGTCGGGACTGAACGAGGTCCTGGCAAAGTTTCTCGTTTCCATCTCTACGCATGACACCCTGCCTGTTGTCGTCGGCATCTACTCTGCGGTATTAGGGCTCTTTCTCCCTTCAGGGGGCGGCAAATGGATCGTTGAAGCTCCTTATGTCATGGAAGCAGCCAATCAGCTCAAAGTGAACCTTGCCTGGATCGTGCAGGTATACAATGCAGCCGAGGCGTTGCCGAATTTCGTCAACCCGTTCTGGATGCTGCCTCTGCTCGGTCTTTCCGGAGTCAAAGCCCGCGACTTGGCAGGCTATTCGATCCTGCAGCTTATTTTCCACACACCTGTAGTCATTTTCATGCTTTGGCTGTTGGCCAAAACACTCCCGTACCTGCCTCCGGCACTTCAATAACACTACAGGACGCTCAGCAAAATATCCACGGTAGTAAAAGACCGGAATGCCAAACAATAAGGCATTCCGGTCTTTTATCAATCAGTATGATTCATCCGTTCAACAATTCCACCAACAGCATGATGTTCAACAATGTAACAATTGCCCCGATGCTCCACAACAGCAAAGCCGTCGCCCGCCTGTTTGCATGATGGCCCATCACTTTCGGCGAAGAAGTAAGACGAATCTGCAAAAAAATTGTCCACGGCAACTGTATGCTTAATAACATCTGCGAAAACACAAGACCCTGAAACGGATCGGCTATCAAAAAAATGACCAGGGTAGCCACGACGAGGGTAAGCAAAACACCGACACGCGTGTGCTTTTTCTCCACATCGTAGGGTTCACCGAAGCCGCCGGCATAAATCGACCCTCCGGCCATTCCTGCTGTAACGCTGGAAGAAAGACCGGAAAAAAGCAATGCCAGAGCGAAAACCAAAGCTGCTGATTTTCCCAGCATCGGATGCAGCATGGCAGCAGCCTGCTCCAACTCATAGACTGCCAGTCCCGTCTGAAAAAAAGTCGCAGCGGCAACCAAAATCATCGCACTGTTGATGGCCCATCCAATGCCCATGGACAACAATGTATCCAGAAATTCGAAACGCAATTGGTGGCGAATCACGGACTCATCCGAAAGATTCCACTGCCGGCTCTGAATCACTTCCGAGTGCAGGAAAAGGTTGTGCGGCATAACAACGGCTCCGAGAACACTCATGACTATCGGCAGCGATCCATCGGGGATCTGCGGGACCACCCAGCCGCGAATCGCTTCCTCCCATGGAATGGTAACGAGACTGAGTTCGAAAAGAAAAGACATGCCGATGAGCGATACAAAGCCAATAATCAGTTTTTCCAACCTTCTATAGGAATTGCTGTACAGCATCCACCCGACAAAAATCAAGGTAAGGGTTGCCCCTAGCTTGACCGGTAACCCCAGCAGCATCTTCAGGGCGATGGCCGCACCCAGAAGCTCCGCCATAGCAGTTGCAATCGCCGCCCCCACTGCGGATATCAGGATGGTTTTGCCGAACCAGGGATTCAGATATTTTGCCGCTGCTTCCGACAGACAGAGGCCGGTAACGATTCCAAGATGTGCCGCATTATGCTGCAGAACGATAAGCATCAGTGTCGACAAGGTGACCATCCAAAGCAGCGAATAACCGTACGAAGCCCCCGCCGCAACGTTGGAAGCCCAATTACCGGGATCAATGAAACCGACTGTCACCAAAATTCCCGGACCAATGTATTTTAATATCTCCCGGGCCCGCGACCCTATATTGATACTGGTTTGCATTTTGATTCCCCACTACTATTTTTCCTTCACACAGCCAGTTAAACGCCACCTGAATCTAAGTCGCCATTTATTGATAATTATTTTCGACAACACCCGAATTTTTCCTTCCCCCATAAAATCACTGCAAAGCAAAAAACTTCCGGTGGTTACATCCGGAAGTTCGCATTGCGTAAGAGAAGACCAGATCATTTTTTCTTCGGCATGACCATCCTTATGCCGGAATATATGACAAAGGCTCCAAAAAGCTTCTTCAAATCCGCTGCCGGAATAAATTGGACGAAGTTCGCGCTGATCATAGTACCAATAATGGAGCCGGCAGCAATGAACATCGCAATCCTCACGTTTACCAGTTTATTTTTGATCAGATGATACAATCCGGATAAAGCCGTGGGAATGACGAATAACATGGAAACGCCCTGTGCAATGTGTTGTTCCGTGCCAAGGATAAATACCAGCATCGGCACAATCACCACTCCACCGCCCACGCCAAGCACTCCGCTGAGCACTCCCGTAGACAGCCCCATCGCCAGAACAGTTACTATCTCATTCATGACCACACCATCCGAATCCCGACCAGTATCAGCATGATGCCAAACATCCGTTTCAATTGGGCTGC
>CAZXCC010000106.1:0-9614 GCA_964638945.1 uncultured Veillonellaceae bacterium | reverse complement strand
CAAAATAAAGGAATTGCGTGACTTTTGTAGAATATAAAAATTTACGATAAATAGATAATATGATTCGTATATAATGGGGGGGCGAAATTCGTGAAATGGCTCCTGACAGGAATATTCCTGCTGGGAATGGCTTTGAACCTGAATGTTTGTCAGGCGATGAGTCCGGAACAATATATCGAAAGCATCGCGCCGTATGCGTCAAAAGTCAAGGAACACGGGCTGTTTCCTTCGGTTGCGATTGCACAGAGCTGTAGGGAAACCGGATTTGGCCGTCATCTGGATGCTTCTGACATTCGCGGCAATTCTATTCGACAGTTCAACAATGTACTGGGCAAAAAGTGGCGTCACGGAAAATATTTCGAAAAGGTGACTGCAGAAGGCTCGGGAGCGGGGCGATACAGTATCATAGGCAAGTTTCAGGCGTATGACTCGCTGGAAGACTGCTTCGAGGATTATGCCCGCAATATCAATAAGAATCCGGCTTATCGACATAAAGACACTTCCAGCGCGAAAGCTTTCATTTACTCCATCGCATCCAGTTATGCAACAGATAATCCTTGGGCATATGCCAACGGAGTGATGAGTATTATTGAAAAATATAATTTGTTTCGGTATGATTGAGAAGGCACTGTTCCGCTTTGAACGAAATCTTCTTTCGCGTAGCAATGAGGCCCGGAAAATGAATCCGGGCTTTTTTTTAGGTAAAAACGATCACGATAAAAAGAAACGGGGATGAGCTTTCATGAGCGAACAATATCTGATCGGGTTGCCTTTGCTGGAGAACCCAGGGCCGGTTTTTGTGACATGGAATGGCATTGTGGAAGCCCTATGTCCCATTGCGGCCAGCAGGGATTGAATATGTACTCTCCGGACACAATTTATATCATCGGGATTGCCAAAGCGCAACAAAACAATCCTATCACACAGCAATACGGGAGATTTTTGCTTGGCTTTGTGGTAAACAAAGATACCGGGTTGATTGAGAATTGCGGAAGTACAGTTGTGATGAAAAGCACATATGACTTTCTCGACGACTTGTTTCGAGGGAAAAATATTGAAACGGACAGCGATGCGATTCGTCATGAGATTGAAAATCGCTATTTTGGCGCCTCACAAAAGGCGATCATGGTGGCTTTCCGTGACGCACAGCGAAGGTTCCGCATGTTTAAGCAGGGAATCCGTGGTGACAGCCTTACTCGCCAGGATGAATTGAGCGGCAATCCGGGCGTTGACAGGGAAAAATAAAAGTGATACGATTTTATCAGAATAATTAGAAAAGCTGCTTCATTTGCTGTTCGTGAATGAAATCCGGCAAAACAAACATCCCACCAGTAACGGATGTGTTTGTTTTGCCGGATTTTTTTTATAAAACGAAATCACACACCCTGCGGGTGGTTTTTGGGAAACTTTACGCATCGTGCCGTCTTCGGCACGAAATACAGAAGACAAGTGGTTGGAGGACAAATAATAAGATTCGAAAATAAGAAGTAATTAGGAGGGAAAAGGACATGGAAAAGAAGATTAAAGTGGCACAGATGGGACTCGGGCCGATAGGGAACAAAGCGACACAGTATTTGCTGGAAAGGGAAAACGTGGAAATCGTAAGCGCGATTGACGCAGATCCGGCAAAAGTGGGGCAGGATGTGGGTGTGCTGGCAGGTCGCGATCCGATTGGAGTGAAGGTGACTGCCGACATCGAAACGGCACTCCGTGGGAAAGAAGTCGATGTGGTGCTGCTGACCACTACATCCATACTTGAAAAGATTGCAGAACAACTTAAATTGTTATTGCCGTATGGAGTCAATGTAGTATCTTCGTGTGAGGAACTGAGCTTTCCCTGGCAGACGAATCCGGGTCTGGCACAGCAGATTGATGAACTGGCAAGGAAAAACGGGGTATCTGTTCTTTCAACCGGTGTGAATCCAGGATTTCTCATGGATTTTTTGCCGATCGTCATGACCGGCGTCTGTAGGACCGTTAGACAGGTTACCGTGGAAAGAATCCAAGATGCGACTTTTCGCAGGATACCATTTCAGAAAAAAATCGGAGCCGGACTCACGCAAGCCGAATTTCAAGTCAAGGTGGAACAAGGGGTGCTTCGACACGTCGGATTGACGGAATCGGTGCATATGATCGCATCACGCTTAGGATGGACTCTCGATAATACTTCGGATGAAATATCACCGGTTATTGCGGAACATGACTTGCAGACAGAAAATGGGGTCATTAAGGCTGGGAATGTACTCGGTGTCAGGCAAATTGGACGTGGCATTGTGGAAGGGAAAGAAGCAATTACCTTGTTTTTCCGGGCAGCAATCGGGGAAACCGAGTCCAGGGACCGGATTATCATTGAGGGAGATCCAGCTATCGATACTTGTGTCAAGGGCGGCGTGAACGGAGATGTGGCGACCTGCGCCATCCTTGTCAATGCGATTTCGACCATCGTCAATGCCCGTCCCGGTTTGCGAACCATGGCTGATGTTGAGCCGATCACCTGCTTTCGTTGAACGGAAAATGTGATGGAGTAATGGAGCGAAGGATGAGGAGGGTGTGACATGGGAAACATCCTTTTGCATGGGGGGACCATTATTGATGGAACGGGGAACCCCGGTTTTCAGGGTGATATATGGATCCATGGGGATCGGGTCTTGGGAGTCGGATGCATTGACCGCTGCATCGACGGTGAGAGAATTGATGTGACAGGATTGGTTGTGACCCCTGGGTTTATTGACCTTCATACTCATACGGACAGGAAGATATTCGACAATCCGTTGGGAAACAGCAAGGTCATGCAGGGAGTTACGACGGATGTGACGTCCAACTGTGGAGTAGGTCCCTTTCCGGTCAACAAATCCCGCGTCAGTGAACTGGAATCCTATCTCGAGACCTTAAGCGGTTCTTTACCGGAGGGAGGTGTTACCTGGGTAGATTTTGATGGTTTTGCGAAAGCCGTGGAAAAAGTGAACCCAGGAATCAATCTGGCCATGTTGGTTGCCCAGGGAGCACTTCGGATTGCGTCTCTAGGTTGGGAAGACCGTCCGCCGACAGCGCTGGAAATGTCGGAAATGAAGGAAGCACTGGATATTTCTCTTCGTCAGGGCGCTTGGGGGATGTCGACGGGGCTCATTTACCCGCCGGGAAGTTTCGCCGGGCCGGTGGAACTGACGGAACTGGCTAAAGGCCTGGTGCGGTATGATGCCCTTTATTCGAGCCATATTCGTGGTGAAAGCACGGCATTGCTTGATTCGATCGAAGAAGCCATCCGACTCGGCCGCGAGAGCGGCGCCCGCGTGAACGTGTCTCATCTGAAGGCGATTGGCAAACCATATTGGGGAAAAGGAATTGAGGCGTTACACCGGATTGAGGCGGCCCGGGAACAAGGTGTCGATATTTGGGCCGATCAATATCCCTATGAGGCTACAGCAACATCCCTTTCCGCACTGGTGCCGGGATGGGCCCACGAAGGAGGCGTCGAAGCGCTGCTTGCCAGACTGGAAAAAGCGGAGCTGCGGGAGAGAATCATGACGTCAATCGTTCAGGAGTTGGCGATTCGCGGCGGGCCGGACCGGGTTCGTATTGCTGTTGTTAAAACTGAAAAAAATCTATGCTGGGTCGGTAAAACAATTCAAGATGTCGCAACAGGATGGAATGTGGAACCGGCGGAAGCTGTAAGGCAATTACTGTTGGAAGAATCAGCCAAAGTGAATGCCATCTATTTTTCCATCGGGGAGGTTGATCTCGAAGGCATTATCACAAGCCCTATTGTCGCGGTTGGCAGCGACGGCCAGGCCATGGATCCCGAAAAAGACCACAGGGAAAATATCCATCCCCGTTCCTACGGAACGTTTCCCCGTGTGCTTGGCAGGTATGTGAGAGAAAAAGGATTGCTTTCCTGGGAAGCCGCTATTTACAAAATGACGGGATTGCCTGCAAAAATTCTGCGCATGACGGACCGTGGTCTGCTCCGAGCCGGCATGAAAGCGGACATCACCGTAATGGATCCTCGGAATGTGATGGATCGTGCGGATTTTGTCAATCCTCATCAATACCCATCAGGAATTCAACATGTTTTTGTCAACGGTACTCCGGCGGTGCGCGATGGAAAACTCACGGGATGCGGAAGGGGCAGAGTGTTGCGTAAGAATAAGTGAGCAAGGAGGGGACAAAATGACTGATGTCAATTTCAACATCTGGTGGGGTTTGTTGGGCCTGCTTCCCCTGCTCGTGTACATTGTGCTGGTGCTGAGGGAGATGGATCCACTGCCGGCGACGGTAATCTGCGTCGTGCTGGGCGCAATCATTAATGCAAAGAGTTTAGTGGCTGTCGGTACAGATCTTTCCAAGGCACTGGGCTCCTTTCTGGGACTGGTGGGGCTGATCATCATGTTGGGGCGGGGTCTGGGCGAGGTGCTGTCAGAAACAAAAGTCGCCCATACGCTCGTATACCGGATTATTTACGGAATCGGCGTCAACACGCAGAAAAAAGCAATGCTCGGAATCATGTTGTCCACCATGGTGATTGTTGCTTTGCTCGGTACGATGGCCGGTGGAGTCGCCATTATTGCGCCGATTGTGAATCCGATTGCAGCAGCTGTCGGGCTGACACCTGCGGCGGTAGCGGTGATGTATCAGGCTGTCGGGGAGGAAGCGTTGACACTGGGACCTTTCACACCGCCTGTTGTAACGCTGCTCGGCTTGACCAAACTTGACTATGGGACAATGATTATGACTGCGGCGTTGCCGATCGCCGTGGTGACGCTGCTGGTGACCTGGTTTATGGCGCAGCGCATTCAGCGTACCACTTCCGAAAGTATACCCGCAGGAGTTGCTGTCGGAAGAGAACTGGAATCTTTTCAGCCGACAACACAGAGCCGTAAGGCGACTTCCGTTTTTGTCCTATTGTTTATAGCGCTGATCGCCTACGGAATATTTGTGAAGGCTGCTACTCCCTATGTTATCAGTGTCATGCTAATTTTATCCTTCGTGGTCGGTCTTGTGGGGGGGATGAAGTTTGATGCGGTCTGTCGTTCGATTATTAAAGGAATGGCTGGCAACGTAGGCCTGTTTTTGCTATTCATCCTCTTGGAACTGTTTATCAATTATGTGGAACTGGCCGGTGGATTTAAGGCGTTGACCTTTCTATTGATGCCGTTGATCAACATAGGCGGAAAGGCTGCAGTAGTTATTGCTGGGGGTGCTATTGGCGCTTTCGGAATTTCTGGCGCCGTTGTGGCGGAACTTATGACTCTGCACAAGATGTTTGCCCATTTATTGAACCAGTACGGAGTATCCATGATTGCCTGGGCTGTAGCACTGATTGTCGCTACCAGGGTAACCAATTTCCTGATTCCGGGAAGCAATATGGTCGCTATGATGGGCTTTGCCCAATCCAGCAATCTTAAGGCAATGATTCGCAACGGGTATGTTGTTGCGATTGCCCAGACTTCGCTATTAATCATCTACGCCTTGGTCTTTCGCTGATTCTTTTCATCATCAAATCAGCAGGACACAACCGGTAGTTTCGGTTGTGTCCTTTTTCTTTCGCGCAGGCGCTTCCCTGGTTGCGGGTTGTTGACTCGTCCGTTACAATGAATGCGGAATGTATTGATCTGGAGGAAAGCATGATGTGGAAAAAAGGAATTCTCCGCTGGCGGGGAATCATAATATTGGCAGGATTGCTGTTTTTTTGCCAACCTGTGTTGGGAATGGCATCTGAAAGGGCCGGAGAAATCCCGAAAATTTCCTACGTAAAAGGCACTGTTCTGACAGAAGAGCCGCTGCCGGTAGATCCTGCCAGAGCTCAGCGCGGATTAGGCGGAACTATACTCAAGGTTCGGGTGACATCAGGAACCGATGCCGGCCAGGAAGTCATCATCATCAACCGGACTATGGAGCGATCTTTTTACAATATCACGGCCAAGGCCGGTGACGATGTCATCCTGGCTGTGATGCAGGACCAGTCGGGAAAACTAACGTACCATATTGCCGACTACGAACGTGGGAAAGGCCTGCTGGCACTGGTGGCCCTGTTTGTTATCCTGTTGCTGTTGTTCGGGCGGAGTGTGGGCATGCGGGCCGTGTTCGTCATTGGCGCTTCATTGGCGATCCTGTATTACGGCTTTGTCGGACAGGTAATGGCAGGCGGTATTCCGGTTCTTTGGCTTACTTTTATAGTGGCGGCGCTGATCAGCGCCATAACGCTTTTTTCCGTAGGTGGTCGGGAGCCAAAGACCTGGGCCGCTTTTGCGGGAACCATCGGCGGTGTGGCGGCAGCAGGCATATTGGCCGGACTGACAATCAAGTTTATGCATCTGACGGGTTTGTCCAGTGAAGAATCGATGATTTTGAAGGCAACGGTATTGAAACATGTCGATTTTCAGGGAATCCTGTTTGCGGGAATTGTTTTGGGGGCGCTTGGAGCCGTAATGGATGTGGCGATTTCGATCGCAGCGGCGCAACAGGAAGTGGCGCGAAACTGTCCGACGCTTTCACGCATCGAGTTATTTCAGTCCGGCATGGCAGTAGGCCGCGATGTAATGGCGACCGACGCCAATACGCTGATTCTCGCTTATGCCGGAAGTTCTTTGCCTCTTGTACTTCTTATTGCTTCGCAACCGGATCTGTCGATGCTGCGTATTTTCAACCTGGACCTTTTGGTGACGGAATTCGTCCGGGCACTTGCAGGAAGCATCGGGCTGATATTGTCTATTCCTCTGACTGCCGCAGCGGGATCTTTCATGCTTGTAGAGCGGAAAACAAACGAAAGCGAATGGAAGAAGTGAATGAACGCCTGTTCCATCGAATTTTGGAAAAAAACCTGCTGAAAACGATGTACCGTTCAGCAGGTTTTTCCTGTACAATTATTAACATTTTACGGCACGCACAACCGGTGAATTACTCTTTTTAAGAGTCACGGTGCAGTTTCGAAGTTAAGGTTGTTTTCCAATATAGGCTAAGATTCCGCCATCGACGTAAAGAATATGTCCATTGACAAAATCGGAAGCATCAGATGCCAGGAATACGGCAGGGCCCTGCAAATCTCCGGTTGTTCCCCAACGGGCAGCCGGCGTTTTCGCGATGATAAAGCTGTTGAAGGGATGACCGTCCTGTCTGAGCGGTGCTGTTTGCGGTGTTGCAATGTAGCCTGGTCCAAGACCGTTGCATTGGATGTTATTTGCGCCATACTCCGATGCAATATTTCTGGTTAACATTTTCAACCCGCCTTTTGCAGCGGCATATGCAGATACAGTTTCGCGGCCAAGCTCGCTCATCATGGAGCAAATATTGATGATTTTTCCATGGCCCTTTTTGATCATGCCGGGAATAACTGCTTTAGCTACGATAAAGGGCGCATTCAAATCCACATCGATCACCTGCCGAAATTCTGCAGCTGTCATTTCAACCATGGGAATCCGTTTGATAATACCGGCATTGTTCACAAGAATGTCGATGACCCCGACTTCTTGCTCCACTTTTGCAACCAAAGCCTGAACATCCTCTTCTTTTGTCACATCGCATACATATCCATAGGCTTTGATTCCGGCTTCTTTATAGGCTTGGAGGCCTTTATCCACCAACTCTTGATTTATGTCATTGAAAACAACCGTTGCACCTGCCTCGGCATAAGCACTCGCAATAGCAAAGCCGATGCCATAGGAGCCGCCGGTTATCAGAGCAATTTTTCCTTCCAATGAAAACTTTTTCATAATATCCATCAAATCTTTCGCTCCTTTGTTTTTAATCTTCCATGGAGGGTTTCATCAGAGAGACGGCAAGATCAGTCCGATAATTTTCCTTCAAAAACGCGTTTCAGCAGCTCTTCCATCTCAGCCGCGCTAATCGGGACTGGATTCACCACCGTGGAGCCCTTGAGCGAATTGGTTACCAGTGAAGGCAATTCCAACTGGAAAGCTTCTGCGGGTACGCCGATAGCTGCAAAAGAAGCAGGAATGCCGATGGAATGATTCAGGTTGAGTACGGCAGTGGCCAAGTCAGACGCACCGATGCGATTTGCCAGATAGGCGTAGCGGTCCCGCACTTTGGGGTCTCGGCTGTTGAAACGGATGACATGGGGCAGCGCGACTGCGTTGAGCAGGCCGTGCCCCAGATTGAAGCGGCCGCCAAATGCATGAGCGATGCCGTGGTCCATACCGCAACCGGTGTTGCCGAAAGCGCAGCCAGCCATGCATTGTGCATGATGGACGTCCTCGCGGGAATCGATATCGCCCTGATTGACGGAAGATGGAAGGGCGGAAAACAATTTTTCCACGGCGCCGGCGGCAAGGCAGCCGGTAAAGTCATCCACGCCGGGATTGGTAAAGCATTCAATGGCGTGCGTCAGGGCGTCAATGCCAGTCTCGGCCGCGACATGGGCTGGCATGGAGAGCGTAACTTCAGGATCGAGGATTGCAAAATCAGGAACCAGGGCCGCTGATCTGCCGCCGATCTTGATATTTTCGGCCGGGAAGGTCATTACCGCGAAGGGAGTAACTTCGGATGCAGTGCCGGAAGTGCCGGGAATGCAGACGAGGCGGATTTTATCCCGGGTCTGCGGCAGTCCTGTCCGAAAAGCCGTTTCAATGTCCAGGCCGGAATGCTCAAAGAACAAGGCCATGAGTTTGGCTGCATCCATGGCAGAGCCGCCGCCGAGACCGATGACGGTATCCGGCTGGAACGCAAGCATTTTTGCAACACCGTCTTTTACGTTCTGGAGCGGGGGATTGGCTGGAATCCCTGACATCACTTCCAGCGTTGCTCCTTTTTCTTTCAAAAGGGCTTCAATTTTTGCGATAGTGCCGTTTTCAAACATGGAACGGCCGCCAGTAACCAGAAAGACTTTTCTTGCGCAGATATCCTTAATGGCGGAAATCGAACCCCTGCCAATAAGGATGGCTTTTCCGTGGAATCTGAGTTCTTTCATACGAGTTCACCTCTTACTGCTGCACATATTGCGCAGCGTGATCAATTAATTAATTATATCAGTGTTTACCACATATTTTCATGCTGCTGACCACGATATTGCGGATACTGTACAGCGTCATGAAAAATCCTGAAATCGGCATGCAGACATACAATAACTTTTTCGGCAGGTTGATCACGGGTGTCCAGTCGTTGGCCCGCATAGTAAGTTTGAAAGAATAGTATGTGAACACACCAATGAAGAAAAGGCCGATCAGGCTTATTGCTATAGCAAGGAAATGACCTGATTTTTTTCCTTGCAGGCGTTCCGGCAAAAAGGAAACGGTAAAATGCTCGTTTTCCCGCCATAATGCGGCAGTGCCCAGAAAAACCATCCAGGCGATCAGCATTTCGATGATCTCGTCAAACCAGCCGAAGGAAATGATCGGTACAAATCGGACGAGTACGTTGACAGACAGCAGGATAAATAGAAGGGCCAATATCGCAACACTGCCCCATCGCAGAAAACCACCGACCATTTTATCTACAATTTTCAATGCGTGCATGTTTTCACCCTCCCGTCATCTGAACATAAGCGGCACCCACAGGACTAGATCCGGCACATAAGCGCAGATCAAAGTCACCAGGGAGATACCGATGATGTAAGGAAGCAGTTCCCAACTGAGCTCACCGCAGGAAACACCGCTCAGAGTTGA
>CAZXCC010000105.1:0-9616 GCA_964638945.1 uncultured Veillonellaceae bacterium | reverse complement strand
GACTCTTAATCAGAGGGTTCGGGGTTCGAGTCCCCGGTGGGTCACCAGCTTATAAATCAAGGGCTCTGGCTATTTTTGCCGGAGCCCTTTTTTGCCCGTTTCTAAAATGTTCTAAAAATTGTTTTTCCATTTTTAACAAAGGTTGTTTTTATGCGAGGTTTGATAATGCTATAGTATCGATGTTTGCGAAGCAACACAGATTTTCGCAATTTCCAGTTAAGTCAGTATAATTGTAAAAAAAGGGAACCATGTTTCAAAACCCGGTAGAATGGAGTTGCTGAGACAACATTCTAAAACCGGAGGTGTTTTGCAACATGGCTCACTACCAGATTGCCTTAGATTCGTCCATATTGCATCAATTATTTTTAGGAGGCAGCGCAGAAGCCGGAATGAGACGCGTGCTGGAATCGATTCTCAATCAAGTCCTGAAGGCGCAAGCCAAGGATCAAATTGGTGCCGGTCCCTATGAACGAAGAAAAGATCGCCAAGATTTTCGTAACGGCTTCTATTCCCGAACTTTGCAAACGCTTGGACCCCTTGGTGACCGCCTGGAATGCCAGACCCTTGCGGGATACCCGTTATCCATTCGTACTGCTGGATGTGACGCCCAAATCCATAGCGCACGCTCGCCTTACGACGATGTTGCACGCTTCGGACATGGAAATGGGACGACAACTGGAACAGCAGATTCTGAATGATTTTGCCAAAAAAGCGCCGAAAGCCAAAGCGATTCTAGAATCCGGATTTGAAGATGCGATGGCGGTGATGGTTTTGCCTGAAGCATATCGTCAGCGACTGCGGACGACGAACTGCGTGGAGCGGACCAATGAAGAAATTCGCCGTCACGAACGGGTCATTCGCATTTTTTTGAATTGGGAGTCTGAAGAGCGGTTGCTGAGGGTGCTCTTCATGGAGCACAGCGAGAAGTGGCTCAGTGGCAAAAAGTATCTGAACATGGATGGATATCTTGCCTGGAGGAGCGATTCTGGCATCCTTTCAGTCAACGTTGTTCGGATCGGTTAATTCAAAATGCTACCGGGATTTTACACACAAAATTGGACTTGACCCTGTCGGCGTCAATCTCCGCGTTGCTCCGAATCACGCCTCGTTCACGCCGCCCGTACGACAGGGCATGTCGCAATACGCTTTAGCAGGAAAAATTCAAACTCGAGAGAAAACAGGCATATAGATGTTGCCGTCTACTCATCGCAAACCGAGGAGGTCAAACTATGGATTCCGGGGAAGGTATGTTCCAAGCGCTGCTTCATCAAACTCGAGAAATTGTTCTCGTCATGCAAAGCAACGGAAAAATTATTGAAATCAACCAGGCTGCGATAGAAGCCTATGGGTACAGCAGAGAAGAATTGCTTTCCATGAATATGGATGAACTGCAGGAGCCGGATACTTTGCCGGTCATCGATGGCCAGTCGCAACAAGGCTTGGAAAACGAAATCTCTTATGAAACCTGCCATAAAAGAAAAGACGGCAGTAAATTTTCTGTTGAAGTAAGTTCACAAGCTTTTCATAATGATAATGAAATTGGCATTATCTGCGTTATCCGGGATACTTCTAAGCGAGTTCGTGCAACGAAGACAATACGAAATAAAGTTTGCGAATTCGATGACATGGAACCGGAAGAGGCGACAATTCGTGCACGGGAAGAAAGTATAAAACGGAAATACGATGCCATCACTGCGGGCATTGTCGTGCAAGATTTGGACGGAGTCGTTATATACGCCAACAAGATGGCAGAAAAGATTCTTGATTTTGCGCTGGATGAGATGAAAGGAAAGTCTGCCCGAAACTCTGCCGTGAAGGTGATTGATGAATCCGGCAGAGAACTTTCTCTGGAAGAGCTGCCGTCTATGATTACTGCGCGCACGGGTGCTGTTGTGCCGGCCAGAGTAATAGGGCTGCACTATCCTGACGTTGGCAAGGCGAAGTGGATTCTTGTGAGTTCTGCTCCGGTGATGGATGTCAGGGAAAACAAGATGACGGAAGTCATTGCTACTTTAATTGATATTACATCCCGGTATTACGTTCATACGGACTTGCGTGCCAGCGAAGACCGGCTTCGGTTTGCGCTTGGATGCATCAGCGCGGCAGAATGGACGTTGGCATTAGACACGTTTCAGATGGATTATTCTATGCAGTTTGCCAACATAATCGGACAATCGGACAAATCTTCCGGGTCGTTGTCCAGTTTTCTGGAATGCATTGCGATGGATGATCGTGGTAGAGTGGCAAGGATTTTAGAAGAGTCCGTGCTGTGCGGGGGCAGTTTTGATATTGAATGCCGGATTGACCAAACTGACGGTGGTGTGAAATGGATTCAACTGGCAGGAAAGGTGCGGGACAGCGTCGTTGAAAGACGAAGAACAATGGACGGAATCGCCATCGACATCACTGATAAAAAAAGGGCGGAATCAGTGCGGAATAGTAGGATGATACGGCAGCAACAGCGTCTGATGGGCGAAATGATTGGATGCTTGGACGCTCCGTTCTTTCTGGTGGATTTGGATTTTCGTCTTGTAACGTTCAACCGAAATTTTGCTGATGCCATGAGATTTATGTTTGACATTGACGTAGAGCTGGGCTGCAATCTCTTGCAATACATCAGTGTAGAAAAAGACCGGGAAAAGATCGAAAGGCATCTCAAGCAGGTGTTTAATGGAGAAGTATTGGTGAAGGAGGATTACGCAGGAAAAGAAGGCGAGCAAAGAAGCAGTTTCGAAATTGTCCATTACCCAGTCCAGCATGAAGATGGAAAAATCATCGGAGCCGCGACATTTTTTCGCGATATTACGGCACGCAAAAAAATGGAAGAAGAGCTGCAATCAAGCGAAAAGCGATATAGACAATTAATTGAGGATACGAACCTAATCATCATACAGGCGGATAAACTAGGCGGCATTACCTACATCAACGATTACGGCTGCCAGTTTTTTGGCTACCCTTCGCAAGACTTAATCGGCATCGATTTCCATGATTATTTGTTTTCTGATGTGGACGATTTACTTGGAGAAAGCCAAAATATTCTGGAACTAGAGAATGAGACGACACAGAGAGTCGTCAGGGCGCATTTTACCAGTACGGGCCAAAGAGTGTGGGTTGAATGGACTCTGCGCTGGGAGACGGATAAAAGCAAACAATTTCATGGATTAAGCGCAGTCGGTGTCGATGTGTCCCGCTCCATCAGGGGACGATTGGAAGGCGAAAGAAGATTTCAGCGCAGCCTGCAACGGGACCTGATGAACAATGCCATATTTCATGGCACTGCGCAAGGAGAACTTGTTGAACAGGCTCGGAAGCTGGGATTTTTGATTCCTGAGCGCTTTCTATGCATGATATTTTGTGAAAAAGAGAAATCGTTCCGGGAACAGTCAACGCCAGAAGAGGAACAGTCTCGTCAGGATTTGCTCATCGACTGGTTGCAGAAGAAAGTGGAAGGAGGAATCGTTTGGCAGTCACCGGATGGCGTTGCAGTGATTTGCGATATTCCAGGCAACGCAGATAATTTTTACCGCGCCATGCCTGTTGATGCCGGGCATAAAATTCTTGGCTGGATCGAGCAATATGAACCAAGAACTCGCTGGTCTTGTGGAATATCCCAAATCTCGCAGCATGTGAAAACGCTGGCGGAAGTTTACAGGCAAGCTATGTTGGCGCTGACATTCCTGCAGAGAATGCACCAAGACAGATGCATATTCCATTGGAACGACCTGGGGGGAATGCGGTTATTGATTAAGGATGTATATTCCGCTGATTCGACACAGTATATTGAAGATCAATTGGGACCTTTGCTGAGACTGCGTGATAAGGAAAGGCTCGAAGAATTGCTGGTTACTCTGCGGGAACTGGTTGCATGCGATTCGGTGGAAACCATCGCAAACCATTTGCATGTGCATGTCGGAACAGTCCGGTACCGAAAAAAAACATTGGGGAAGATTTTGGGAGTCGACCTGGAGAAGACGGAAAATTTGGTGGATTTATCGCTGGCGCTAAGTATTATGAATATGAGAGAATCGTTGCATGATATAAAATGTGGTGATAATGCCTGAAAATAAGTCGTTATAAATTTTTCTTGTTTTCCGAAGCAGGGCTGCGTTTGTGTTTTTGCACAAATACAGCCCTGCTTCCTTTGTGATATTTTGACGATTCGTTCAAAGGAGAACGTTTGAATTGCATCAAATAAATAAATAAAATTGTAGGAATGTAGAATTCTTTTGAACAGCTGGAATATTTACTTTAATTGTGAGAGACTCTGTACGGGCATAGTTCTATGTGGCAGGAAGGCGAAAGGCTGATGCGGCTCGCTTTACACCATCGGAAGCAAACCCCTGCTAGGGGTTTTTGGTGGTGTTTTTTTTATTGGTCTTCTAAAAAGGTTAACTTTTTGCGACATAAGAAAATTTCGACTTCCGCTGTCGCCAAAGGTTCAGCGCAAGCTGGATTTTCTTAAAAATGAAACATGGAGGCGTCTATTGTGCAAGTGTTAAGTAACATGAAAACCTTCACCAAGATTATGAGCCTTGTATTCATTCTACTGGCATTCATGGCCAGTGCGGGGGGAGTCGGTTTTTACTACACTCAAAAAGCCAACTCTGAGATGAACGATTTATATAACAACAGGCTTTTGCCCATCGAATGGTTGAATGAGAATCGTGCGCATGCAAGAGCGGTCCAGGGTTTTTTATTCGATTTGATGTTGAATACGGATCCGGCGAGAAACAATGAGCTGAAAAATGATTTGACAAAACGCGCCGAAGCGTTTAATAAGAATTTGGCCGAGTATGAAAAAACGAAGCTCGACCCATTCGAAGTCGAAAATCTGAAGGAAATGAAGGCACATATGCAAAAGTTCCGTGACGCGCGGGAAGGCGTTATCGCTTTGGCGATGCAAAACCGGAACGCCGAAGCATATGCGCTGTTTAACTCCCAGGCGCGTGCACCGATGGAAAAGTTTTTGGAAAAGCTGGTGGCTTTGTCGGAATACAATGTGAAAGTGGCGGGCGAAATTAAAGCGCAGAATGAAAAAGACTACGCCGCGTCGGTCAAGGTCATTCTTGCCGTATGTATCTCTGCGTTGCTATTGGGGTTGCTTCTGGCCTGGAACATCACGAGGGCTATTACAGTTCCCCTGAATGCAATGGTCCATCGTATCGAGATCATGGCGGAAGGAGATTATTCCAAGGATATTCAGGCGGCGTTTCTTGCTCGGGGCGATGAGTATGGCGCAATAGCACAGGCGTTTGATAAACTGAACCAGAATATGCGCAGCATAATAAAACAGGTGACTGCTTCGGCCGAACAGGTGGCGGCCTCCTCCGAGCAACTCACAGCCAGTGCCCAGCAATCGGCGGATGCTTCCGGCAGTATCGCAGCTTCCATCCAGCAAGTGGCCGATGGCAGCGAAAAGCAGGTTGCCGCAGTCAATGAAACTTCCGCCATCGTGCAGGAGATATCCGCAACCATGGAAGAGGTCTCTGCTACCGCCAGCGAGATGGCAAGCATGTCTGAACAGACTGCCAGGGCAGCGCTTGAGGGGAAAGGCTCCGTTGAGTTCGCCGTGACCCAAATGGGCGCGGTGAGTGTGGAGGCGAAACAGGCGCAGATTGCTGCGGAAGAACTCAAGACAAGTTCTGCGCAGATCGGAGAGATTGTGGGTCTCATCTCAACCATCGCCGGACAGACGAACTTGCTGGCGCTGAATGCCGCCATAGAAGCGGCGCGGGCCGGGGAACAGGGGCGCGGATTCGCGGTCGTGGCGGAAGAAGTCCGCAAACTGGCGGAACAGTCGGAGCAAGCGGCGCATCAGATCAAAACGCTTGTAAGCAGCAACCACACCAGTATCGACAATGTGGTTGGCGCTATCGAGGTTGCCGGAAGAGAACTGGGTAAAGGCGTGGAACTGGTCACCGTGGCAGGGACAAACTTTGGAGAAATCAACAAAAAAATCGGACAGGTTACGGAACAAGTCAAAATTATTGCCAAAGCGATCAATGAAGCTGCGGTCGGCAGCCAACGGATCGTCAGCTCGGTTAAGGATGTTGAAAGTATCAGCCGTGATACTGCGGCAGAGACTCAGACGGTATCGGCAGCGACGGAAGAACAGTCCGCATCCATGGAGGAAATCGCCGCTTCGAGCCAGGCGCTTTCCAAACTTGCCGTGGATTTGCAGGGTATCATAAACAGGTTCCGGGTCTGAAACACTCTTTGAGGTGAGAGATGCCCGATTCTGCGAAACCCAGGCCAGTTATGGAAAAATTGTTTCCAGACAGGCGGTCGTTGGCTAGGAGGGGCCACCATGGCAGCAGATGTTCAGCTTGTAATTTTTAAATTGGCGAACGAAGATTACGGGCTACCGATTAACAAAGTGAAGGAAATCAACCGCATGGTGGCGATCACAAAGTTGCCGCATGCGCCGGAATTCATGGAAGGGATCATCAACCTGCGCGGTCGGGTGATTCCGGTGCTGGATCTGCGCAAACGGTTCGGCATGGGAGCGCATGAGTACAAGGACGAAACCCGGATCATGGTCACGGATGTGTCGGGTCAGACGATGGGCTTGATCGTCGATGCCGTGAATGAGGTGGTGAAAATGCCGGGAGAATGCATTGAACCGGCACCACCGACGTTTGTTCTGGATGCCCGGTTCGTTCAGGGTATCGGGAAACTGGAAAACCGATTGGTGAGCATGCTTGATATCGATCTCATCATCACGATGCAGGAGAGCGTGATGTTGAAAGAAATTGAGGGTGCTTCCCAGATTTGATTAATAGGTAAAGTTTTGAACCATAGTGAAACTCCGGCCTAGGCCGGAGTTTCAGCTTCTGCATGTATATAAAACTTGAAAATCATTTAAAAAGGAATATAACGATGCAAGAATCATTCTTTTATAAAGCAGGTGAATCCGTTGCATCATGAAAAATGCCCGCAGTGCGGAGCGGAAGTTGAAATCGAACAGACGAGATATAAGCGTCGATCCTATTGCCCGGAATGCGAACGGTACGAAAAAATAGAAATTTCCACCTGCAATTCAGATCGGGTGGATTATACATTTATACTGAAGCAGAAAAAGGATCCTGTATAAATCGGATAAGAGCTCTGGTCAATGATGGCCGGAGCTTATTATATGGTGCGCCCGGCGCCAAGGGGAGCAAGATTCAGTGCTGCCACAGTCGGTCAATGCGAATTTGATTGTTTTGCGGACTTCTTTGCGTTTCGGTACCAATATATCGGCAGAGCAAAAACAAACAGGAAAATACTTGTAAATGTAACAGTCTCGATCAAATACTCCAAAAATAGAATCAAGGAAAGTGGTTTTCCGGTTCTCGTTTGTATATTCGCTACGGCTCCTACTATGGCAATTCCACCTCCACCCGCAGCATCCATGCCAAGAAGGAATCCAAGTACATAATTAAGAGGCGTCGGAATATTCATTAATAAATGATCCTCCCATTCTGGTCCTCCGTGTTTTGGGTAATAACGAAAGGTTGCTTCAAAAAAAAATCACAATCTTTTCGCTTTACAGCGGCTTTTGCATCAGATATACTTACAAATAAAGAACAAATGTTCGTAAAAATGGCGCCGAACACTTTCGATTTGCCAGGGCAAAAGAGGAGAAGTTGAATCATGCAGAAACAGCAATCAAAATTCCACGGACGGCTTAAAAAACATGAAAACGTAATACAATTTCCAGTTGTTTATTTGCCGAGGGAAGAAAAGTGGTGGGTTGGTAATCAAAGACTGGAAGAGTTCCTGGCAAGAGAGTATCAAAATGCCGGAATTGAATATTTGTCTCAACCTAAAGCTCGAGTGATACCATTCCGGATCATGGATAATAGAGATTCTGTTTGAAGAGATCAGAATTTGTGTAATTATAGAACTTGCTGCAAACGGCTTGGAGCATTTCGGCGGTGAGGTCTTTATGCGCACGATTCATCAGGTGGATCTCAATAATTTTTATGCTTCGGTGGAAGAACTGTATTATCCAGAACTTGCAGACAAGCCGGTGGCGGTGAGCGGCGAGGTTTCTTTCCGGCAAGATTGCCGAAAAAGCGATGGAATTGTTCCGGGCAAACTACCAATGGGAGAAGCCCATTCGCAGTATCGGCGTGCGCGGGGCGGATTTGGTGACGGCGGGTTCACTGACGCAGCTGGATCTTTTTGAACGGGATGTGGCAATGCTGGAAGAACTGGAGCGCTACACGTTGCTGCAGGATAGCCAAATGCTTTATTCCAAAAATGAAAATGGTTGCTGAAAAGGATCATACGGCATACAATTATAAGCATCAATAAGTCGAAACATTTGTGGAGGAAATATCGTGGCGTTGAGCATTGTAGGAATAGGGGTTCTGGTGGTGGTTGCCGGAATAGCGTATAAGGCTTTAAGAAAACCATCCAATAATACTGCCCCTGTTATGCAAAGTACGGAAAGACCAGACTTGGAGCTTATTGAACATAGACCCATTAATATAAACTATTTTAATTATGTAACAGGAATAATAAGAAATAACACACAGAACACCTTTGAAAATGTGCAGGTTCAAATTGCAATCTATGGCAATGATGTGTTAATGGGAACCACAGTTGCAAGTGCAAAAAATCTGAGACCGGGCGGCAAGTGGAATTTTGAAGCGCCGGTATTGGAACAAGGCGCTTACAAATATAAATTTGTAAGCATAACTGGATGGTAAATCTTTTTTTAGGAAACTGCGTCGTGAAAAAGCCATATATCGTTTGAAAGAGAGTAATTCAGTCCTTCCGAGGTTTCTTGGAGGGATTTTCTATTTATTGTTTTGTTCCACTATCACCGATTTGTGTCTGCAGGGATTGTTCGCAGAGGAAGAGAAGTCATCAACTGTTCGTTGTTGTTTCTGCAATGAAAGGTGGCGTGCCATGATGAAAAAGTTTTTTATGAGAACAGCAAGGCTAGGCTTTTCCGTATGGACGGAGGATGATATATCTGAGGCACAGGAACTCTGGGGGAATTTGGCGGTTACTAAATATATTTCCGCAAATGGAAAAATGTCGATGGAACAGATTCATCAAAGGCTACAAAAGGAGTGCGAAACATATGCAGTCTATCTGATTCAGTATTGGCCGATTTACAGCCTGGAAAACTACGAACATGTTGGCTGTTGCGGATTACGGCCATACGAATCCGAAAAGAACGTGCTTGAAATCGGATTCCATTTGAAAGAAAAGCATTGGGGAAAAGGATTAGCTGAGGAAGCAAGTCGCGCAGTGATTGATTATGCTTTTGATGTATTGGGAGTGGATATGCTTTTTGCGGGCCACCACCCAGACAATATCGCATCATCCTGCCTGTTAAAAAAATTAGGATTTATATATTCTCAGGATTCGTTTTATCCACCGACAGGATTGTTTCATCCTTCTTATTTGCTGGCAAGTCAGGCGTATAAAACAATGCGACGTAAGGTGACGATGCAAATGCATGAAGATTTGAGCTGAAACAATGTTTCGGAGAAAGCCTGAAAAGATGTCGGTTGCTGGGAGCCTGCAGTTTTTTGATGGAGAGCTAATATTGGAATAGAACCACAATATTTTGAGTAGCGGAAGAATATTTTCCATCAAGTGCATAAAAGGGGGG
>CAZXCC010000104.1:0-9619 GCA_964638945.1 uncultured Veillonellaceae bacterium | reverse complement strand
GCAGTCCCGGAACCCGAGCGGTCAATCGACTTATCAATGGAGTTCATCAAGGAAGCCGTGGCAAGAATCGGAGCAATTTCTTCGTCCTGCACGATCTGCACCTGCATGTTTTTTGTCAGTCGCGCATCTGCATCCTGGATGTTCATCAGCAGCGGCACGATACCCGGATAACGGTTCATTTCCCCTGCGACACCCGCTCCACGGTCCTGGCTGACTGTTCCGATGACATCCCCTGTGACTCCGACCTTAAAGGAGCTCTCAACCCCCCGAATCGTGGTAAAAATATATGCGTTGGCCATCAGATAGTTTGTCTGGCCCCGTTTGAGAAACGGATGTCCAAAGGCCAGGATTTTGTCGCCGTCCACATACGTCACCGTGCCCAAAGCGCCCAGGTTCACGTCGCCGCGGACCAGCTGCACACCCACCGCACTGCCCGGTTCCAGTTCGCCATAGGCAATTCCGGAGGGCGGGTCTCCCACGGAATACGGGAGCAAATTTAACGGTTTGAGCTTCGTGCGCAAAAAATTCAAGGCATTCTCGCCAAACCCGCCCGCCATCAGCGGGGTAGATTTTGTCATCAGACCGGTTGGCGCAGGCGCCACCGCCGGTTCGGCGGATTTTTCCCGAGGATTGGCCGGATCCGGCATTTCCGGAGGATTCATTCTTTCAAACAGCTTCAGCATGTCGTAAATGGGTGTCACCATGGCGGTTCTCTGATCCGTGAGACTCCATCCGTAGCCGATGGCGCCAATGAGTCGTCCATCGATAAATACCGGGCTGCCGCTCATCCCCTGGGCCACGCCGCCGGATCGGTCGATAACGTCACCGAAGGTGCGCACAAGAATCAGATCTCCCACCGCACCTTTATTCTTCATGATTCCCAGTACTTCCACGCCAAATTCTTCAATGGAAGTGCCTGCAATAACCGTCCTGGCAATCCCGCGCGCGCCGACCTGCACCTCTTCCAGGGGCATCAATGGAACCGCCGCAAAAACAGCCGTACCCAGACAGGACATGACGGTATAACAAACCAAAGACAGCACCCCCAGGCGCCATCGTTTCCAAAAAGACAACTTGATCCATCCCTTCGTCATCTGGTTGTGGGCTCAATTCTGACAAGAACATCCCCGGTACGCACCATATCGCCGGGACGCACCAGCACTTCCCTCACGATCCCGTCCAGAGTGGCCCGGACAGCGGGGGCAGGACCTGTAATGCTTTCCACCCGAACCAGCACACGGCCCTCTTTGACTGCCGTTCCCGGCGCCACAAGATCCTGCGCCACTACACGTCCAGCCAGCACGCCTCTTTGATCCACCAGATTTCCTGCCGATACCGCCCAAACCATGGCTATCAACAAGACTACAACAAAAAGAACAATCCTTTTTTTATGCAGGGTCATCTTCATTCACTCCTTATTTCGCCGTTTGGGTTCGCACTACTGCAATACCTGCTCCAATCCGGCGCTCACGTCCATCGGACGGCTGGTTTACAATCTGGTCTCCAACAATCATTTCGCTGGAACCGCCGCCATCCAGATTCATCGCATCGACAGCTCCCAGATCCAACATGAACTGGGCCAGTTCCAGAAGAGAAAATCCGGTGCTTGTCCTGCGGCGTCCGTCCACCACCACAAGCAATGCCTTGCCTTCTTTGTTCACACCGATCGCCGTGCGCGGCGCCCGTCCGCCTGCCACGTCACTGCCGAATTCCTCGCCCATCGTTGTTAAATAGATCTGTCCATCCTTCACAAGACAAGGCCCGGCGCCCACCGCCTGAACCGCATTGTCCCAGGCAGCTCCCACACTTTGAACGATTTTCAGCCGGCTGCCCGGCTTCAGTCCCGAAAGATTCCAGGCCGCGCGGCCGGTCGCCGATAGAACGACGGCTCCCTCAGGGATCAAGGAATTTGAAGCCTGCATCTCTACCACCCGATCTCCGCGAACCGTATATTCCATCCCTTCGCCATGTGTCAGGGTCCAGTATGCATAGTATGAATTATAGAGAATCAGCTCCGACTCGCCCCGGCTCCGATTGACGCCATCGATGGGTATTTTGGTTCTGTCGGGCAATTCGACGTATCCGGAAAAGGATGCGGTATCAAACATCAATTTTCCGTCCGGCATCACACCAAAGGAAGTCCGGGTCACGTCCGGCGCGCTGACAATGGTTTTATCAATTTTCAGCAATCCGAGTATTTCTCCGTTGCGCATGAAATACGGTCCGTTGATTATGGCAATCCCTTGTGCGCGCTCCGCCATTTCCGACAAGGTTTCCACTCCTGCAACCGAGTCGTTCGAGAGAACCGGACGCAAGGTATTTCCCGATTTCATGTCCACTTCCAATACATGCGCTTTGACGGGTCCTTCCTGCCGGCCACGCACGATCTCCCTGTACGTCACCCCCGGTGCAATGACCTGTTCCGTCCTGTTCTCGTATGTCTTCAGCAGATCGACAACCAAACGCGGCGGCGAGCTTAAAAGAGATACCCGCGGCATGGCTGGATAACGCAGGGGAACATATACCTTGAGCCGCCCCGGTCCAAGCTCTGCAAACTGCAGCTTTTCCGCAAAAGAATCATTAAACGTCAGTAGGCCGGTCCCGCTGCGGTTTACCGTGTCAGGCAGATCAATCTCCATTTGGAGCGGCATCTCGCTGATGCTGACAGTATAGGCAGGAATGGCTGTCATGTCAAATACCAGCCGAAACACTTCCTCGTCGGAATGGAAGCGGATTTTATCGACATAGGCAGTCGTCGTATTTTGTTTTACAGAAGTCTGACCTGCCGGAGGCTGCTTGGCTGGGGGCTTAATCGGAGCCGGCGCCGCCGATGCCGCAACAGCAGAAAGCCAAAGCACGATTGCAAGCATCATGCTGATAAAGCCCCGTTTATTCATGGACGGCATTATAGTCCGGTACACCTTGTATCACCCCGCAAACCCGGATTGATAGTTGAGTTTATTATTATATTATATATCAATTGCTTCCCAATGAGAAACAGCCGGCCTGTACGGCCGGCCGAAAGCGTTGCCGCTTGCGTGACGAATCGGATTATTGTGCTTTTTTATCGCCTGGATTTTGGGTTCCCTGGTTTTTCAGATTCCGGTACATCATTTCGGCCAGGCCGGTTCCCCTGCCCATAGCCAAATTGCGGGTCAATTCCATGTCGAACATCGATTGCATGGTATCGCTCTGCAAACTTTTACTTGCCAGCGAGTTCTTCGGCACCGTCGCACGCATACTTTTCAACATCATGTTCAAAAATACGCCTTCCATCTCCTGGCAGGTTTTTTTCAGTTTGGCATCATCCGCCGCAGCCTTATCTTCAGCCTTCAACGAACCGGATATTCGGGAATCCCAGGCAGACAGCGACGCCGTGGAATTTATGGAAGACATATCAGATCACTTCCATTTCTGCATGCAGCGCTCCCGCAGCCTTCATCGCCTGCAGTATCGTGATGATGTCACGTGGTGTGGCGCCAACGGAATTCAGTGCGGCGACAACATCGCCCACGCTCGCGGTCGCCGGCAGCACGAGCAGGTTGCCGTTCGCTTCCTTCGCGGCTACACTCTGCCGCGGCGTCGTGACGGTGCGGCCTGCGGCCAGAGGATTCGGCTGCGATACATCTCGGGTTTTTGTGATTTTGATCGTCAGTCCGCCCTGCGCAACAGCCACTTCGTCAATCGCCACGTTGGCTCCCATCACGATGGTTCCCGTGCGCTCGTTGATAATCACCCGGGCCGTATCGTCGGGCTGGATTCGCAGTTCTTCGATCGCAGAGACAAACCCCACAAGATCGTTCTTGTACATGGCAGGCACGGAAATCGTCACGGTTCCCGGGTCACGGGCCGCCGCAATCGTTCCGAACCTTGAGGTAATCGCCTCGGTAACCCTGTTTGCCGTGGTGAAATCGGGATGATTCAGCGCCAGGTTGATCTGTCCGTTGGATGCAAGCGTAAACGGCACTTCTTTTTCCACAATGGCTCCATTGGTAATCAGACCGACCGTCGGAAAGTTTTTCTGCACATTGGCGCCGCTGCCGCCTGCAGTAAAGCCGCCTGTGGTGACAGCTCCCTGTCCGACTGCATATACTCCGCCATTGGCAGCCCGAAGCGGCGTCTGGATCAGTGTGCCTCCGGCCAGGCTTTTTGCGTCTCCCATGGAAGAAACGGTGACATCGATTGTATCACCGGGTTTGACGAAAGCAGGCAGTCTTGCCGAGATCATGACAGATGCAACGTTCTTTGACTGCAGGTTTGCCTGGTCCACAATCGTACCGAAAGAACGCAGCAGGTTGACAATGGACTGGATCGTATTGACACTTTTGTTTGAATCGCCAGTGCCGGCCAGACCGAACACCAGGCCGTATCCTGTCAGTTGGTTCGATCTGACGCCCTGTACCTTGGCCACATCTTTGATACGCGTATTCACAGGGAGCTGGATACCGGCAGCCGCTACCGGAGCCATCGTGGCCAGCATTATAACCAATGCCCATATCAGGCTGCGCCATATCCTGAGCATATCCTTCACCCGACCTTTACGTATTTTTCCTGTACCGAACACAGGAGAAACTCGCCAGCAACTGGAATTTTCAAAAATTCGCCCGTTATTTAGAAGAACCAGTTATAGATCTGTGTCAAAATTCCCTGACGTTGCTTGTTCACCAGAGGCCCACTGCCTGTCACAAGAATTTTGGCATCAGCCATCTTGCTTGATAGCACGCTGTTGTTCGGCAATATATCGATCTGACGGACCTGACCGGAAATCACGATCCGCTGCTCTTCTCCATTTTGCCTGATGTTCTGGGTTCCTGATACCACCAGGTTGCCGTTGGGCTTTACTTCGATGACTTTCACCGCCACCATGGCCGAAACCGCATTTTTGTTGACTATGCTTCCCTGGGATTTAAAGCTGTCGTTCTGCCCGATGGAAGACTCAGGAACAAAACCCAGCAACCCGGTTCCCTGATTCGTTGTATTGGAGCCTGATTTTGAATTGGCGGACGAACCGGTACGGGATGCACTCGAATTTTCATTGATGATTATCGTCAACGTATCCCCGACAGCTCTTGCGCGTTGATCTCCGAACAGCACCGTGGTGGGAGAACTGTCGTTCCAAAGCGAATCCGCCTGTACGGAAGCTATCGGAGTCAAAAAGAGCCAGCCGGCCATCCCGACCACTGCTAAAATTTTTCCGTATCTCATCTTTTTCACCCTCCCGCCTGGTTCAATACCAGCACCGTCTTATCTTCCTGAACCCGACCCGTTAAGATTTTTTTCGTATTCGAATTTTGCACTTTAATCAAATCTCCGGCAGCACCGGCGCCAAGTGCGACGCCGTTGGCCGCCACCTCCAGCTCACCGATTCTGGCCCGCAGCTGGATGATTTCTCCGCGCTGCACAATGATGGGACGCTTCACGTTTCTTTCCGTCAGGACAAGTCCCGGAGTCATCGCGAAACGCAGCTGCAACCCGATAACCTTATCCACTTCCGTTATGTATCCGGCGGCCAGCTTGCCCGCATCCATTTTTTCCAGCCGGACCGACTGTTCCGACAAAATATCGCCGGCGTTCAGGTTGACGGCGGCTACCACCACATCCAGATAACGCTTGACTTCAAACTGTACCGGCACTTTCACAAATCCGACGCCGTCCGTCCGAACTGCCACATGGACTGTGGTCGGCACATTGTAGCGAATGGCTCCGGAAAGTTCGGGAATCAGTTCCAGTTTGCCGACAGGCGCCTGCAAATCTTCCGGCAGATCAACCAGGCTCAGGTTCGCTCCGACAGAAAGCCGGGCCAGATACTCTTGCGCGATTTCTCCGATCTGCTTGCCGCTGATACGCTGGGACAGTGTGGAAATTTTAAAGCTGGCGGGAACGCTCCAGGCGATATCGGAAAAATCGGCTTTGGAAGCTGCCAGTTTGGGTTCGAGAAGAGCCGGGTTCATGAGCCATGTGGTCCCTGGAGCGGGAGCATCCCCCAAGTTCAGTTCCTTGAGCATTTTGACCCGCTCCCTGGAATCCCCGCTGACTTCGGCAATATCGCCCAAACTCAGCCACGGCCCTCGGATTTTGGCTTCCGCCCGAACGGCAACCGTAATGGCAGCGGCGGACGCAATCGGACAAAATGCCACACCAAACACCATGCACAGCAATACCGCGATGGTCCGCATACTATGTTTCACCTACCGCTTCAGCGCAACTGCCGTCTGCAACATTTCATCCGAGGTCGTCACGGCCTTGGAGTTTATTTCATACGCCCGCTGCCCTACAATCATGTTTACCATTTCATCCACGACCTGTACGTTGGACATTTCCAGATACTTCTGAATCAGCGTCCCTGCTCCGTCGGTGCCGGGAACGCTGACAACCGGCACACCGGAAGCATTGGTTTCTTTCAGCAGGTTGCTGCCGATACTGTCCAGTCCTGCAGGGTTGACAAACCGGGCAAGCTGAATCACCCCCAGTTCCTGTGTCGCCGTCTGCCCCGGGATCGTGGCGGAAACCACCCCTTCGGCCGATATCGTCACATCTGTGGCGTTCGTGGGAATCGTGATCTGTGGTTCGATAAAATACCCGTCTGATGTGCAAATCCGCCCTGTAGCGTCTTTTTTGAAGGCGCCGTCCCGGGTATAGGCGAGCGTACCGTCAGGCAGGGTTATTTGAAAGAAGCCGTCTCCTTGTATCGCAATATCCAATGAATTTCCTGTCTGCTGAAAATTTCCCATGGTATACATGCGCTGTGTTGCGACCAATTTGGCGCCATGCCCCATCTGAATGCCGCTTGGCACCATGTTGTCCGGTCCAGTTGTGGCTCCGGCCTGGCGCATCGTCTGATAAATCAGGTCTTCAAAATCTGCACGCTGTTTTTTGAAGGCGGTCGTATTCACGTTGGCCAGGTTGTTGGAAATCACGTCGATGTTTTGTGTCTGGGCAACCATACCGGATGCTGCGGTATACAAAGACCTCATCATAATAAATATGCCTCCTCAGATGCCAAAATCAGCCGTCTCGATCATTCAACGGCAGAGGGGGCCTCCGCGAAGGTCCGGCCCCGTTCAGTTTACTGCTGCAGGTTTTTCTAGAGTCTTGCCACCTCGTTCACCGCCTTGTCAAGCAGCGAATCATGCGTCTGCACCACTTTGGAATTGGTTTCGTACGCCCGCTGTCCGACAATCATGTTCACCATTTCGGCTACGACATTCACATTGGAAAACTCAAGCATCCCCTGATGTACCGGTGGCGTCGCCACCTGGGCATTTACCTCGTCCGGAGCACGGAACAGATTGGTTCCCTCTTTGATCAGCTGCTTCTCATTGTCAAAAGTGAACAACTGAAACTGGTTGTTTTCAATCTGGTCCATAAATATGCGGCCATCTTCCGCCACGGTGACAATCCCCGCCTGTCCGGCCGGTTCCAGATTGATCGGTCCATTCTGCCCCAGTACCCGGTAGCCGCTTTCGTTCACAAGCTCCCCCGCCGTATTGCGGGAGAATATTCCATTTCGTGTGTACCTGACGCCGGATGGCGTCTGCACGGCAAAATAGCCCTTTCCTTCCAGGGCAAAATCCAGGGCATTTCCTGTAACACGCATCATTCCCTGCGTGTGGTCCGTCACTACGGCATCCAGCTGCGAACCGGCGCCGATGGTTCCGATGGTCGGCTCTTTCACGCCATCGTTGATACGGCGGACTTCTTTGCTGTCATAATCCTTGAGCACGGCAAAGTCTTTTTTGAAGCCGACCGTATTTACGTTCGCCAGGTTGTTCGCGGTTACATCGGCCCGTTGTGACTCGGCCAACATACCTGACGCCGAAATGTAAATTCCACGGATCAAAAAGAACACCCCGCTCCATTCTTCCTTCTACAATCAAGTATCGGAAAAATAGGCGGGGTTCTTAAGTAGGCAGGCTGTTGAGAAAGGCCCATCTGCGTCGTCCCTTTCTCAACAGCCTTAAAAATTTTATTTTTCGGGGAATAATTCTATCTTATTTGGGCCCTGTTTTGCGGGCGCTTGTCAGATGGTTGCTCAGCAATTCCAGTGAGTCGAGGGCGATACCGGTACCCATGGCCACGCAGGACGTGGGGTCTTCGGCCAGATGCGCCGGGATGCTGGTCTGTTTTGTGATCAGCTGGTCCAGGCCGTACAGCATTGCGCCTCCGCCTGTCATTACGATGCCGCGGTCGATAATATCCGAGGCCAGTTCCGGCGGAGTCCGTTCCAGAACGTTCTTGACGCAGTCAATGATCAGTCCGACCGGCTCTGCAATCGCGTGCCGCGTTTCCGTCGAAGTCATGACCACGGTCTTCGGCATGCCGGAAACCAGGTCGCGTCCCCGTACATCCATGCTTTCCTTGCGCAGGTCCGTCACAGCCGTGCCGATTTTTATCTTGATGTCTTCCGCTGTCCGTTCCCCGATCATCAGCTTCTTTTCCTTGCGCAAATAACGGATGATGGAATCATCAAACATATCTCCGGCAACGCGGATGGAAGAACTGACAACGACGCCTCCCAGGCTGAGTACCGCAACATCCGTGGTGCCGCCTCCGATGTCGACGACCATGGCCCCGCAGGGTTCGGCGATGTCCAGTCCTGCACCCAGCGCAGCAGCCAGCGGTTCCTCAATAAGGTAGGTTTCCTTGGCGCCGGCTTGTGTGGCTGCTTCCAGCACCGCACGCTTTTCGACGGTTGTTACGCCCGAGGGAACGCAAACCATGATTCTCGGCTTAAAAAACAAAGATTTGCCGGCCACTTTATCAATAAAGTACCGAAGCATCTGTTCCGTAGTTTCATAGTCGGCAATAACCCCTTCACGCAAAGGACGAACCGCCACAATATTGCCTGGCGTACGTCCGATCATCCGGCGTGCTTCCTCGCCGATTGCCAAAATGCGTCCGGAATCGACATCCTTGGCTACCACCGAAGGTTCACGAAGTACGATACCTTTTCCCTTGATATAGACCAGGATTGTGGCGGTTCCCAAGTCAATGCCAATATCCTGCGATAATCCAAACATTTTGCTACCCCTCCGTCAACAACGCTTATTCGGCTTCGCGCCGTAAAATTTCGGCACCCAGACCCCTCAGCTTGTCGACAAATTTGTCGTAGCCACGGTCAATATGGTACACAGCGCCGATTTCCGTAGTTCCACGAGCAGCCAGCCCGGCAATCACCAAAGCCGCTCCAGCCCGCAGGTCTGTCGCCGTCACGGGACAGCCCGTCAGATAGGGAACCCCTTCCACCACGGCAGCTCGCCCGTCTATCTTGATGCTTGCGCCCATCCGCTTTAATTCATCCACGTGCATGAAGCGGTTTTCAAACACTGTTTCCGTAACCACGCTCGATCCATCGGCCACGGTCATCAATGCCATGAATTGCGCCTGCATGTCCGTGGGAAAACCCGGATAGGGCAGTGTTTTGATATCCACGGAACGTAAGGCCTCCGGTGCGTGAACCCGTACCTGGTCGACATCTTCCTCGATCGCAACTCCGGCTTCCTTCAGCTTGGCCACAAGCGGCTTCATGTGTTCAAACAGGACGTTCTTTATCACCACATCGCCACCGGTCATTGCTGCAGCAACCATGTAGGTGCCTGCTTCAATACGGTCGGGAATC
>CAZXCC010000103.1:0-9622 GCA_964638945.1 uncultured Veillonellaceae bacterium | reverse complement strand
ATGAAACGCTCGGGACAGATCGAATGCCAGACATGCAAGCAACGGACTTATCAGGATGGGTCCAACGATCCTGGAGTTTCTTTCAAGTCACCGGGACATATTTCTCCGGAAAGTTCCGGAGCGGTTGTCATGGCTCATGAACAGGAACATGTCGGCAACGAACAGGCAAACGCGAAGAAAGACGGTGGCCGCGTTGTATCCCAAAGCGTCCGCCTTTTCAGTGCTGTCTGCCCGGAATGCGGAAAAGTGTATATTTCCGGCGGAGAAACACGCACAACCACTGTATCGACACCCAAATCCCAAACGAACAACAAATCGGGGCTGGGCAATCAGGTCGACATCGCTGTGTAGAGCTGGCGAGCAAGAGAAATGAAGATGGTCTGGCCCGCCAGGCAGCTGCCCTTCCCGGGTCAGCTGCTTTCACTTTGCTGTCGATAGTAAATAAATGGATGGAATGATAAAATAATACTGAATGATGTTCGGATAGTATCATGGTATCGTGCTGAGAAAGGATGGGATATGATGCGGAGTAAATTTCGACGTATTTCCCATGTGGCTTGGATAACGATACTATGCATGTACTTTGCGCAAAATTACTTCCTGCCTTGTCCGGTGCAAGCCGCCGCTGGGGAAAAATCGTCCGAGACCCGGATTCTCATCATCACTTCGCAACCATATGCAACAGAATGGTTCAACTCGTTCAATAATGAATTTGTTGAAGAAATCAACAAAGTGCGACCAATTCAGCCCAAAATCAGCTATGAATACATTGATGGAAAAATCGCTTCTGATCCTGCAATGTCAGCCACGGTAGTCACGTACCTGAAACATAAATATGACTGGAAAAACATCGACCTGGTTATCGGAGTCATGACTGCAGGTTCGACCTTTCTTTTGGAGCATGGCGATAACTTTGCCAAAGATATTCCGCAATTATATGTATTGCCTTCGGCGCAGCAATTGCAAAAAATTAATGAAAAATCTTTGGTTGGAGTCATAAAGAGCACCGGGGATGCCATCACAGGAACATTGAAAAATATCCGAACTCTCTTGCCCCAAACAAAAACCCTGTATGTCGTGGCTGGAGTGGGACCGGATGACAGAGAGTATTTTGAACGAACGCGCAAAGCACTCAATGTTGAAAAAATTTTCGAAAATGTAATCTATCTCGCGGGGTTTGATGCAGAGGAACTAATCAATGAACTTTCCACCGCACCAAAAGATTCCGCTGTCATGCTCTTAACGTATATCGCAAACAGGCACGGTCAGCCAGTCACCACGTTGCAGATTCTCCGGTCTGTAGCACCAGTGATTTCTGTACCGATATTCAGCTTTTATGATACTGTATATGGAAACGGCATTGTAGGCGGCAATTTGACCAGCTCGGAAGCTTATGGCGAAATGAGCGCTATCGCAGCGAATCGGCTCCTGAGCGGCGAGCAGAAGTTTTTTGCGCTGACGGTACCGCCTCGCTACATGTACGACTGGCGTGCGTTGAAGCGATGGAATATCGACGAGAGCAGACTGCCGGAAGGCAGTCAGATCAGATTTGTTCAATATTCCATGTGGGATCTTTACAAGTGGTATATTATCGGTGTATTCCTGCTGTTGGTGCTGCAGGGATTTTTTATTGTCACTTTGCTGATAAACAGGGCTCGTCTCCGTGCACTGGAAGTTGCCTTGCGAAGCAGTAATACCGAACTGGAAACCAAAGTCAGTGAACGAACCGCGGAACTGGCATCATCCAACGAGGAACTGTCGGCTTCCAATGAGGAACTTCGGGCAGCCAATGAAGAAATGTTTGCCATGAATGAAACGCTGGACAACCTGAACCATATGATGGCGGCAGAAATTGAGGAAAGACAGCGAATCGAAGCAGCGCTGGCCGAGACCAATATCAAGCTTAAAGACCTTGATAGGATGAAATCCATGTTCATCGCTTCCATGTCGCATGAACTGCGGACTCCTCTCAATTCCATCATCGGTTTTACCGGAATGACACTGCAAGAAATGTCCGGACCACTGAATGAAGAACAGAAGGATAACCTAAGTCGCGTAAAAAAAGCTGCAAATCATTTGTTGTCTTTGATCACTGACGTCATCGACATATCAAAAATCGAATCAGGCAGGGTCGACTCCGTTGTACAGTCCTTTTCCTTGAATAGTCTTATATCTGAAGCGATTGACAGTCTCAGGACGCAAATACAGGAAAAGGGGATGGAAATCGAAGTCCCAGAGGCGCCGGACATTACGATGTGCACAGACCGTCGCAGGTTGCTGCAATGTTTGATCAACTACATCAGCAATGCAGTTAAATATTCGGAAAAGGGAAAAATCACGATAGGGATTTTGCAAACGAATGAAGAAGTGGAATTATCAGTGACCGATACGGGAATCGGTATTGCCCCGGAAGATTTGCCGAAACTGTTTGAAGCCTTTGAACGGGTGAAATCCCATCTGATGGTGAAAGCGGGAGGTACAGGCCTGGGGTTGTATTTGACGAAAAAACTGGTAACTGAAATTTTGCATGGCACAGTGTCGGTGGAAAGCGAAAAAGACGTGGGCAGCACTTTCCGCATCCGCATACCGAAATTTGTAACAAGGGAGGTGGCTCCGGGTGAAAAAGGGACTGGTGATTGAAGACAACGAAGACAATATGATGCTGATCACCCGGTTGTTGAAGAAAGCCGGCTATGAGACGGCATGGGCGCCAACCGGCGGCGAAGGGCTGGAAATGGCTTTGAGTCAAAAACCTGATTTTATTCTGCTGGATATTCAATTGCCGGATATTGACGGAACTGAAGTGTTACGGCAGTTACGGGAAACGGAAAAGGGAAAGGATATACCGGTCATTGTCGTGACATCCTACGCAATGGCTGGAGACCGCGAAAAATTTCTGGCTGCTGGCAGTAACGCATATCTCGAAAAACCGATCGATCCGGTCCGGGTCATTGAACAGATCCGGAGTGTCGTTGGAGAATAAGCATTCTGCAATAAGGGGATATATTATGAAGGAAAATAGACCGGTAGTGTTGGTTGTCGATGATGTGCAGGACAATCTGGATCTGGCAAGTGCTTTGCTTCGGCGCCAATATAATGTCAAAACGGCCGCAAGCGGTTATGAAGCCCTTGCCATGGTGAAAGCCGAACCGCCTGACATCATACTGCTGGATGTGATGATGCCGGGAATAGACGGGTATGAAACCTGCGCCTGGCTCAAAGCTGATGCAAAATCGAAACAGATTCCTGTCATTTTTCTTACGGCCATGTCCGAGACCGAAGATGAGGAGAGGGGATTTTCGCTGGGCGCCGTCGACTATATCATCAAACCGCTTTCCCCGACGCTGCTCCTGGCACGGGTCAAAACCCATCTGGAACTGAAATATACCCGGGATTGTCTGAAAGAAAGAAACACATATCTGGAAGAGGAAATCACTCGAAGAATCGAAGAAGTCACTGTGTTGCAGGAGGTCGCCATCAACGCCATGGCTTCCCTGGCAGAAACGAGGGACAGCGAAACAGGCGTGCATATCCAAAGGGTGTGCCATTATGTAAAGGAACTTGCATTGAATCTGCGTCACAAATCAATATACGAAGAGACCCTGACACTGGAAAACATCTATCTGATGACGAAATCCGCACCGTTGCACGATATCGGCAAAATGGGTATCCCGGATATGATTCTTTGGAAACCCGCCCGATTGAGTTCTGAAGAATTTGCGCTTATCAAAAACCACCCGGGGATTGGAAAACGTGCCATTGAAGGTGCAGAAAAGTTGTTGGGCACATCGGATACATTTCTGAAGTTTGCCAAGGAAATGGCATATTCCCATCATGAACGCTGGGATGGTTCCGGCTATCCGGAAGGAATGTCCGGTGAAGACATCCCCGTCTCCGCACGTCTGATGGCGTTGGCGGACGTCTATGACGCAATCGTCAGCCGTCGTGTTTACAAAAATCCGATTCCGCACGACGAGGCGGTCGAAATTATCCGTGCCGAATCCGGGAAGCAGTTTGACCCAGTAGTCGTAGATGCGTTTCTGGAATTGGCGGCTCATTTCCAATCCATCTCGGAAGAACATCGTGAGGGTCTGTTGGGACAAAGATAATCAAGGGAGCAATCTTCCTGTTGGAAAGCGTCGCTGCCGGAAATACTGTTGCGGGAGGGATCTGCATCATGAAAGATGGGAAATATGTGATTCTCGTTGTCGATGACATTGCAGACAATCTTGCTTTAGCCAGCGCCCTCCTCAAGCGGCAATATACGGTAAAAATCGCTACAAGCGGCGAAGCGGCCCTGGCGGTCGCAAAGGCTGAACCGCCCGACCTGATATTGCTTGATGTCATGATGCCTGGAATGGATGGTTTTGAGACGTGCGCCCGGCTTAAGGCCGATGCTGTGCTGAACCCGATTCCGGTCATCTTTTTGACCGCAATGGGAGAAGTTGAGGATGAAGAAAAAGGGTTTGATATCGGAGCCGTAGATTATATCATCAAACCACTCACGCCGTCTTTGATGCTGGCACGGGTCAAAACACACCTGACACTCAAACATGTGCAAGAGTGTTTGGCAGAACGCAATGCGTATCTGGAGACGGAAATTGTGCGGCGAATTGCAGAAATCAGCCAACTGCAGGAAGTATCCATACATGCCATGGCGTCCCTGGCGGAAACCCGTGACAGGGAAACCGGCGCCCATATTCAGCGCACGGCGAATTATGTGAAAGAACTCGGCTTGCACTTGCGAAAACAATCAATTTGCATCGACACGTTAACACTGGAAAATATTCTGCTGATGACAAAATCCGCGCCATTGCATGACATCGGCAAGATGGGAATTTCTGATACGATATTATGGAAACCGGGGAAATTGACAAACGAAGAATATGAAGTGATGAAAAAACATACCCTTATCGGGAATCGTGCGATCGTCGGCGCAGAAAAACTACTGGGTTCTGAGGTATCCTTTTTGCGATTCGCAAAAGAAATGGCTCTTTTTCATCATGAGCGATGGGATGGTGCCGGTTATCCCAAAGGGCTTTCCGGGGAAAGCATCCCGATATCCGCCAGACTGATGGCTTTGGCAGACGTCTATGATGCCCTCATCAGCCGGCGCGTTTACAAAGAAGCGATTCCGCATGAGACTGCTGCGGCAATGATCGCAGCAGAAAGCGGCAAACAATTTGATCCGGATGTTACTGCGGCGTTTCTTGAACTGGCTGGCCGCTTTAAGGAAATTGCGGAAACATATCGTGATGAAGTTTCTGAGGCGGATAGGGAATTCAGCGTGTAATCCGAGGAAAAAATGACGAAACAGGCAGTTGCTCCACATACAATTGAACCGCAGCAACAAAATTTTTGGCTGCCGTTGGGGACTGCCTTTTTGTTGTGTTTGCTGACATTTTTCTTGTATTGGACAATGGAAGAACGAGAAAACAACAATCTCCAGCAAAAAATCAATGCAGAAGCTCAAAATATGGCTACCCATATCGAGGCCGACCTGCTAAACCGCATCCCGACGCTGCAGCGTGTGGCAAGACGTTGGGAATTCCGTGGCGGTACACCGAAAGATGAATTCTACAACGAATCGCAGGCCTATATCAAAGACGTACCTGGTTATCAGGCTTTGGGTTGGGTGGATAAGAATTACTATGTGCGGTGGATCATTCCGTATGAAACCAATAAAGAGGCTGTTGATTTTTTTCTTGCTGCGGAAGAAAAGAGGCGGCTTGCCCTGGAAAAAGCCAAGGAATCGCGTTTTCCGACTGTAACGTTGCCTCTGGATCTGGTGCAGGGAGGGAAAGGGTTCATCATCTATTTTCCTCTGAATGTTCGGGGAGAATTTGATGGGTTTATATCGGTTGTTTTCCGCATTCAGGAATGGTTGGACTCCGTTGCCAAAGTCAAAAAAATGTACGAGACAACCGATGATTTCAAATTCTTTGTGTCGTTTGAAAATATGCCCGTTTATCAACAGCCCGGTTGGGATGATTTGGTTCAATCCGGTCTGGGAGCTGTTGCAGAAACAAATATATTGGACCATCGTCTATTTGTTCATATCCGGCCGACACAAGCATTTATCGACCGCAACAAAACCATTTTGCCCCGAATGACTGCGTTTTTAGGTGTGTTGCTTTCCCTTCTCGTAGCGCTCATGATACGTTTGTTTCAAAAGGCTACTATGGAAGCGGGAAAAGCCCGCATTGCCAATGCTGCGATGGAAGCCCTGAATCGGGATCTGGAAAATCGAGTTGCAGAGAGAACTGCGGAACTCATCCTCTTCAACAAGGATCTGATTGTACTAAAAGATGCGGCTGATGCCGCCAATAAGGCAAAAAGTGAATTTTTGGCGAATATGAGCCACGAAATCCGCACCCCTATGAATGCTATCATCGGCATGGCCTATCTGGCGCTGAAAACAGGACTGACTGACAAACAGCGGGATTATATCGAAAAGATTCATAATGCCAGCACTTCCTTGCTTGGAATCATCAACGACATCCTGGATTTCTCCAAAATTGAAGCACACAATTTGACACTGGAGCATGTCGGCTTTCAACTGGATGAAATTCTGCGCAGTGTGGTCGATGTGACCAGACCTAAGGCAAATGCCAAAGGACTGGAATTTCTTTATCACATACCGCCTGCGTTTCCGGAGATTCTGGTCGGCGATCCGTTGCGACTTAGGCAGGTCATCCTAAATCTGGTGAACAATGCCCTGAAATTCACGTCCCAGGGAGAAGTTGCAGTCGATGTGGAAATACTCAGACAAACTGAAAAACGGATTCAATTGCAGTTTACCATTCGGGATACCGGGATTGGCATAGAGAAGGAAGTAATAGGAAAACTGTTCCAGCCTTTTGTGCAGGCGGACAATTCGACGACGCGATTATACGGTGGCACGGGTTTGGGCCTTTCCATCGCCAAGAGGCTTGTAGAAATGATGGAGGGGAAAATCTGGGTTAACAGCGAGGCGGGAAAGGGCAGCCAGTTTTGCTTTTCGGTATGGCTTGCCGTCAAGGAGGCCGGTTTACAGCAAAAGCATGTCATTCCTGAACAGCTGAAACAGATGAAGCTGCTTGTCGTGGATGATAACGCCTCAGCCCGTGATATTCTGAAAGAATATCTGTCGGCGATGGGTTTCAGGGTGGATACCGCAGAGAACGGTAAAGATGCCATAGATGCTATTCAGAGGGCGGCTCAGGATCCCTACAGGGTGGTATTTCTGGATTGGCAAATGCCTGATATGGACGGCATACAGACCGCCCGAATTCTTCAAACAGCACAGAATGCTCCAGATATAGTGATGGTTACGGCGTATGACCGGGAGGAAGTGCGCTTCCAGAGCGAACAGCTGAAAATAGCAGGCCTGCTGATCAAACCTGTGAGTCAGTCTTTACTTTATAATACCCTGGTGCAGTTGTATGCGCCGGAAAAAGATGCATTCCGCAGTAATGCACCTTCGCAAGAAAATTATGACCTGGGTGGAATGAAGGTATTGCTGGCTGAAGATAATGCCATCAACCAACAGATTGCCGTGGAACTGCTCACAAGTCAGGGAGTGGGCGTAGACGTTACCCAAAACGGACGGGAAGCTGTGGACAAATTCCTGGCCTCACCTTCTGAAGCCTATGATGTGGTGCTGCTGGATTTGCAAATGCCTGTAATGGACGGATTGGAAGCGGCCCGCGAGATACGGAAGGTTTCAAAGACAATCCCTTTGATCGCGCTCACGGCCCGGGCCAGAGCAGAGGAGAAGGCTCTCTCTTTGGAAGCTGGAATGGATGGTCATCTAACAAAGCCAATCGATCCGTTTCTGTTATTTGAAACCCTGCGTCAATGGAAAAAAACCATCGGGTCTGTTGCAGATCCAGTTTTCGTGCAGCGAGACCCCGCGGTAGTTGGTGAAGTTCGCTGGCCTTACGGCTTTATTGCCGGAATTGATCTGAAAGACGGGCTGCGTCGGGTCGGATATAATGCAATACTATATAAGCGTCTCCTGCTTCAGTTTGCGGAAAATTTTGCCGAAGCTGCGAAAGAGTTGAGAACCGCATGGCGTAACAAAGACGAGATCTTAACAAACAGATTGGCTCACAGTATGAAAGGTGTGGCAGGAAATCTGGGAGCTGTTGCTTTGCACGATGCTGCGGCCGCGATAGAAAATGTCATGAAACATCCGAATCAGGAGAACCCTTTGGATGTGCAGGCACTCCTGAACCAATTTGATGAAAAATTGCGGGAAGTCTTGAATGGAATCGCAAGAATTCGCGAACAACAAGAAACTTTGCTTCCTGTGAAAATTCCAGAATCAATAAGGCCGGTTTCCGAATACCGTGAAAAACTGCGTGCCTTGATGGAAACCGCAGATAGCGAAGCAATCGACTATTTCGATTCTGCCCGGGATTCTTTTCTGACAGTCTATGATCGGGGCAAGATTGACGAAATGGAAAAAGAAATTCACCGGTTCAATTATCAGAGTGCATTGAAAATATTAGGTGAACTTTGATGTTATTTGAAAAACTATGAAGAGGGGGCGTGTTTTCCATGCTGGATTCTTTCAGAGGCAAAGGGGCTATGGTAACAGGTGCTGCCTCCGGAATCGGATTTGCCGTATCAAAGGAAATGTTGAAAATGGGAGGCAGCGTTTTTTTAGCGGACCGGGATGAGAAAGCTCTTGCAGAAGCGGTGGAGAAACTCCGGGAACATGCTGGCAGGGTATATCCCATGGTTGTCGATGTGACGCAGCAAATCCAGGTGCAAAAGGCGGTCCGGAATACAGCGGAGGTTCATGGCAGCCTTGATTTTCTCTTCAACAACGCCGGCATCGGAGGTACGATGCAAATCGAAACAGCAACATTGGAGACTTGGCGACGCATTATCGACATCAACCTGTGGGGCGTAATCTATGGGGTCGATGCCGCTCTGCCCATCATGCGCAAACAGGGGCACGGGCATATCGTCAACACCTCTTCAATCGCCGGCATCATACCGCCGCCGTATCAGGCACTGTATTGCGCTAGCAAATATGCCGTCACCGGTATGACAGAATGTCTGCGGTATGAACTGGCAAACGAAGGGGTGCGCTTTTCCCTGATCTGTCCCGGGAATGTCGCTACCAATATTTTTGGCGGACTGACTCCCCCGGATGATGCGATATCGCCGGAAACCGCAGCGCAGATTATTCTCACAGGCGTTGCGAACAACGAAAACTTGATCATTTTTCCAGACAAATATAAAAAGATGTATGAGAACTACCGTTACCATCCAGATGAGGCCGAAAAAAATCTTTTGGCGCTCGCTGATGAACGCCGGGAAGCGTACAGGAAGGGAGGAAAATACTACTGAATTTTATAATTCTAGTGAATTATAGATAAACACCGTATCCGGACAGCTTTTTCTGTCTTTCGGATACGGTGTTTTTTGTTTATATAATCAGATGGGAATATATTGCAGGCATGGCAAAATTGCAGAAGGAGAAAACAGCATTCAGAAAGAAAATTATAATAATATACTGAATTTTATAAATCAATGGTTGCTGCGGGCGTAGAATGGTTCATCGGATAAAACAAATTGTAATATAAAGAAAGACAGGGAGTGTGAAAGTGTATGAATCGTAAATACC
>CAZXCC010000102.1:0-9698 GCA_964638945.1 uncultured Veillonellaceae bacterium | reverse complement strand
CGCTCAGCGTCAGCGCCAAAGTCCGCCTGGTCAGCCCCAAGGCGATCGAGCGCAGTGAAGGCAAAGCAAAACGCGTCATAGACAAACGAAATATTTAACAAAGGAGATGGAACAACATGATTATCCAGCAAATTTCAGTGTTTGTGGAGAACAAGCCGGGAACTCTGGCCGAAGTGCTCCATGCCCTGAAGGAGCACGATGTCAACCTGCGGGCCCTGTCTGTAGCCGATACCGCCGATTTCGGCATTCTGCGCATGGTCGTCAATGAACCGGAAAAGGTCGAAAAAATGCTCCGTGACGCCGGCTATGCCGTCAAATCCACTCCTGTTCTCACGATTGCGATCAGCGACAAGCCCGGCGGCCTGCTGACCGAAGTGGAAAAACTCAGCGCCGCAGGAATCAATGTGGAATATGTCTATGCCTTTGCCGCAAAATCCGCCACCGAAGCCCGCGTGGTGTTCAAAGTGGACAACCTCGAAATGGCAGCGCGCATCATCAATGGGGAATCGGCGGGCGCCGCGGGCAAAGAAAAAGGCGAGGTACCGGAATTTTACTGGTAATCAGCCGCAGCTGCAGGGAGTGACATCATGGCAGTACAAAAGACGTACGCGGAAATCAACGAAAAAATCCGCAAAGGTCAGGCGGTTGTCGTCACCGCCGAAGAAATCATCTCCATCGTGGAAGACCAGGGGGCAGAAGCGGCTGCAGAAAAGGTCGATGTTGTCACCACCGCCACTTTCGGCCCCATGTGCTCGTCCGGCGTTTTTCTGAATTTTGGCCACACGGACCCTCCCATCCGGATGAAGAAAGTCTGGTTGAACGACGTTCAGGCTTACGCCGGCATTGCTGCCGTCGATGCCTATCTGGGCGCCACAGAGGAATCCGAAACGCCGAGTGGGTCCGCATTGTACGGCGGCGCTCACGTGATACAGGAATTGCTTGAGGGACGGCGCGTTCATCTCAGTGCGGTGGGCACAGGCACCGACTGCTATCCGCTGCGCGAGTGGGAGAGCGACATCACTCTGGAAGAACTGAACGAAGCCATCCTGTTCAACCCGCGCAATGCCTACCAAAATTATGCCGCCGCCACCAATACTTCGGACGAGACTCTCTACACCTACATGGGCGTTTTGCTGCCGCATGCGGCCAACGTCACTTATTCCACCTCCGGTGAGCTCAGCCCCTTGCTCAACGATCCGGAATACCGGACGCTCGGCATTGGCACACGGATTTTTCTCGGCGGCGCCATCGGCTACATAGCCGGTCCCGGCACCCAGCACAATCCGTCCCGCGAACGCCTGCCAAACGGGCTCCCTGTGGGCGGAGCCGGAACGCTCAGCGTTACAGGCAATCTGAAAGAAATGAGCCCCGACTTTATCCAGGCCGCCGTTTTTGAAAAGTACGGCGTCAGCATGTTCGTCGGAATCGGGGTGCCGATCCCGGTGCTGGATGCAGATATGGTTCGCCGCCTTGCGGTCCGTGATGCCGACATCTACACGACATTGGTCGATTATGGCGTTGCCTCGCGCAACCGCCCCACACTGGCGAAGGTAAACTATGCGCAGTTAAAATCCGGCCATATTAGTCTGAACGGGCGGCAAATTCCGACCGCTCCCCTCTCCAGCATGAAGAAGGCCCGAAAAATAGCCGGCATACTGGGCGACTGGATCCGGGCAGGCAAGTTTTTCCTGCAGGAGCCTGCCGAACGTCTGCCGCTGCAAAAATCCATCCGCCCGCTGGATGCGAAGGGAGGCCGTTAAGCATGCGCCGCCGATTTACGATCAAGTTCCCGCCGGAGAGCACCAAAGTCCCTCTGACCTACCATCTGATCAAAGATTACGATTTTATGGTCAATATTCTGCGCGCTGCAATCACCGGCGATCAGGAAGGCCGTCTGCTCATCGAGGTGGAGGCGGAGCCGGACAAGCTGGAACAGGGCCTCGCTTTCCTCAAATCGCACAATGTTACCATCATCCCGCTGGATCAACAGATAAAAATCGACAAAGACCGCTGTATTCACTGTGGCGCATGTACCGCCGTCTGTTTTTCCGGCGCCTTGTTGTTGGACCGGACAAACTGGGAAATGGTTTTCGATTCGGAGAAATGTGTCATGTGCGGTCTTTGTGTCACGGCCTGCCCCCTGCGCATCATCCGCGCAGAATTCAAATAGAACAATGCCGTATGAACCGCGTTTTTACCGCAAACAAATGCAAAGGACCGGCCTGACGTACTTCCCCGTGGTATACAGGGAAACCGACCTGTGGATCGGGGTGGACGTCAGGTCTTTTTCTGCGGAGCTACCCGGAAAAGTTCTGCAGGAAGTCGTTCTCCTGCGAAACGAACTGGATGCCTATTTTGAAAGGCATCCGGAATTTCTTCACAGCCTGTCGCCGATCCCTGTCCACGATCCCGCACCGACTTTGGCTCATATCATGGGAAATGCCGCCGCACTGGCCGGCGTCGGTCCCATGGCTGCCGTAGCCGGAGCGTTCGCGCAGGCTGCAGGCGAATATCTTCGCAACACCCTGCATGTCGCCGAAGTCATCGTGGAAAACGGCGGCGATATATATATCGATACTCGTCAGGATGCACGGATAGGCATTTATGCCGGAAAATCGCCACTCTCCGGCAAACTGGCACTGTGTGTCCCGCAAGATTTCATGCCTCTCGGCATCTGCACTTCTGCGGGAACCGTCGGCCCCTCGTTGAGTCTGGGCCAAACGGATGCCACCGTGACGCTCTGCCGTTCCGCGGCATTGGCCGATGCCTATGCCACCACGCTCGGCAATCTGGTAAAGTCGCCGAATGAAGTGGAAGCAGCGCTTTCCGTCGCCCGGACTCTGCAAGATTTGCTGGGCTGCGTTATAATGATTGAAGATAAGCTTGGCGCCTGGGGTGAGATCGAGCTGGCGCCCATCCATAAAAACCAAAAGGGAAAGGAATGAAAATATGAAACTGATTGCGGTTGACACGCAGCTATGTGTTAAATGCGGCCGCTGCGCCGCCGTATGCCCGCGCGGCCTGATCCGGTTTGATTCGGCATGGCCGGAATCCGCCAACGAAGAATTATGTATCGCCTGCGGCCAGTGTGTCGCCATCTGCCCGACAACCGCACTGGATAACGCAAAAGCGCCTCTGGCCGAACAAATTCCCTATGACGCAAAAAATCTGCCTGATTCGGATACGGCGACCAAATTCCTTCGGTCCCGGCGTTCCGTTCGCTGTTACAAGAAACAGCCGGTAGATCGGGAGAAATTGCTTCAGCTCATGGAGATTGCCCGGTTTGCCCCAACAGGCAGCAACTCCCAAAGTATTTCCTACCGGGTGATCGAAAACCCGGAAACATTGCGCAATATCAGCGAGCAAACAGTGGTCTGGCTGGAGCGGCAAGCCGCAGGCGGACACGCCGCAGCCAAAAGCTACGCCCAGTATGCTTCCCTGTACCGCTCGACAGGTCAGGACGTCATCTTGCGCAGCGCTCCCTGCATGGTAATGGGCATGGCGTTGAAAACTTTCCCGCGTGGCCAGGAAAACACGCATTTTTCTCTTGCATATGCTGAACTATATGCCCCAACCCTCGGACTGGGCACCTTCTGGGCAGGTCTGTTCACCGCCGCGGCGTTTGCCGGATTCGCCCCGCTGGTGGACCTGTTGGGACTGCCGGAGGACAAGTGCCTGACCGGCGCCATCATGGTAGGATATCCGGAATTCACCTTCCATCGGCTGGTGAATCGCAATCCGCTGGACATCTCTTTCGATACGGACAACTGAAGCGCCTGATGCAAAAGTCCTGCACAACATTGTTGCTGTGCAGGACTTTTTTTGCCGTTTATTCTTCCAATCGGGATTTTACTCCCTACTCCAGGTTGAATATTTTTCCGGGATTCATGATTTCGTTGGGGTCCAGTGCTTTTTTGACCGCCCGCATCATTTTCAGCTCGACGGGATTGGCGTATTTCTCCATCAGGGCAAGCCGCTTATAGCCGATCCCATGTTCACCGGACAATTTTCCGCCGACAGAATAGATGAATTCATACAGCTCGTCTTGAAATACAGGCAGTTGTTCGTTCCACTGTTCCAGCGGGACTTCTTCCTTCAGAATGTCGGCGTGAATGTTTCCATCTGCCGCATGCGCCGCGATATGGATGCTGAAGCCGTATTTTGCGCCCATCTCCGCTAGCTTGTGCACCACTTCGGGAATCTTCGCCATGGGAACAACGGTGTCTTCAGCGGAAAAAATCAGACTGCGGGCCCGGTTGGCTTCGCCGAAGGACTTGCGGACTTTCCAGATTTTTTCGGAATCTGCGACCAGCACTTCCAGCGCGCCATTTGCCGTGCACAGTTCATCAATGAACACGCACTGGTCCTCCAGTACATCCTGATTGTCCCCTTCCACCGAGATGATGATATAGTGCCCGATGTCGCTGTGCGGCAATTTATCGTGAAAAAATGCTTCCACGCAACGAATTCCCTTATTGTCCATAAATTCGACGCAGACAGGAGATACTTTCGACTGCATGACCTTGGACACAATGTTGATGGCGGATTCCGGAGTGGGAAACACCGCCAGCAAATCCATCACGTTTTGCGGCCGGGACATCAGTTTGAGGTAAATCTTGGTTACCACACCCAGCGTGCCTTCCGACCCGACGATGAGCTGCGTCAGATTGTACCCTGTGGAGTCTTTTTTCAGCTTGCCGCCCAACGTCGCAATTTCCCCCTCGGGAGTCACAAGCTCCAGCCCAAGTACCTGATGCCTCGTTGTTCCATACTTTACGGCTTTCAGCCCCCCGGCATTCGTCGCGACATTGCCGCCGATAAAGGAACTGTCTGAGCTGCTGGGATCATTTGCATAGAAATAGCCGTTTTCATTGGCAATTTTCTGTACATCTTTTGTCCTGACTCCGGGTTCCACGACCAGAATCATATTTTTATCGTCAATTTCGATGACTTTATCCATCCGCTCGGTCGACAACAGAATTCCACCGGAGTGGGCAACAGCTCCGCATGCGTATCCTGTACCGGCGCCCCGAGGAACGATTGGAACCAGCATGCGGTTCGCCAGTTTCACGATAGCGGCGATCTGCTCCGTAGTTTCCGGCACTACAACGACTTCGGGATAATGGATGTATTTTTCGCCGGTCACTTCATCATGGGAGTACGGCTCCAACTTGTCCCGATCTGTCCATACAAATTTGTCGCCGACGATGGCTTTCAGTTTGGCGAGCACTTCCGTGTCCACCGGATTATATTTTTTCATTTTCCGTGCTCCTTATGTCTGCGGCACTTACCTTTGAATCCGCGCCGAACCGCCTTTGGCAAAAGCGCGTACTTCGTCGAGGCTCGCCATGGTGGTATCTCCGGGGAATGTCGTCAACAGGGCGCCATGAGCCCAACCCAATTTCAATGCCTCTTCCGGCGACTCATTCGCAAGCAGGCCGTAGATAAAACCGGAAGCGAATCCGTCTCCGCCGCCGACCCTGTCATAGACATCCAGTTCCGCGGTGGGAGCGATGAAGGTTTTCCCGTTGATCCACGCCACTGCACTCCAGCTGTGCCGGTTTGTGGAATGCACTTCGCGCAGCGTGGTGGCTACGATCTTGACCTGGGGATGTTTCGCAGTCACTTTATCGATCATGCTGAAGAAAGCGCTGGGATCCAGTTTGGACTTTGCCGCCACTTCGGGGCCGGGAATACCCAGGCCTTTTTGCAGGTCTTCTTCGTTACCGACGAGCACATCCACATTCTTCAGAATCCGGTCCAGGACCGCCACAGCCCGCTCTTCGCCACCGACGATATTCCAGAGCTTGGCCCGGAAGTTCAGATCGAAAGAGACCACGGCGCCAGCCGCTTTCGCCGCCTGCATGCCTTCGATAATGAGTTCTGCCGTGGTTTCGGAAAGTGCGGCATAAATTCCGCCGCTGTGAAACCAGCGGACACCATCTGCAAAAATCGCTTTCCAGTCGAAGTCGCCCGGTTTGAGCAACGCTCCGGCTTCATTCGCGCGATTGTAAAAAACCACAGGAGGGCGCACGCCCTGGCCGCGGTCGCTGAAAACCGTCGCCATGTTGGGGCCGTTTACTCCATTGTGCTTGAACTGTTTGTAAAAAGGCTTCACACCCATTGCCCGGACACGTTCCGCAATCAGCTCGCCGACGGGATAATCCACCATGGCTGTCGCAACGCCTGTTTTCAGGCCGAAGCAATTGGCCAGGTTGGCGGCGCAGTTAAATTCTCCCCCGCTGACATGGATTTGGCATTCGGTCGCCTTGCGAAACGGAACAATACCGGTGTCCAGCCGGTGAACCAATGCGCCAAGCGCCAAAAAATCGAGTGCTCCGTTCGGACGGATATCAAGACCAGTATTCATTTTATTCCCTCCTCAAGTATCATAAATTTGTGTTGTCTTATTTTGTCCACTCGGTGTGGAAGACTCCGGGGCGATCCACCCTTTCATAGGTATGGGCGCCGAAATAATCGCGCTGCGCCTGGATAAGATTGGCCGGCAGCACTGCCTGGCGGTAGGAATCGTAATAGTCAAGCGAGGCATTGAATGCCGGAGTGGGAATCCCCAGGTCCCGGCATGTCTTGAGCACCAATCGCCACGGTTCCTGCGCCTTTGCCAGCACTTCCGTGAAAAACGGATCAAGCATCAGGTTGGCCAGCGCGGAATCTTTCGCAAACGCGTCACGGATTTTATCGAGGAAGCGGGCCCGGATGATGCATCCGCCGCGCCAGAGCAATGCAATTTCACCAAACTGCAGCGGCCAGCCGTATTCTTCCCCGGCTGCGCGCAAAAGCGCAAAACCCTGTGCATAGGAACAGATTTTCGACGCATACAGCGCATCATGCACTGCCTGAATCAGTTGCTCGCGGTCGCCTGTCCATTTTCCGCCCGGACCCGCAAGCAGGGTCGAAGCTTTTACCCGTTCTTCCTTCACTGCCGACATGCACCTTGCAAAAACGGCTTCCGTGATGGCCGGAGTCGGCACGCCGAGGTCCAGTGCATTCTGTGAAGTCCATTTTCCTGTGCCTTTTTGCCCGGCTTTATCAAGGATCATCTCGACGAGAGGCCGCCCTGTTTCCGGATCTACGACAGCCAAAATATCCCGCGTGATCTCGATCAGGTAGGAATCAAGCGGGCCTGCGTTCCAGCGGGAAAACACCTCATGCAATTCAGCGGCGGTGAGACCGCCCGCATGCCGCAGGATGTGATACGCTTCCGCGATAAGCTGCATATCGGAGTATTCGATGCCGTTGTGCACCATCTTCACATAATGGCCCGCTCCATTCGGCCCCACATAGGAACAGCAGGGACCGTCGGCGACCTGGGCTGCAATCTTTGTAAACATGGGGGCGATCTCCTGATACGCCGCAAGGTCTCCGCCCGGCATCAGGCTCGGCCCGTGCAATGCGCCTTCTTCGCCGCCGGATACTCCCATCCCGACAAAACGGATTCCCTTATCTGCGAGAGAAGCGTGACGCCGACGGGTATCCTGAAAGAAAGAGTTGCCGCCGTCTATGATGATATCTCCGGTTTCCAGATGAGGCAGTACCTGTTCTATCATGTCATCGACCGGTTTGCCGGCCTTGACCATCAGCATGACGCGCCGCGGCCGCTCCAGGGATGCCGCAAGCTCCGCCAGGGAATACGTTCCTTTTACGGGAAAATTTGCAGCCGCGCCTTTTACAAATTCGTCCACCCGTGCTGTGGTCCGGTTGAACACGGCAACCTGCAAACCCTTGCCGGCCATATTCAACACGAGATTTTCGCCCATCACGGCAAGTCCGATCAAACCGATGTCGCAAAGCGCTTTCAAAACAATCCCCTCCTTATATTCAGACAATAGTAATTATTCATATAAACCTTACTATGACAAAGCGGCAATGTCAATCTGTCCGACAGGTTTCCCTTCTCCTGTTCGGCACTCCCTTCGAAAAAAACGCAGTGCTTGAAAATTTGATTTCACTGCAAAAACTTTCTGTGATATGGTACGATTAACTTGATTTTTGAAGGAGGACCGATTCGATGAAAATGACATTTCGTTGGTATGGAAAAGAAAATGAAGCGTTTCCTTTGGAGTATGTGAAACAGATACCCGGCATGCACGGAATCGTCGGCGCGCTGTTCGACGTTCCGGTCGGGGAAGTCTGGCCGTTAGATAAAATTTTTGCCTTGAAACGCGAAGCGGAAGAGGCAGGCTTGTCCCTTGAGACTATTGAAAGCGTCAATGTTCACGAAGATATCAAGATGGGTCTGCCGTCACGCGACCGATATATTGAAAACTACATCCGGACACTGCGCCATTTGTCCCAGGCCGGAATCAACGTCGTCTGTTACAATTTCATGCCTGTGTTTGACTGGACACGCACCGAGCTGTCAAAAATGCTGCCGGACGGTTCTTTGACAATGTCCTATGACGAAAGGATTCTTCGCACCCTCACGCCGGAAACTCTGGCGGAACACATGCGAAAGGGAGCCAAAGGCTTTAAACTGACAGGCTGGGAACCCGAGCGCCTGAAGGCCCTGCATGCATTGTTCGAAAAATACCGCGACATCGATGAAAATAGACTGTTTGCGAATTTACAATACTTTTTGCAGGCCATCATCCCCACAGCCGAATCCTGCGGCATCAAAATGGCTATCCACCCCGATGATCCGCCCTGGTCTGTGTTTGGTCTGCCGCGCATTACCACTTCGAAATCGAATCTGGAACGCATAGTTTCCCTTGTGGACAGCCCCTGCAACGGCTTGACTCTTTGCAGCGGTTCGCTGGGCGCAAACAGTGAAAATGACATCCCGGAAATCATCCGTCACTTCGGCAAGATGGGCCGAGTGCACTTCGGTCATGTCCGCAATGTCAAAATTCACGAGCCCGGTGTTTTTGACGAAGCGTCGCACAAATCTTCCGACGGCTCCTTAAACATGTACGAAATCATGAAAGCATACTGGGATATCGGCTTCACCGGACCCATCCGTCCGGACCACGGCCGCATGATCTGGGGCGAAACCGGTCGTCCCGGCTACGGACTCTACGACCGCGGGCTTGGCATCATGTACCTGCACGGCTTGTGGGATGCGATTGTGGAATCCAGCCGAAAATAAGCAGTCATCAGCATATTCTTCGTCAACAGAGTCCAAATATGTCAAATATCTCATCGAATATGGAAGGAATTCCGGCTGATAAATCGAATTAGTATATGCCGTAATCTTTTGCCCGGTCCACTGCCGTGACAGTGTGACGATATGTACGGGAAATACTTTATTAGGAAAGGACCGTGAACGCATGAAACAAATCTTCAAACTCGCCGGCGCGGCTACACTCGGCCTCGCACTTCTTCTATCCGCAGGATGCGGCGGCGGCGAAAAGAAAGCGGAGGCGCCCAAAGCTCCTGAAAAGATTGTCCTGAAATTCGGTCACCTGGCTGACGAAAAGAACACCTGGCATCTTGGCGCATTGAAATTCAAAGAAATCGTGGAAAAGAATTCCAACGGCCGCATTGAAGTCAAAGTGTACCCGAACGAACAGCTCGGCAACGAAAAAGCACTCGTCACAAGCATTCAGAACGGCACTGCCGATATGGGCATCTTTGGGGAAACCCTGACAACCTTCGGCGCAAGCAAGACCATCCTGATGGCCACCCCTTATCTGCTCAAGGATGCGGCACAGCTGCACAAGGTCGCCGGCGGTGAAATC
>CAZXCC010000101.1:73-9776 GCA_964638945.1 uncultured Veillonellaceae bacterium | reverse complement strand
ACTGAAGCGCCTCGACCCCGCCCACGATTTCGGAAATTTCCCGGGTAATGGCGGCTTGGCGGACTTTATTGTAGTTTAACGTCAATTGTGAAATAATCTCTTCCGCGTTGGTGGTCGCAGCGCCCATGGCTGTCATCCTGGCGCCCAGTTCGCTGGCTGCAGACTGCAGCAACGCTTCATAGACCGCTGCTTCCACATAGCGTGGCAACAAAACTTCGATCACATCCGCTGGAGAAGGTTCGACAATATAGTCGCTTCCAACGGTCGTGTCCACGATGGAATCCTCTTCCTCGCCGAATGCAACCCCCGGAATTTCCAGCGGCAACAGTTTGACTGTCATCGGTTTCTGGTTCATCGGCGAATAGAAACGCGTATACACCACATAAACCTGGTCATAGTCCCCTTTAACATAACCCGCTATGAGTTCGCTGGCAACCTTGACCGCATCTTCCCACTTTGGGCGCTCAGAAATCCCAATGACGGAATCCGTCAGGGTATAGCCACGCCTCCGGAAATAATCCCGACCTTTGCGGCCCGTAGTGACCAGTCCTGCGTAGCCGGTAGCAGACATATGAGCCACCGCTTCACGCAGCAGGTTGGAGGTATATGCCCCTGCCAGCCCTTTGTCCGCAGTCGTTACCAGATATATGATCTTGTCGTTTGATTTGTGTTTCGCCAGCAATGGATGTTTTCTGTTTGCCGGATGGGCTGCCACCGCTTCCAGCACTTCCCGCATCTTGCCGACATACGGAAGACAGGCCGCCGCTCTTTCCTGGGCCCGGCGCAACCGGGCAGCAGCTACCATCTCCATTGCTTTGGTAATTTGCTGGATATTCTTGACGCTTTTAATCCGGTGTCTTATATCTCTTGCACTTGGCATCGATCAGGTCACCTCGCTGCCGTTGACAGCGAAACGGCGTCCCCGCCCAGATAACTGCCCTTGAACTCCTGGATTACACGCCGCAGCGCAGCATCAGTATCAGCATCGATTGTTTTCTTCTCGCGGATTCCTTTGCCGATTTCCGGGTAATGCACCCGCATGAATTCCAAAAAGGCTTTTTCAAACTTGGTGACTTCATGTACGGGCACATCATCGATCTGCCCGTTGACAGCCGCAAAAATGATCATAACCTGCTCTTCCACCGACATGGGGGAATATTGCCCCTGCTTCAGAACTTCCTGCGTACGCTTTCCTCGTTCGATCGAAGATTTTGTCGCTTTGTCCAGATCGGAGCCAAACTGGGCAAAAGCTGCCAGTTCTCTGTATTGAGCCATATCCAGGCGCAAGCGCCCTGCAACCTGTTTCATTGCTTTGATCTGCGCCGAACCGCCTACGCGTGATACCGAAATACCGGCGTTGATACCCGGTCTGATCCCAGCGTGGAACAATTCGGTTTCCAGATAGATCTGTCCATCTGTGATCGAAATTACGTTTGTCGGAATATACGCGGAAACGTCGCCGGCCAAGGTTTCGATGATGGGCAGCGCCGTCATCGAACCGCCGCCTTTTTCATCGGAAAGTTTGGCGGCACGTTCCAAGAGACGGGAGTGCAAATAAAACACGTCGCCAGGATAAGCTTCGCGTCCCGGCGGGCGGCGGAGCAAGAGCGACATGGCCCTGTATGCCTGGGCATGTTTTGAAAGGTCGTCGTAGATACATAGAGTATGGCCGCCGCTGTACATGAAGTGCTCAGCGATCGCCGCACCGGCGTAGGGCGCCAGATACTGCTGCGGAGCGCTGTCTGCTGCAGTTGCGGCGACAACAATCGTATACTCCATCGCGCCATGATCTTCGAGAATTTTTACGAGCCGGGCCACATTGGACGACTTTTGTCCGATGGCCACATATACGCAGATAACGCCCTGTCCTTTTTGGTTGATGATCGCATCAATGGCAATCGCAGTTTTTCCTGTGCCACGGTCGCCAATGATCAGTTCGCGCTGTCCACGGCCGATTGGAATCATGGAGTCAATCGCCTTGATTCCTGTCTGGAGAGGCTCCTTGACCGACTGACGGTCCGCTATGCCGGGCGCCTTGAATTCGACCGGCCGGAACTCCGTTGTCGCAATATCGCCTTTGCCGTCTATCGGCTGACCGATTGCGTTGACCACACGTCCGACCATGGCTTCGCCCACTGGCACCTGTACAATACGGCCGGTACTTTTGACGGTATCCCCCTCGCGAACGAGAGTTTCGCCGCCGAGCAACACAGCACCGATATTATCCTGTTCCAGGTTGAGCACCATGCCGAAAACGCCGTTGGGAAATTCCAGCAGTTCACCGGACATTGCATTTTGCAGCCCATAAATACGGGCAATGCCGTCACCTACGGCGATTACGGTACCGACATTGTCAACGATCACGTCGACCTGATACCGTTCTATCTGCTGTTTAATAAAAGATGTAATTTCTTCCGGTCTGATTTTCATGGTCAGCTCGTCACCTCTATCCCAGTTGCTTCCTTTTTGAGCAAGATGGTTTTCAACTGGTCAAGATGGCTGAGTATACTCCCATCGACCCGTTTATCACCTATCTGCAGAACCACTCCACCCAGGAGCCGCTTGTCAACGGTAGTCAAAAGTTCAATGTTGCACCCGGTAATGCCGCTCAGCTTTGCGATAAAGGCATTTTTTTGCGCTTCTGTCAGCGGCAGCGCGCTGGTTAATCCCACTTTGCACACATTGCCTGCTTTATCAGCCAGACGTTCATATTCTTCGAGAATATACGGCAAAAGGCTTTCCCGCCGTTTATCAATCAACAGCAGCAAAAATTTGCCGACATAGTCTGCCAGTACGGCATTGAACAATTTCAGCACCATATCCCGTTTGGCAAGAAGCGGAACCCGCGGATGGTAGAAAATCTTTCCCAGTTCATCGTTGTCATGACAAGCTTGCACAACAGCCCGCAATTGCTCTTCGACCGCATCGATTTCGTTTCGTTCGGTCGCCAGTTCCAGCAGGGCGTGTGCATACTCCTTGGCTGCCGGATGCGTCAGCATGGCAGGCCGCCTACTTTGTCTTTATCCAGTTTTTCGATAAAATCGGCCACCAACTTTTCGTTGATCTCCGAATTCATTTCTTTTTCAATTATTTTCGTTGCCGCAGCAACAGTTAAGGCGACTACTTCGTTCCGTATCCCTGCCATGGCGGCATCAGTCTGCCGTGTGATTTCCATCTGGGCGCTCTTCAGCATCCGGGCATGTTCAGCCCGTGCTTCTTCAAGGATGTCCTGCTTCATCTGCTCGGCGGTTTTCACGGCCTTGTCGATGACAGCCTGCGCCTGCACTCTCGCATCCTGCATTTGCTGCTGGTATTCCTGACGCAATTGTTCTGCCGCCAGACGTTCCTTCTCCGCGGATGCCAGATCAGCAGCAACGCGGGCCTGCCGGTCAGCCATTGCTTTGAGGAGAGGCTTGTAAGCAAACTTGGCCAACACCAGGACCAGGATAAGAAAATTGACAATCTGTGCGACCAACGTCATATTAAAATTAAACAAGACAGGGTCCTCCCCTTTCGGATGTGCAATAGGGGCGACGGTCCAAGAAATTCAGACCGCCGCCCTGACAAGCAACAAAGCTTACTTCAGGAATGGATTCGCCATTACAAGAACGATGGCAATAACGGCCGCGATAATTGGAATCGACTCAATCAGGCCGACCATGATAACCATGTTGACCAAAAGCGCATTTTTCGCTTCCGGCTGACGGGCCATACCTTCAATCGTCTGTCTGCCAACCATAGCGTCGGCAAACGCGGCGCCAATCGCTGCAATACCAAGCGTAAAACATGCGCCAAGAATAGAAGCTGCTGCGATGATGGATTTTTCGGTCATAAGAACGGAATCCCCCTTTCTTTAATAAACTGGTACCAAAGAACGTCCATAAAGGCCTTTGCGCCGATTAATGTTCGTCCTCCAAACCCTCTGCCATATAGGTAATGGACAAAATCGTAAAGATAGCCGCCTGTATTACCCCGATGAACAATCCGAGGAACAGGATGCCTGAAGGAACGATGAAAGGAATCAGTCCCATCAGCACTATCATCAGTATTTCATGGGAAATGATGTTGCCGAAGAGACGAAAGCCCATAGTGATCGGTCTTGTGACGTTATCCATGATATGAAGCAGGACAAAGGCCGGATTCGGTTTAAAGAAGTGGGCGACATAATGCATTCCCCTGTCAGCCAATCCATAAATATGCACGAGTGCGATGACCATTAATGCCATTCCCAACGTAGTGTTGATGTCCGCCGTCGGGGAAGCCATGGCCGGAAAGAGTCCGAGCAGGTTGGAAAACAGGATGAACAGAAAAATAGTCAGCACCACGGATACAATCCGCTGACCTTTTTTTCCTGCAGAAGACTCAATCTGGGACAGGATCGGTTCGATCAGCATCTCAATGAAATTTTGCGCTCCACCCGGTATTATGGACAGTTTGCGGGTACAGCCTATTACCACGACGATCACAACAGCCATGGTAATCCAGGTCATGATCAAGGTATCCAGGTGAAATTGCAGGCCCGCCAGTTCCAAAATTTTGTGGGCGCCTATCTCGTGTCCGCCACCGTGTTCCATCGTTCACCCATTTCCTTCCGAATGTAATACACCTGTAAATAATTATACCGAATTGCACCAATTTGTATAGCAAAATCTCATTTATTTTTCGGCGTTGTTTTTGCCAGTGCAAACACTCCCCAGATAAAAACAGCGCCATGGAGGCTCAGCAAGCCGATAAGAACCCCGGCGAACTGTATGCCGGGTATAAACCAAGCTACAGCGCAGACCACACCCATATACAGGGCCCGTTCCACCCATCCGCCCTGAATTTCCGCCACCGCTTCCGCCGGTTCGGCATCCCGGTTTTTCACCAACTGACGCCATATCAGTCCGATATAACCCACGGAGCCAAGCATCCCAATGAAAAGACCCCTGGCAAACTCAGCGTAGCCAAACATTTGCAGACTGCCGCAAATCAACAGGCCAAGGATCCCGCAAAACATGCTTGCCTGTTTGATTGATCGCTGAAGTTCACCCATTTATCCTACCACCAGTCCGACAGACGCCGGCAAATCGACCAGAATCCTGCAATAAAACCGAACAAGGTACCCAAAGAAGTCGCCCAGGGAAACCAGCCCCACTGTTCATCCGCTTTTTGTCCAAGCCAGAAACCGATTCCGGCAAAAATCACCATGTCGGTTCCGAGCATTCCCAACTTGGCCATCGCTTTTAGCCAGTTGCGCTGCGGATCGTTCTGCCCAGACACGTCACATCCCCCGCAGTCCATCTCCCTCACAACAAGTTTCCCAATAGAATTCGTCGCAAGAGACAAAAATCCTGCCCCAGATAATCCGTTTCTGCAAATATTTTTAGGCTTTGCCTCGAAGCACAAACGGCATCGGCATTTGCGGAGTCAAACCAAAATGGTGCTGCAGAAATTCCACGATCCGTTTCGAAGCCTGGCCGTCACCATAGGGATTGGCTGCTTCCGCCATAATGGAATATGCCGCAGAGTCTGTCAGCAACGTTTTCAGCTCCGCGTACACTCTGTCACGGGCAGTACCGATCAGTTTGGCCGTTCCGGCAACAAGCGCTTCCGGGCGCTCGGTCGTGTCCCGCAGGACAAGCACCGGTTTCCCTAATGACGGCGCTTCTTCCTGAATCCCTCCGGAATCTGTGAGAACAATTTCCGAACGTCCTATGAGGTTGGCAAACGGTTCGTAATCCAGCGGATCAATCAGGCGGACACGATCCAGCCCTCCAAGTTCCGACTGAACAACGGAGCGCACCTGCGGGTTGCGATGCACTGGAAAAACTGCGACTGTATCCTCAAACTCGTTGATGATATCGCGCAACGCCTGATAAACATGTCGTAACGGCTCGCCAAGATTTTCCCTGCGATGCGTCGTTACCAGGATCATACGGCGTCCCGTCAGTTCAGACATTACACTGTCCAATGCCGCAGGAAACTGATAATCCGGCCTGACAGTCGAGAGCAGGGTATCAATCACCGTATTGCCTGTAACAAAAACCCGTTCCGACGGAACGGCTTCCGCCAAAAGATTGTTGCGAGCCATTTCCGTCGGCGCAAAATGCAAATCGGTCAGTGCGCCTGTAAGTTTCCGGTTCATTTCCTCCGGGTAGGGGGAATACTTGTCACCGGTGCGAAGTCCCGCCTCGACATGGCCCACGGGGATCTGGTGATAAAAAGCCGCTAACGCACCAACAAAAGTGGAAGTGGTATCTCCATGAACCAGCACAATATCCGGTTTGGCTTCGGCAATCACGTGGTTGAGACCCGTCAAAGCCCGGCATGTGATATCGAACAAAGTCTGTTCCTTGCTCATGATATTCAGGTCGTAATCCGGCCGAATCGCAAATAAATCCAGAACCTGATCGAGCATTTCCCTGTGTTGTGCGGTTACCGCCACAATTGACGTGAATTGTTGCGGATATTTCTGCAATTCCAGCACCACAGGCGCCATCTTGATCGCCTCTGGACGAGTGCCGAAAATTGTCATGACTTTTTTTGGCATCAAAAAAATCCTCCTGTACGCAAAAGAAAAGGGCCTCTAATGGCCCTTGACCGAATTTGCGCTTTTTAATACGCCGGTCTTTCGCGCACCTATGTACGCAACAGCCAGCAATCCCAAGACGATCACCGCCGCGTATCCGAACTTCACTTCCGTGAGTACGATGGCACTCACCCCCAGGCCGATACTGACCATATACAGTACCAGAACAACCTGTTTCTGAGTCAGTCCCATATCCAGCAACCGATGGTGAAGATGTCCCCTGTCCGGTTTAAAAATCGGCTGCCCGTTGGTAAAACGCCGGATAATGGCGCAGGCTGTGTCAAGAATCGGCAGTCCCAATGCCACAATGGGAACAATCAGCGCTATCGTCGCAGCGCTTTTTACCGTACCGACCACCGATACCGCCGCCAACATATATCCCAGGAACATGCTTCCTGTATCGCCCATAAAAATCCGGGCCGGATTGAAATTAAAGTGGAGAAAACCAAGCGCACTGCCCGCCAGTGCGGCAGTCAACACTGCCACCAGCCAGAAATTTTGATCGACAGCCATCAGGAAAATGGTAACTGCCGCAATCGTCGACACACCGGCTGCCAACCCATCAAGTCCGTCAATCAGGTTCAGAGTGTTTGTCAGGCTGACTATCCAGAACAGCGTTATGGGCGTTGCCAGCATATCCAGATAAATCATGTCGCCAAAAGGATTCGTCAGCCATTCAATCCGGATATCAAAGAGAACCAATACACCGGCAGCTGCAATTTGACCCACGAGTTTCACTTTTGCCGGCAACTGGAAAACATCATCCAAAATGCCTAAAAGAAGTATTGCCGTTCCGCCGGTCAATAACCCCAACAATTCCCATGTCATGTGTACACTGGCCAGAACAGACGCAATAAACCCGGCGTAAATTGCCAGGCCACCCATTCGCGGGATGATTCCCCTATGTACCTTTCGAGCATCCGGTTTATCGACGGCGCCCAGGCGCACAGCCAGACGCTGTACGGAAGGAGTAAGCAAATACGTCACTCCCAGGGCTACGATAAACGCGGTAAGATAAATCTGCATTCCAGTTGGCACCTCGCTTTAAAACACATATTAGTGTAACCCATAGGCGCCATGATTGTCAACAAAAGGAGCCTTTACGGCAAAGCCCGGCCTCATATATTCAGCAGCTTTCCGCTCTTCCTTTTTGTAAGTATTGCACACGCAAGCCAAAAATCCTCTTTCTTGATCGCAAAGTCTTTGAATTTTCTGCAAAAAGCAAAGTTCTGGGCATAAGAAAACAGGTCAAACCTGATTTCCAACAGATTTGACCCATAATAAACCTCTTACAATCGATTCCGGATCGAAGAAACGGCTCAGAAAGATTCCGGATCGAAACAGACACATTCGACCTTCGCCTCATCCAGCAAAGCACAGGACAGCTCGTCGGGGTAGGGGTGCTCGAATACGATGCGGCGAATCCCCGCATTGATGATCATTTTTGCACAGGCTGAGCAGGGCTGGTGCGTGCAATAAAGAGTCGCTCCTGCGATTCCCACGCCATGCAGCGCTGCCTGTACGATGGCATTCTGTTCCGCGTGAAGGCCGCGGCACAGTTCATGGCGCTCTCCGGAAGGAATCCCCATGCGCTCACGCAGACAGCCGACCTCCAGACAATGCGCCAGTCCCTGCGGTGCTCCATTGTATCCGCTGGTAAGGAGTCTTTTGTCTTTGACGACCACCGCCCCGACCTGGCGTCGCAGACAGGTGGAACGGGTCGCCACGACCCGGGTGATATCCATGAAATACTCATCCCAGGATGGACGCAGTTTTCTGTCCATGCTATTTGGTTCCAAATATGCGGTCTCCGGCATCCCCAAGACCGGGTACGATATATCCGTGATCATTCAGCCGTTCATCAACGGCTGCAGCATATATTCCCACATCCGGATGAGCCGTGTTAACGATACGGATCCCTTCCGGCGCGGCTACCAGGCACATCAGTTTTATTTGTTTGGCTCCGCTTCGTTTCAGCATGTCGATGGCCGCTACCGAGGAACCGCCCGTTGCCAGCATGGGATCAATGATGATCATTTCTCGTTCCGCGACATCCGGCGGCAGTTTGCAATAGTATTCCACGGGCTTCAGCGTCTGCGGGTCACGATATACGCCGATATGTCCGACTTTCGCCGCAGGAATCAGACGCAATACCCCGTTGAGCATACCCAGGCCGGCTCGCAGAATCGGCACCACACCCAATTTTTTCCCGGCAATGACTTTGGTCCGGCAACGCGCCACCGGTGTTTCAATTTCGGTTTCTTCCAGCGGCAAATCTCTCGTCAGTTCATACGCCATCAGCATTGCGACTTCTTCCAGCAATTCGCGGAAGTCTTTCGTGCCTGTCCTGATGTCGCGAATCAGTGTCAGTTTGTGCTGGATGAGCGGGTGGTCGATCACTTTCACCTGCATGCCATCATCTCCTCGTCATCGATTTTGTTGAATTGGGGATAGAATAAGCCTGGTTTTCCTGTCTAAAGTCCAGTTGCTAATGATTTTCGTCTAAATTCGTAACGACTCGAAATCCCAGTTTGCCGGTCGCGCTAAAAGCTTCGGTCCACGCACAGTCTGTAAGACCACAAATGTGATCAACAGACTGTAGCTCGACATAAGTCGTCTATATTCCAGCTATCGCTTTGCTCTGCTGAAATAAGTCTCCTAATATCCCGCCGCTTAGCGCTAAAATCAACATCCCTGTTGATTTTCCTCGGCAATTTTACTCTTCTTCGTCGACGAATTCTATGGCTCAAATCAAATGCAACTGTCGTTTTAGAACAGCAAAACCTCCTTTGAACTCTGAATCAATTCAGTCAAAACATTGTTGACTAATTTCTTTCTCGGCGAAACTGGTCAAACCCTTTGCAAAACTCACTAGATTTTAGTTCTTTTCAGCGCATTTGAGGGGTTTCGGCAAATAAGCAAAGTTGTATTCCATTTGAACCGAAACAAAGCCCGGTGAAAATTTCTAACAACTTGCGTTTTGCCGAAAACCTTAAAATACAAAGCACCAAAAAGCTGATTTTGTTGTCCCTAAAGGACCCGTCCCGACACATCTCCAGACATTTGTCAGACGGGTCCGGCTAGAAGCGGCAAACCAAAACGTTGCAGTTTCTATGCGTATAGGGGAAACCG
>CAZXCC010000100.1:0-9859 GCA_964638945.1 uncultured Veillonellaceae bacterium | reverse complement strand
AAGGAGAAACTGCGCGGCGGCAATCAATGGTTGTTGCTTGGAACACCTGACGGAAAAGAAGGCTGGACCCGTTTTTATGCCGATGGTGTCAGCGGAACGCGGGGGCGCTGGAAAATCCAGCCCAGAGCAGCAGGCGGCAGCGGTAATTTCAATTCAATTATTTTTGCCGATGCAATGCCCCGTTTCCAAAGACTGCCCTTGGTGGCAAACAAGTAGTTTTTTTGTGAAGGATGAGAGGGACTGTCCCGCAACGGTTTTTTTAACCTATTGCGGGACAGTCCCTCTCTTGCTGTGAAACGGGACCCGGAAGGAATATGATAAAATAAAACGAAATATGCGGTTGCATCACGGCGAAGCTCTGGAAAACAGGTTGGTGTTATGAAAAGTTGGATAAAGAAGGATGTTCATGGTAACAGCTGAATGGAAAAAGAATCTTGCAGTCATGTGGTCGACGCAGTTTATCGGGATGAGTGCCATTACAGGCATGATTTCTTTCCTGCCGTTGTATGTGACGGTTTTGGGAGTCAGTGACTCCAGCGAAGTCGCCATGTGGTCCGGCATATTGATGGGAGCTGCATCTCTTTGTGCAGCGATTTCCAATCCATACTGGGGCGCGATGGCCGACCGCAAAGGGCGGAAGCCCATGGTCGAAAAAGTCCTGCTCATGTATGGATTTATCATCATATCCATGGCTTTTGTTTCGAACGTATATCAACTATTGACCTTGCGGGTGTTGCAGGGCCTTTGCGGCGGATTTGTCGCTGCCGGCACGGCGCTTGTTCTGAGCAGCACACCGCCGGAAGAGATTTCTTTCACCGTGGGAATGTTTCAAACCTCCATCATTATCGGCGGTGCTGTTGGGCCCATGCTTGGCGGTCTTATCGCCGATACGTTCGGCTACCGGCATCCTTTTGTCGTTTTTGGGGTGCTTTGTTTGTGCTCGCTTGCGATTGTCCATTTTGCCGTAACAGAAAAATTCACGCCAGTGGTAAAAAACGCAAAAACATCTCTCGGCAACACTTTCCGGTATATTTGGTCCCTGGGAGACTTGCGGCTCATGCTTCTGGTACAGTTTCTGACACAGTTTGCCATGCAGAGCATGGGACCCGTTCTGCCGTTATACATCCGGACCATCATTTCAGATTCCGCCAACCTTGCGAGCATTTCAGGCACGATGATAGCGATTGGCGGCGTAACCAGCGCGGTGTCGTCGGCCGGCATGGGCATGATCAGCCGGCGGTTTTCCCATAAGCAAATTCTGATTACGGCCTCTTTGCTGGGGGCCGTCTCCTTTTTGGGGCAGCTGGCTGCGGAAAACGTAATCGCATTCGCACTGATGCGGGCCCTCAACGGTCTGTGTATCGGCGCGTTGATCCCCAGCTCCAATACGATCATCACCTATCTCATCCCGGAAGAAAAGCGCGGCGCTGCTTATGGCATCACAAGCGGCGCAGGGTTGATGGGAAATGTCCTGGGGCCGGTCTGCGCAGGGGTATTTTCCTTATTCTTCGGTATTTCAGCCATTTTTTGGGTTACTTCCATTCTGTTTCTCCTGGTCAGCGCATTGCTGCTTGTTTATGCAAAGGACACCTATACCATTTTCTCTGAAGAAAAGCGATAAAATTCTGCAACAAAAGTGATGAAAAAAGCAGGATTCACTGCAGGGTTATTCAATATATACCTTAGCATCTTCAAATGTTCCAGCCGGACCGCAAACAAGTGCAAAGGAGTGAAAAAATCGTATGAAAACAGGTGCCAGGAAAACTCTGGGATGTCTGGTTTTAGCCGTATTGCTCTTTGTATCCTTTGTGACCCCTGTTTTTGCCGGCTCACCGTCTCCACCCTGGCCCAGCCGCCCCAACCTGGTCTGGGATGTGAGCAGCCGTAAGACGGCCATCGTGCATCTGGTGAATACCACCCCCTTCGACATGTCTCTGACAACGAACCCATTCGTCAATAAGGTGTACCAACAGGCACCGCAGGATTATGATGAAGGTCCCATCGTTTACAGTCCGTCCGGTGTGCCGACGAAGATTCCGAAACAGTCTGGCGCTTCCTTCGTCATTTCCTGGCTCGATACCGGCAGCGGCGCCAGCGATGTGAAAGCAGAAGCGGTTATGGTCTACACCATGGCGGTGGATACCGGCGATAACTATAGCGACTCTCTGTGTGGCACCAATGGCAAAAAAGGCAATGTAAACCTCCAGATTGAATTTGACAGGGTGAAGCAAACCAAGAATTTGAAAAGCGAAATCTTCAAGACCGTTCTGAATGCAACGTCCGTGATCGTTGATGGTTTGACAATGATTGCGGAACCGGAAGACGCACTTGCCTGGGCGGGTTTTATCACAAACTCCGTGGAGCTGGTGACGGATTGTAAGGAGATCAATGAAAACAATGAAGATTGGGACCAGATTTATGTCAATTCGTTCATTTTGGCCAGTGACGGCAATGTGAACAAGCTTCCGAGCATCATAACGGATTACGGCTCTGACGAAAACACAGCGTCCCAGTACGATGGAGTTGCTACCCAGCAGTCCACCACCAATGGCTGTCCCCAGGCATATATTGTCGTGGGAAGTGCCATTCTGAGGGAAAAACAGGCAAGTCATAAAACTCTGGACGGCAATGTCCCGGTGCTGCTAGTGGCCCTTGCAACCAGCACGGACTGGGAAGCCGCCATTTCTGCATCCACAGAAGTCAGTCTTTCGGCCAGCAAGGCAGGCTACCAGATCAGCCAACAGGTGAAACGGGAAGGAAAGAACGGGCGCAAAGCCCTGTTCAAACTGGTCCGGACCATGAGTCCCGGCGACCTGGCCATATTGAAGAGCGCTTACAGCTCGATTCAGGCGCACAAAGCACTTTCGCAGGAGCAGGAAGGCGTACTGGCCAAACTTGCCGCCGCATTTGAAAAGCATGCTGCAACCATGCAGACAGGCTCGACAACGAAAACCTCCACAACGCAAAACAGCGATCACAAATCACCTGGGCAAAATTCTCCTGTGCATAGAGCGAAATAAGGAAAGGGGCGCTACGCAATGAAAACTATATTTAGAGCCGTCGTAACAGTGGTTTTTGCCATGGTCATCGTTGCAGCCGGCCCCAGTACCGTCTGGGCCGATTGTTCCGCAGTCAGCGGAATTTGGCTGGGGCATGAGAATATGGACACCAGCACGGCCTGGACCTTTACCCTGATCAATCTGACCAACAGTAATGTGCAAATTGGTGCCAAAGGATCGACAGAAGGGCACGACCTGGGCGACAATTTTCCTTACGGCCAGGTCTATAAGCCGGGCAACGCATCATCCAGCACAACTCCTGCTCTCACCACCTGGCAAAGTGACGATCACAACAAGATTTTTCCAGACCATTGCTCTTCCACGGTGAATTTTTTCATCCAGGATGGTTCGGGCCTCTACAATTTCAGCCTGTTGTTTGCCCAAGATCCTTCCTACTGGGCACAGAAGGCAGTAACAGTAAACTTTAACCCGCCTTACGGAACTTCTACCTGGAAATACAGCAGGACAGTCAGCAACGACAACGGCTACTACGCCTACAAGGCCAGGGACGGTCATGAAGGCATCCTGTTCGCTATTTCCGACAAATACATATTAAATATCAACAAACCCAACAAACATGGAAATGGTGACAATCAGCTCTTCCTGGTCATCACGCAGAGGACGGCGAACAACTCGTATACGGGAAAACAGCTGCAATGGTATATGGAATGAATAAAAAGGACCCTTGACTATGCTGTAGGGGAGCAGGTCAGAAGAAATTCTCGGCCTGCTTCCTTATTGAGGCGGTTCCGCAAAGAGAATCTGATTACAGAAAAGAAATGGAGTGGGAAACATGAATGCGTTGGAAGAGGCAAAAAAAATCAGCGATGAAATTGTTTCGTGGAGGAGAGAGCTGCATAAGATTCCGGAGATTGGCCTGATTTTGCCGAAAACTTCGGCTTTTGTGAAGGCACGGCTGGATGAAATGGACATCTCCTATTCGACGTTTGAACGCCATTCCGGTATCGTAGCCCTGATTGGGAAAAAAACCGGGAAAACCGTCGCATTGCGTGCGGACATGGATGGCCTGCGAATCAATGAAGAGTCTGATTTTGAGTATCGTTCACAGAATAGCCATATGCATGCCTGCGGGCATGATGCACATACGGCGATTTTACTGGGAGCTGCGAAGCTGCTGAAACAACACGAATCTGAGTTGAACGGTCAGGTGAAGCTGCTGTTTCAGCCGGCGGAAGAAGGTCCTGGCGGCGCTCTTCCCATGATTGAGGACGGAGTGCTCGAAAATCCGAAAGTCGATTCTATTCTGGCACTGCATGTGGATCGGAAAAGTCACAAAACACCACGAAAAAACGGGGATGTGATTGTCAAATACGGGAATAGTTCAGCCGCAGATGATCAGGTGGACATTACGATCATCGGCAAAAGCGGACATGGCTCACAGCCCAACTTATGCGTCGATCCGATCGCAATTTCCACCTTGGTGGTAACGGCGATTCAGTTCATCATTAGCCGGGAAATCAGTCCGTTTGCTCCCTGCGTGATCACGTTCGGCACGATGACCGGAGGAAATGGCGCAGAGAATATCATCCCCAATACAGTCGAGTTGCATGGGACGATCCGGAACCAGGACCTGGCTACCCGGGACTTCGTTTTCAGGCGAATCGAAGAGGTTGTCCATTACATAACTAAAGCGATGCGTGCAGATTATAAAGTGACATTTTTGAACGGATACCCGCCCACCAAAAATGATAAGGCAATGGTGGACGGCTTTCTGGCGTCAGCACATAAAATTCTGCCTGAAGAAGATATTTATATCAGCACGGAAGAATCGATGGGAGGCGAGGATGCCGGATTTTTTTATCAACAGGTACCGGGGTGTTTTTTCCGCCTGTACAGCGCGGCGCCCTTTGCCGACGGAGAGATTTATCCGGCGCACAGCTCGCGCTTTGTTCTGGATGATTCGGTCCTGTATCGAGGGACGGCATTATTTTTGCAAAATGTTTTTGACCAATTAAGCGTGTAATATGGTAAAGTATAGATATGTGACTATAATGAAAAGGGGTCGTTAATTGTGAAAGCGAAAAAAAACCTGTGGCAACTCGTCCTTGCGATTGTACTGGGGGTGCTGATGGCAGTCTCCGTTGCCGGATGTTCTTCCACACCGGATAAGAAACCGGCGGCGAATGCTCCTGCCACTCCTGCGGCAGATGACAGTCTTTCCAAGATAAAAGCAAAAGGTCGGCTCGTTGTCGGGATCAATGCTGAATTCGCTCCGTTTGAATTCCATGCCATGGTCAATGGCAAAGACACGGTTGTTGGCTTTGACCTGGACATGGCGAAGGACATCGCAAAAGACATGGGCGTGGAACTGGAACTGAAAGAACTGGCTTTCGATGCGCTGCTGACAACACTGCAGTCAGGACAGGTCGACATCATTATTTCCGGCTTGTCGGCAACGGAAGAGCGCCGGAAAACTGTGGATTTTACGATTCCCTACTACAAAGGGACGAACGTGGTGCTGACCACCAAAGCAAATCTGGGCAAGTTTAATAGCTTTGGCGATTTGAAGGATAAAAAAATTGGCGTCCAGCTTTCTTCTCTGCAGGATCGATTGATGATGACCCTGTTGCCTGATGGAAAGTATACAAAAATTGAGAGCATGAATACGCTGTTCCTTTCCCTCAAGTCCAATCAGATAGACGGGATTGTGACTTCCAAAATCGTGAGTGAAATGGCTGTGGTGGCAAACCCGGAATTTGCGATTGCGAATAAAGTGGTAATCGATGACTCGTCGCTCAACAGCCCAGGTACAGCCGTGGCTTTGCGCAAGAATTCGGCGGCTTTGCAGACGCAGCTCAATGGAACGATCAAGCGCCTGGTCGATTCCGGCCAGATGCAGAAATACGTGGATGAGGCCTGCAAACTTGCCGGGTCGACACAGAAAAAATAATGCCCGAGTTATTATTTGCCTGAGGTAGGGGAAGAAATTTTGGACTTTAGTTTCGTAGGCACCTATTTGCCGATGTTTTTTAGCGGTATCAAGCTGACGCTCGTTATTTCTGTGATTTCTATTGTGCTGGCAACTGCCGTGGGAGTTTTCGTGTATGCCTTAAAAACTTCGCGTCTGTCCGTGGGAAAAATCTATCCCCTGCGCATGGTTGCTTTTGCCTTTATTGAGGTGATGCGCGGCACTCCGGTGCTGTTGCAGGTTTTGGTCGCTTATGTGCTTGTCAGCATGAGCCCGAACTCTTCCAGCCTGCCAAGCAATATGGTGGCGATGATTGCCAGTATCAGCGCCATCAGTCTCAATTCAAGCGTGTATATCGCGGAAATCGTGCGTGCGGGGATACAGTCCGTGCCGCGCGGGCAGATGGAGGCGGCGCGCAGTCTGGGTATGCCTCATTTTATGGCCATGAAGGAAATCATCATGCCGCAGGCGATAAAAAACATATTGCCGGCGATCGGCAACGAATTTGTGGCCGTGATCAAGGGTTCCTCCATGGCATATGTTCTGGGAATCGCTGAGCTGACATTCACTGCTAAGGTTGTACAGGGTACTACTTACAAGGGACTGGAGCCTCTATTAATTTCAGCCCTTTTCTATCTGGTCCTGACCTTCTCGCTCGGAAGGCTGATCAACTGGGCGGAAAGGAGGATGAAGGCCAGTGATTCGCACTAAGGGTTTGTGCAAGAGTTTTGGGGCAAACCGTGTCTTGAACAATATCACCACCGAAATAAAAAAAGGTGAAGTCGTTGTGGTGATCGGTCCTTCCGGCTCCGGGAAATCCACATTTCTGCGCTGTCTGAACCTTCTGGAGGTTCCCACAGCGGGAGAAATCATCTTTGAAGGGCAATGCATCACAGATCCGAAAATAGACATCAATAAAATCCGTACAAAAGTCGGCATGGTATTTCAGCAGTTCAACCTATTTCCCCATAAGACCGTGGTGGAGAACATCATGATTTCTCCCATGCTGGTAAAGAAAGTCTCCAAAGAGGAGGCATACCGGAAAGCGATCTCCCTGCTGGGCAGGGTAGGCCTGCCGGAAAAGGAGAATGCCTATCCTTCGTCGCTTTCCGGCGGTCAGCAACAGCGCATCGCGATTGCGCGGGCTTTGGCCATGGAACCGGATGTCATGCTTTTTGACGAACCGACCTCCGCCCTGGATCCGGAGATGGTGGGCGAAGTGCTGGGTGTAATGAAACAGTTGGTCAATGATGGCATGACGATGGTCATTGTTTCCCATGAAATGGGGTTTGCCAGGGAAGTGGGAGACCGGATATTATTCATGGATGAAGGACAGTTTTTGGAAGAAGGCCCGCCGGATGCACTGTTCAATCATCCACAGCATCCCAGGACCCGGGATTTTCTTTCCAAGGTATTGTAGTTTGCCAAATGGAAATATGGATTCTTCGAAGCATAAAGCCTGCGAAATAAGTCGCGGGCTTTATGCTTTGGGGAAGAAGACGGATACAAACCGCAGAATTGCTTCCTGTTGAAATTCTCAGGGGACGCAACAAATCGGTGCACGAAAAGTTGCGAAGCCGGAGGATTATTCTGTTATTCTGATAGCGAAAGGATGATTGTTTTGGATTGGCTGGAGCGGATTAACGAAGCATTGCAGTACATCGAGGAAAACCTGGACGGAGAGATCGACCTGAATACGGCTGCACAGAAGGCCTGTTGCTCCGTCTACCATTTCCAGCGGCTCTTTTCCTTTATTACCGATGTGCCGCTGTCAGAGTATATCCGACGCCGCAGGTTGACTCTGGCAGCTTGCGAGCTGCGAGACCGGCAGGTGAAAATAATTGATCTGGCCTGCAGATACGGATATGACTCGCCGATTTCATTCGGCAGGGCATTTCAAAAACTGCATGGAGTTACGCCGACAGCTGCTCGTAATGCGGGGGTTGCGCTGAAAGCCTATCCGAGGATTTCCTTTTCAATTTCGCTGAAAGGGGACAGAGAAATGAACTACAAAATCGTGGAAAGGGCAGCTTGGACGGTGATGGGGAAATCCGTTCAGGCATCGATGACCAATGGAAAGCACCTGGAAGTGATACCCCGTTTTTGGACCGATTGCAAACAGGATGGAACAGTCTGTGATTTGGTACAGCACAGTGAGGGAATGCTTGGTGGCAAGATTCTGGGGATCTGTAAGAGTTTTCCCAGCCCACAGGACTTTACCTACATGATCGCAAGCGAAACAAAAGAAGGAAAAATATTGGAGGACATGGAGTCTTTTGATATTCCTGCCCGGACATGGGCTGTTTTTGAATGTATCGGACCGATGCCGCAGGCGATGCAGAGCCTGTTAAAACGGGTTTACCTCGAATTTTTCCCTTCTGGTGGTTTTGAAAGAGCCGATGGTCCGGATGTGGAAGTGTATCCTGAAGGGAATCTATGCAGTCCGGATTATCGGTCAGAAATATGGGTGCCGGTGCTTAGGAAATAATCCGGATTGACCAGAAGCCCGAAGGGGATAGCGGGAAAATGCAGATATATAGTTGAACATGAGGCAAGTCTGCAAATTTCGCAGACTTGCCTCATGCATATTGGTCAGTCCCGGGAGGAAAATGATATGTATTTTTGGATTGCGTGAGTAAGGGAAGGATTTCCACTCTTGATATGTAAATAGTAAAGAGAGTTGCATGATTGTATCCACATCAGACTCTTCGCGACGCAGAGTCGATAGTAGTGAAACAGTATGCCGTCGGACAGGAGGAAATATGATGAACGTCAATAAACTCAAAGAGGCGGAAAAAAGATTTTTTGCGCGTTATCCAGAGGGGTTTTCCAGTCCCGAGATGCTCGAAATTGTAAAGAAACACAAAGTGGGAAAAATGATAAAAATGGCGCAGGACAGCTTTGCCTTGGACCAATTTAATCATTCTGCACAAATTTCCGACTCCATGGTGAAAATTGTCAGTCAGTCCTCTTTGGTTTCGATTTTTGAAAAACCAAAGTTCAGAGATGCGGTGCACTCCATGAGTGACAGCGAAAAAGAGCATTTGTCGCATGGACTGAAAGAGTTTCTGCATGGCGATCAGGCAGTCGGTTTTGGATGGATGACCGGGTTGCTTCAAGAATATAAAATTGCAAAATGGCCGTTATTGACAGTGTACCCTATATATTTTCGACCCAGTACGGAAGTATTTGTCAAACCGACAACGGCAAAAGGGATCATAGAACACTTTGAACTGACCGGGCTCAAATATAACGCGCGGCCAACATTTGAATTTTACCAGGCGTATCGAGAGCAGATCATGCTGATGAAACAATGTGTGAACGAGTTGCTGCGGGTAGATAATGCAGCATTTTGCGGTTTTCTTATGATGGCAATCGAAGCAGGCTGAGAAGGTTTGCCTGGCAAGAGCTTAATTTCTTCCTTTTGGAAAAAGAGAGAGGAGAGTATAGTTAATGATTTTTCGTTCAACAGAAATCCCTGTCGAAGAACGTACCGATGAACGCAGCGGAACGGTGAAACGATTGATTGGTCCGGAACAGATGCATGAAAAGAACCGATTGTTCGCACATGTTGTATTGCGACCCGGTGCACAGGTTTCGTACCATCGGCATCAGGGAGAGTTTGAAGTCTTCTATTTTCTGTCCGGTGCGGGGGAGGTCGATGACAACGGTGTTACTTCTCCAATTCAGGCTGGAGATGTGATGTTTACCGACGACGGGCAGAGCCATGCCATAAAAAATACGGGGGAAAGCGACCTGGAATATATGGCGCTGATTACTCGCCTCTAAGGCGGATAAATTTGAAATATGTACTCAAGCTCATCGGATAAAAATCCGATGAGCTTTTGTCATTCTACCAGAAAGGTTAACT
>CAZXCC010000099.1:0-9963 GCA_964638945.1 uncultured Veillonellaceae bacterium | reverse complement strand
GACTGTGACGATTGTACATAAGGGAAATATCATGAAATATACGGAAGGCGCTTTCAAGACATGGTGCTATGAGTTGGCAAAACGCGAATTTGCCGCACAGACGGTTTCCGAAGACGAGGTGACGCAAGGGGCTGCAACTGAAGGGAAAATCATCATCAACGACCGGATTGCCGATAATATGTTCCAGCAGATTTTACTTCGACCAAAGGAATATGAAGTACTGGTATGTCCGAATCTGAACGGCGATTATCTGTCAGATGCAATGGCGGCTCAGGTGGGCGGACTGGGTATGGCGCCCGGCGCCAATATCGGCGATCATGCAGCTGTTTTTGAAGCGACCCATGGCAATGCTCCGAAGTATGCCGGCATGGACAAGATGAATCCGGGCTCTGTAATTTTATCCGGAGTGATGATGTTCGAATATATGGGGTGGAAAGAGGCTGGAAAGCTCATTGAGAAGTCATTGGGACAGACGATTTTACAAAAAACCGTGACCTATGACCTGGCCCGAGGTATGGAAGGCGCCAGAGAGGTAAAAACATCAGAATTCGCTGCGGCAATCATCGCAAACATGTAAAGTGGAGAGGACGAAAAAATCAGATGTGTTTCAGCAATTCCATCAAGGGGTAGGGAGGTGTGATGCTGACGCCGTCAAATGGGTAATGTACAGTGAATAGAAGTATGATGTTGCTGCATATCAGAGCAGTGACGAAAAAAATGATCAAAATCTGTGCATGAGTGCTTTCCATGCTGAAAAACGTTGTAAAGCCTATTGTGATAAGAGCACCGGCTATTACGATCACCCACATGGCGGAAGGGATCCCCGAATGGTGGTCGAAAACACGATAGCGGCGAGTTTCATTGAGTGAAGCAAACCTTTGTACGATTTCCGTAAAGGCAGTTTGCTGATGCAGTGTTACAGGCTGCAGTCCGCGAACCTGAAGCGCGATTTGCTGAAAAGCCTGATCCGCTTCAGCGGAAGGTTTGTTCAGCATGCTGATGGAACGGGGCCATTCTGTTTCCACCACGGCCCTGACATACTGAATCAGGCTCTGTTTCAGTTCGGGGCCGCCATTTGCAGGAAACCAGTCTGCTAATATGTACAGGGTGGAAATTTGGAACGCTTCCGCAGAAACACGTTTTTCCGCAATCAGATATTCATCGTGAACCGTGTCGACGACTAATGCAACAGTTACAGCGAAAATTGTGCCGACAACAGCATATACGACTCCTGCAACTTCGTGATTCATCCGCAAGCGATGAACGCCGACCATGCGTCGCAACCATAGCATTAGACCTACAGCAATCAGGGAAACAATAAGAATTATGGCGAAAATCTGCAGGACATACAACCACACGACGAAACCGCTCCTTTTCCCTCATTTTCTTCATATTATCAAGCGTACGTGCTGTCTGTAAATAGTTGCCACATCTTTTGTGTGACCGGGAGTGAACATACTGTATATATTGATGACAGGGAAGTCTGCAATCAGCACTTTCTTGTCATTTTTTTGGTCTGCCAGAAAGGTTAACTTCTGGGGACATAAGAAACCCACGACTTCCGCTGTCGCCAGATGTTCGGCGCAAGCCGGGTTTTCTTAAGACCAGTGTTTCCTGTCTGGTGACATTTTTGCAATGCATTCCGATAGCGAAATTGAGTGCGACGGATTTTTGGCATATAATAATATCCAAATAATCCTCTATAATTCTCTGGCATCAATAAGTGGCAAAAATATGAAGGACGTGAACACTTTTGACTGAAGAAGTTTTGCCTGGGATTTTTCGCATGGAAATTCCGATTCCCCGGAGTCCGCTAAAGGCAACAAATTCTTACCTTATCAAAGGGAGTGACAGAAATCTCCTGATTGATACGGGACAGAATTGCCAACCCGCTCTGCTTGCATTGCAGGAAGGGATTGCGGAGCTTGGTGTGGACATGAACAAAACAGACATTTTTTTGACGCATATGCATGCTGACCACTGGGGAGTAGCTCCCTTTATCAAAACCGAGTCGACTATCATATATGCCAGCGATACAGACGCTGCGGTAATCAACGATAACCTCATCACTGCTTCTCCTTTGGATTTTTTATTCACGGCCGCTTGTCGCAACGGTTTTTTTCCGTCGGAAGCAAAAAAAGCGATTGAACGGCATCCAGGAAATGATCTCGGTGAAAAACAACCTCTCGAATTCCGCTTTGTCAGCGAAGGGAATATTCTCTCCGTTGGAGGCTTCAATCTGCAATGCATTGAAACACCTGGCCATACCGAGGGTCATATCTGTCTCTATGAACCGGAACGGAAGATTCTATTTTCCGGAGATCATATTTTGGGTGACATCACCCCGAACATCACCTGGTACAGGGAAACAGGCAACCCGCTGGGCGCATTCCTGACGTCTCTGAAAAAAATCTCTGCATTGCCTGTCGACATGGTGCTGCCTGGGCACAGGCGTCTTTTTTCTGACTGTCGAGGGCGGATTATCGAATTGGAAGAGCATCATCGGCATCGTCTGGATGAAGCATATGCCGTTTTGGCAGCGGGGCCGTTAACCGGCTATCAGGTCGCTGCTCTCATGACCTGGGACATGGTGTATAGTTCCTGGGATGAAGTGGCGCCGGCGCAGAAATTTTTTGCCACAGGCGAAGCGCTGTCCCATCTTCGTCAGTTAGAGTGTAAAAGCCTGGTTCAGCGATATTGTGAGAGAGAGCAGATCTTTTTTCGAAGAAAGTGATGAATGAACAAAAAACTGGAAGGAGTGGCAATTTGTGCCGAAAAATATTCTGGTTTTGGCAGGTAGCCCCAGACTGCAGGGAAACTCGGACATGCTGGCAGATGCTTTTATTGAAGGCGCCCGGTTGAATGGAAATGTTGTCAGCAAGGTTAATGTGTCCCGTTATAAAATCAATGGCTGTGTTGATTGCCAGTACTGCTTTTCTCATGAAGGAAAATGTGTGCATCGTGACGGCATGGATGAAATCTATCCCCTGCTTGAGGCTGCCGAGGTGCTGGTATTTGCTACTCCTGTATATTTCTTCGGTTTTTCTTCTCAACTTAAGTGTGTCATAGACCGTTTCTATGCAAAAGCATTGGTGGGACACCATGTATCTCAATGCGCTTTGCTTGCTGTTGGTGCTGACTTGGCGGAGACTCGGGTTTTTGAACCGATTGTGGCAACGTATCGGGCAATTGCCGGATATTTAAAGTGGGAGGATTTGGGGGTTGTCACTGTTGATGGAGTGACGGCAAAGGGGGAAGTATGTCGGACTGATGGGTTGGAAAGAGCCAGGAATTTGGGGGCCGGAATCAGATAATATCCATGCGGCTGAACTGCGGGAATTCGAAAGCAGGGAGTGATATATTGTGAAAGCAGTTTTATTGAAGGAACCGGGTAAGATTGAAATCGCGGAGATTCCGCAATCATCTCGCAAAAGTGACGAAGTATTGATACGAGTTCGCAGCCTGGGTATCTGTGGTTCTGATATTGGTGCCTACATGGGGACGAACCCCTTGGTTACCTATCCCCGTATCATCGGACATGAGGTGGCCGGCGAAGTGCTCGAAGCACCTGAAGGCGACAGCACTCTGTCGGCAGGTGACCATGTCGTGCTGGAACCGTACGTTTATTGCGGAAAATGTTATCCCTGCATGAACAGTCGGACAAATTGCTGCGAAAACCTGACAGTGCTGGGCGTGCATATTGACGGAGCCATGTCAGAATATTTTTCACACCCCCGCCACTTGGTACACAAGGTGGATGGCGATATTCCCTGGAATTTACTGGCCATGGTCGAGCCTTTGACCATATCCTTGCATGCGGTGAGACGCTCCCGTGTAAAAAAAGGAGAACATGTGGCCATAACGGGTTCCGGGCCGATCGGGCTTCTGGCAGCCCAATATGCTTTATCTCTGGGGGCTGTTCCCATCATGGTGGATCCGGTTGAAGAAAGATTGCTGTTTGCACAAAAGCTGGGCGTCAAACATGTGGTGAATCCGGTGCAAACCGATGCAGTCGAGGAAATACGGGCGATTACAGGCGGGAGGATGTCGGAAGTGGTGGTCGAGGCATCGGGGAATGCCGCGGCAATACGCAGCAGCATCGATTATGTTTCCTATGCCGGACGGATCGCTTTGGTTGGCTGGCCCAAAAGTGAAACTTCGTTGCCTACAGCGCTGTTTACCAAAAAAGAGTTGGATATCGTCGGGTCGCGTAACAGTTTTCACGCTTTTCCGGAGAGTATCAGCCTGATTTCTGAACACAAGGTTGATGTGGAGGCAGTGATAAGCAAAACAATATCCTTTGGAGAAGTTCCGGCTTTTGTGAAAAATATTGCGGACAATCCCGGCAATTACCTGAAAGTGATTGCTTTATTATCATGAGATTGTCTCTGGATATTCACTGAGTAGCCAAACGCAGGGGCGTATGATAAAATAAATAAATCAAAATAGCGTGTACGATGGCGGCGACGCCGGATGAAGCAGAACGGAAGTGTTCAACAGATTGAGGTCACATCACGAAAAATTACCGGGGTGGCTGCATGCTCGAAGTCTCAGCGCACTATTGATCTGTAAACGGGAAAATGTTCGTTACTTCAGTGGATTTTGCGGAACCGCCGGTGTGCTGGTAGTGACGGCTGCCGAACGGAAGATTTTCGTCGATTTTCGCTATGTGGAACAAGCCACGCGGACTGCACCGGATTTTCAGGTCGTACGCAGTCCGGGAAGCCCTCTGGATGCGGCGCTGGAATGGCTGAAAGACTCGGTGCAGGGTAAGATCGGATTTGAAGAGGATTTTTTGACGGTAGCGGAATTTTCCCGTATGACTGTCAAAATCGGAAATGAAGTCTGGGTTCCGGTACAGCTTGACGGCCTGCGGTCTGTAAAAATGCCGGAAGAGATAGAAAAGATTATCGCATCGGCGGCGATTGCCGATGAGTCCCTGCAGAAAATTCTTCCTCTGATAAGGCCTGGTGAGAGTGAAACTGCTGTGGCAGCTGCACTGGAATATGAAATGCGAATCAGAGGTTCGGAGCGGGTGGCTTTTGCGACCATTGTTGCGTCTGGACCGCGTGCAGCTCTGCCCCATGGCGTTGCTTCCGATCGCAGGATTGCCAAAGGGGATTTTGTTGTGATTGATTTTGGCGCTGTGGTAGAGGGGTATCACTCGGATATGACCCGTACTTTTTGCATGGGGACGGCGACATCCAGGCAGCGCGAGATATACAGCATCGTACTCGAAGCCCAGTTGGCAGGCTTGGCTGCAGTTCGTGCCGGTGCATTTTGCCGAGAAGTGGATCAGGCTGCCAGAAATGTGATTGCAGCAGCCGGATTTGGTGAAAACTTCGGTCATGGACTGGGGCATTGTGTCGGTCTGGTTATTCACGAAAATCCGCGATTAGCTCCTTCCGCCGGTGAAGCACGGCTTGAGGCCGGCATGGTTGTAACGGTGGAACCGGGGATTTACTTGCCGGGTTGGGGTGGTGTCCGTATTGAAGATTTGGTTGTTGTGACGGAAGACGGGTGCAGGATTCTAAGCAAAATGGATAAGGCTCTGATGGAACTTGCCTGATGGTGTTCTTCGCGCCCTGTGAACTTGCATTTTAATGAAGGAGAGGATTAACCGTGATTTCGAGTAATGATTTTCGTAATGGGGTTACAGTGGAGATGGATGGAGATGCCTGGCAGGTAATCGATTTCCAGCATGTTAAACCAGGGAAAGGAGCAGCATTTGTTCGGGCAAAAATGAAAAATATCCGGACAGGTGCTGTGGTTGAACGAACCTTCAACGCAGGGGAAAAATTGTCGAAAGCCCACCTCGACAACAGGCAGATGCAATTTCTCTACGAAGCGGATGACGCATATCATTTCATGGACAACGAGAACTATGAGCAGACCTCATTGACCGCACAGCAACTGGGAGGGGCGAAAAACTTCCTCAAAGAAAATATGAACATCGGTGTGCAGTTTTATCAAGGAGCCGTCATGGGCGTTGAACTGCCTGTATCTGTTGAACTGACTGTTGTTGAAACCGATCCCGGCATCCGTGGCGATACCGCAACAGGCGGCACGAAACCCGCCAAACTCGAAACCGGGCATGTGGTGAAAGTGCCGCTGTTCATTAATATTGGCGATGTCCTGCGAATTGACACGCGCACAGGTGACTATCTGGAACGAGCCTGAGTCCTTTGACGGCGTATAACTGCCAAGTTAAAATCCCGTTTCGGCGGGATTTTTTAGTCTATCAGAAAGTCAAACTTTCTGAGACATAAAAGCGACGAAGGCTTCTGCCTGCGTCCAAAGGACGTGGCACAAGCCAAGTCATTTTTTATTGAGCAGGGATATTTTCCTGGCAGGTTGAATATAAATACAAGATAACCTTTTTTTAGCCTCGTTGCAGGGAGGAAAAAACATGGACGACTTAAAAAAGAACGGATCACCGGAGGACCATTACCTGGATATCGGCAGTGTGAGGATTGCTGATGAAGTCATCGCTTCCATAGCCGGTATTGCAGCCATGGATACCATGGGAGTCGTCGGTATGAGCAGCGGTCTGATCGGTGGTATGGCGGAGCTGATTGGAAAAAGAAACCCTGCCAAGGGCGTAAAGGTCCAGGTTGGTGCGCGTGAGGTTGCTGTAGATGTGTACATCGTTGTTGAATATGGCTTGCGAATTCCTGATGTGGCATTGCAGGTGCAGGAGAAAATTAAAGAAGCGATTGAGACCGCTACCGGCATGAGCGTGGTTGAGGTGAATGTGCATGTGCAGGGTGTGGGTTTCTCGCAGGGAGATACAGACGAAGAACTGAGGGTACGATAGGGAGGATACGGGAGTATGGGCATTATTGACAGGATCATTCTATCCATTTATACGATTTTGCTGACAGTACTCTCCTTAATTGCTATTTTGCTGTCTCTGAAAATTTTGCCGCAGGATTATTGGCAGAAAGGTCTGTCTTTGATTTATGGCCAATGGGAAGCAGCCCTGGTCGGCGGGGTGTTTTTCCTCGTCAGCATCCGGTTGCTGCTTGCGGGAGTGCGTTCGCGCCGAGGTCCCAGTAAGATCGTTCACCAGACTGAGATGGGCGTGGTTCAGATTTCCATTGAAGCCGTGGAAGACCTGATAGCCAAGACGGCCAGGCACACTCGTGGTGTGCGTAATGCCAAGGTTCATATCAGGCAACTGGGTGAGGAAGTAAAGGTGGACATGAAAATCGTTGTAGGACCGGAGTACAATATTCCGACTGTGGCCGGTGAAATTCAACAACGCACTCAGGAATATCTCAAGAATACAGTGGGAGTATCTATGACCGAAGTGCGGATTCTTGTGAACGACATTTCCAATGAATTCAAGAGCAAATCACGTGTTGACTGACAACAAGGAGGGCTAAAGATGGATCCGATATTGCTGCAGCAAATATGGCAGGCGCATAATGGGAAAATCCTTGGTCTTATCATTGGACTGGTGGTCGGACTGATGATCATCGCCATAGGCTTTTTTCAGGCTTTATTTGTGTTGTTTTGTATGATTGTGGGTTATGTTATCGGGAAAAGAATTGACGAAAAAGAAGATTTGCTGGAGATTATCGATAGATTGTTACCACCGGGAACCCATCGATAGATAGGAGCGTCAAGTAAGACATGAGTCGAAGAAAAGCGCGGGAACTTGCCCTGCAAGTGTTGTTTCACATTGACTTTACCGGGGGTGACAGCCGGCAGGTCATAGCTGCGGTATATGCCATGCAGGATGATGAAGTCCCGGAAAGCGTAAATGAATATGTGGAGTGGGTTGTTCGAGGGACTTTGGCCAAACAGGCCGAGATCGACCAACTGATCTCCGAACTTGCCCACGACTGGAAACTGGAGCGGATGGGCGGCGTTGACCGTGCAGCGACCCGAATGGCCATTTTTGAGATAAAATACGGAGACGGGAAGGTTCCGCCGAGGGCCGCAGTCAATGAAGCGGTAGAGCTTGCCAAGCATTATGGTTCTGACGAGTCCGGACGGTTTGTCAATGGTGTGCTTGGTTCGTTGGTGCGGGGAATATCGGAGTAAGATGGAAGTCGTGCTCGGAGTCGATACAAGTTGCTACACAACTTCCCTTGCGGCTTTGGACCAGGATGGTATTTTGGTTGCCGATTTTCGCATTCCTTTGGTAGTAAAACCGGGTGGCAGGGGCCTGTCGCAGTCGGAAATGGTTTTTCAGCATGTTCGCAATCTGCCTCTTCTGATGACGCAACTTCGCCAGTCGATTGGCAACGAGGCACGGATCAGTGCGGTCGGAACGACAGTACGGCCTCGTTCGGTCGAGGGTTCATATATGCCGGTTTTTCTCGCTGGCCGCGGTTTGGCGCTTTGCCTGGGAGAGGCATTGTCGTGTTCTGTTTTTAAACTCAGCCATCAGGAAAACCATGTTTTGGCTGGCCTTTGGTCGGCTGGAGGAATCTCTGATCCTGAATTTTTGGCAGCGCATGTTTCCGGAGGCACAACAGAAATTTTGAGAGCAACATCAACAGAGGAAGCCATTGAGCTGGAACTTCTGGGAGGTAGCGTCGACCTGCACGCAGGACAATTCATCGACAGGGTGGGAGTTGCGCTGGGGCTTCCATTTCCAGCTGGCTCCCATCTGGAAAGACTGGCGGCATCTTATGCGGCTGATCCGCCCATGACTCCCATATCAGTTGAAGGAACCCGCATCAGTTTTTCCGGACCGGAAACCCATGTAATGCGATGGCTCGGCAAGCAGCCCGAAGCCGCAGCGGTGGCATCTTCCGTTCAGTATTGTATTGCTGGATCACTCATCCGTGCACTGCGCTGTGCAGCGGAACAGACCGGATTAAATAAGGTGCTGCTGGTTGGCGGTGTTGCTGCCAATTCATTTATCCGTTCCCGGATTGCCGATACACTGCTGAAACAGTGCGATATATCCGTTGTGTGGCCGGAATCACGTTTTAGTGGCGACAATGCGGTGGGTGCAGCCTGTTGGGCTTTATCCCGTCTGGCGGGGTGAAGAGATGCTGTGCAATCATGCTGCAGAAGTAATGAGCGTGACTGAACTTACCGCGTATATCAGGCGGTTGTTCGAAAATGACAAGTTGTTGGGACATTTGCAGATTAGAGGGGAATTGTCCAACTTTCGTCGTCATCATTCCGGACATTGCTACTTTACGCTAAAAGATGCCGGCGCATCTCTGCGATGTGTTATGTTCCGCAGTCGTGCGATAAATTTGAAGTTTGCTCCGTCGGATGGAGCGATGGTCAAAGTGTCAGGCTATGTTTCAATTTACGAGCGGGATGGTTCGTATCAGCTTTATGCCGATACCATGGTTGCCGACGGGTTGGGAGACCTGAGTGCTGCGTTTGCAAAAATGCGGGAAAAATTGGCGGCCGAAGGATTGTTTGATGAATCGCGCAAGCAGCCTTTGCCAAGAATACCCCGCCGGGTGGGTGTGGTGACTTCTCCTACGGGGGCAGCGCTGCGGGATATTGTGAGCGTGATAAAAAGACGCAACAGCGGCATTCCCGTATTACTTTTTCCTGCGCAGGTACAGGGTGATGAAGCGCCCGCACAGCTTGCCCGCGGCATCGATTGGCTGGATCGCTCAGGAAGGGTTGATTTGATCATCATCGGCCGGGGAGGCGGCAGCATCGAGGAACTTTGGGCCTTTAACGATGAGCGTGTAGTTCGGGCCATCGCAGCTGCAAAGACACCGGTCATTTCTGCTGTGGGACACCAGACGGATTTTACGTTAAGTGATTTTGCTGCCGATGTGAGAGCGGCGACACCCTCGCAGGCTGCCGAACTTGCAGTTCCGGACAGGGTGGAGTTGGTTCGCCGGCTGGAATCGGCGCAAAAGCGCCTTCGACAATCATTGCAGCACAGACTGGTACAGCGTCGCCTGCGTTTGGAACGCTGCATGGCGTCCCGCCTTTTCCGCCGTCCCCTGGAATTGCTGCGGGAAAGGG
>CAZXCC010000098.1:0-10002 GCA_964638945.1 uncultured Veillonellaceae bacterium | reverse complement strand
TGGTGGCGCGATTGAACGGACAAATCTCAGTTGACTCCCAGCCGGGTCTGGGAACTATATTTACGGTTCGTCTTCCAGTTCGGGGGAAAATGACATAAATCAATGATTTTACTTTGTTCAGGGCCGCCACCTGTTTTGCGCGACTGGATAATGCTGTATAAGGACGATTGAGATACATTATGGATATTAATTTAAAATTTCTCAGGCAGGCATTTGCTGACGAAAACTACATATGTGATGATGAATTGATCATTACCATATCTATGGCATTAAACCTGGGACGCCCTATATTAATCGAAGGCGCTCCGGGAGTTGGGAAAACAGAGATTGCCAAAGTGTTGGCCGTTGCAATGGAGACGGAACTTATCCGTTTGCAATGCTACGAAGGACTCGATGAGAGTAAGGCGCTTTATGAATGGAACTATCAGGCTCAATTGTTGAAAATCCAGATGACGCGAGACTCCTGCGGCGAAGATTCCGTCGAGGAAGAGCTGTTTTCCCCGCGATATTTGCTGGAACGACCATTGCTCAAGGCAATCCGTTCCCCTCGGCGATCAGTGTTGCTCATCGATGAAATTGACAAGACGGATGAAGAGTTTGAAGCATTCTTATTTGAGCTTTTGTCTGATTTTCAGGTGTCCATTCCGGAAATAGGTACCATACGGGCGATTCATATTCCGGTGGTCGTTTTGACGAGCAATCAGGAAAGGGAACTCTCTGATGGATTACGTCGTCGTTGTGTATATCTGTATATTGATTACCCCTCACCGGAAAAAGAAACTGAAATTCTGCAGCTCAAAGCTCCCGGCGCTCCAGAACGCCTCGTATGGGAAATCACCACCGCTATGCAATATTTGCGGCAGGAACTGGACTTGGAGAAACCTCCCTCCACTGCCGAAGCAATTGACTGGACCACAGTTCTGGTGGATATGGGGTGCAGCCAATTGACGCCGGAAACTGTAAAACAGACATTGGGGTTGTTATTGAAGAATCATCATGATTTCATCCTGTTTGTCAAAAATGTCGGATTCGAAAATTTCTGTGCTATGCTAAATAAACGCTGGGAAGGCAATGATATTGCCGTTAAAAAAGATTCTTTCCTGGAGCGGGCGGTAAAAAAAAAGTTCAACCCGTTTTAAGGGCAAACTTGAAGATGCCGTTAAAAGTGTTCAAAACTATTTTAACGGCAAAACCTGAGCAAAGAGCAATGTTCGGCAGTGTCTGCCAGGATTTTTTGGCACAGATGGAGATTCCGCATGCTCCATTTGGAGGAGGCGGGGAAGGTGGCGGGAACACAGGAAGAGCTTTGAGTCACAAAGAGCTTGTGTATACCAGTCCTGCTGATTTTCCCTTTCTGGTGGAACGACTCCGGCGTTTGCTGAACCGGCTGAAAGTGCGTCCATCCAGACGGTTGGAGCATACGCATCGTTCCCGTTTGATCGATGTGAAACGCAGTATCCGCCGTAGCTTTCGTTTCGGCGGAGCAATGTTTGCTCTGGATTTTCGACGTCCGCGTCTGCGTCGTCCCCGGATAGTGATATTATGTGATGTTTCCGCGTCAATGATTCAGCATATTCCTTTTACCTTGCCGCTGTTGTTCGGGCTTTCCCAGACGACGAACGCCAGCCGCGCCTTTGTGTGCGCCGGAGGCATGGAAGAAGTGACGGATTTTTTTCGACAGAACAACGATTTTCAGCAAGTGAGAGACTGGCTATTGCAGAGAACCACCCAAGTGGGGAGGGGAACCAACCTGGGACAGGCGTTTCATGATTTGCGGGTCGGGTACCCCGGAGTGTTGAGTCCATCAACCTGTTTATTCGTAGTGAGCGATGCAGAAACTGTGGACCCGGATTTTGCCATTCGAGAACTGGGGCATATTGCCGAGAAAGTGAAAAAGTTGATTTGGCTTAACACACAACCACGAAGTCAATGGCATGGAAAAAAATTCATTTCTTCGTTACGTCGTTGTATACGTATGGAAGAGTGCACGACCTTAGCAAAGGCGGTTAAAATTTTTCAATCATTGTAGAATATCGTTCTTCTGCAAGGAGTTCACCCAGTCACCGGCATGATTGGGTGAACTCCTTGCAGGTTCAAAATACTATCAAATATTATTGACATATGTCGAAAATAAAGTATAATAAGAAATAAAAATGACATATGTCAATAATTATCTGGAGGTGAGCAAGATGCCAGGAAGAGATGGAACAGGTCCCATGGGGCGTGGAGAAATGAGGGGACAAGGACTGGGCTTATGCTCTGGAGATGTTGCCGGGCATGCCGCGCAGACAGGAAGAGTCTTTACCTGCGGCAGGCGATTTGGAGCCGGTAGTGTAAGTCGCAGAAGGGCAGGCAGGTTTATTTCTGAGGATACGAACGGAGTGAATGAAAAGGAATTACTGATGAAAGAAAAGGATCTTCTTCAAAAGAAACTGGAAACTGTTTGCATGCGGCTGGAAAAAATATCTGAGGTACAAAAGTAATATGGAGCACCCCCTGTTACTTTAGCACCATTATGATTACTGATCAGGAGGGATTGTGATGAAAATAGCGATTACTGCTGCTACAGCCGGTGCACTTGGGATGATGGACGGACGATTCGGACGGGCGCCGTATTTTCTTTTTTTTGATACGCGGAATAATACTTGGGAAGCATATGAAAATACGCAAAATGCACAAATGGAACATGGGGCGGGAACTCAGGCTGCACAGACGATTTTAAGTCGCGGCGTAAAAGTTCTGATTACCGGGCAAATAGGCCCAAAAGCCCTAAAAACGCTTCGAGCCGGTGAAGTGAAAGTGTACTGCGTGGGAAGCGGGAAGGTGAACGAAATTCTGACCAAGTTTCTTGAAGGACACTACATAGAGTATTTCGCACCGGATGAAGTAAGAGAGAAAAAAAATGAAAGTCTTGTTGAAGTGCGACAGCGGGAAAATGGTCATGAGGCGAAAGGTTGCCAGCGCCGCGGTACAACATGCTGATGAATGGAATACAGGAAGGGTACTGACAACGTCAGTACCTTTGAAAAAGAAATTCTAATTGAAAATAATATTGGAGTTGTCGCCCGGGTTTATTTTTTTTCCAATGAGGTGAGGAAATCATGGCAAGGCCAAGAAAATGGAGAAAAGTTTGTAATTTGCCGGAGAGTGACAGGTTTGGGCCGCTGAACGCTCCGATGAATCATGAGCATTGTATTACGATGTCTGTGGATGAATATGAAACAATACGGCTGATTGATCTGGCAGACTACACACAGGAAGAATGTGCCAATCAAATGAACATTGCCCGTACAACCGTTCAGGGGATTTATAATGACGCTAGAAAAAAAATAGCAGAGTCTCTGGTGAATGGAAAGGTATTGCGGATTGTAGGCGGTGACTTCAAGCTTTGTGATGGTCTCGGGAAGTCCTGTGGGGGAGGGGGGTGCCATCGCAATAGGCATGGAAACGGTCCTGCGGAGAAAATAACGGAGGAGGATGAAACAGAGTGAAAATTGCAATTCCTGTTGATGAAAAGTCCATAAAATCAAGTCTATGTCTTTCTTTTGGACGTGCTCCATATTTTCTGGTATTTGATATGGATACCAAGGAAAGTATTTTCCTGGACAACAGTGCGGCTATCAGTCAAGGCGGCGCAGGAATCAAGGCGGCGCAAACCATAGTCGATAACGATGTAAAAGCCCTTTTTACCCATCGATGTGGCGAGAATGCCGCAGAAGTAATAAAGGCGGCAAACATCAAAATTTATAAAATAGCTTTCGATTCAATACAGGCAAATATCGATGCGTTTGTGGAAGGGAAACTCCCCTTGCTTGAGGAGATCCATGCCGGTTTTCACGGACATGGTGGAAAATAATATGAAAATCGCTGTGCTTAGCGGCAAGGGCGGCACAGGAAAGACGCTTGTGTCTGTGAATCTGGCAGCAGCTGCAAATAACGCAGTCTATGTCGATTGTGACGTAGAAGAGCCCAATGGTCATCTTTTTTTTCAGCCAAATTCGCTTGGAATAGAGAAAATTTTTGTCACGATTCCTTTCGCTGATGAAAAACTATGCAATGGATGCCGAGAATGCGTCAAGTTTTGCAAATTTAACGCTTTAGCCTACATTAATAAAAAATTGATTGTTTTTGATGATGTTTGTCACTCATGCGGTGGGTGCATGATGTTCTGCCCTGAAAAAGCCATTTTTGAAAAAGAAAAATGTATTGGAGAAGTGCAAAGCGGAATATCGGGCAACGTTTCTGTCATCACGGGGATATTGAATACAGGAGAAGCGTCCGGTATTCCGATTATCAAAAAGCTATTGAGCTACATCGAGGAACGCATGGAGGTTACATTTATCGACTGTCCGCCCGGAAGCGCCTGCATTGTCATGGAAAGCATCAAGGACGCAGATTATTGCATTTTGGTGGCGGAACCCACTTTGTTTGGAGCGCATAACCTTGCCATGGTTTACGAACTGGTGACGTTGTTTCATAAACCGCATGGTGTGATACTGAACAAGTGCATGGAAGGAGAAAACCCGTCAGAAAAATTCTGTATCGAAAAAGGTATTACTGTTTTGGGAAGGATTCCCTTTGATAACGAGATTGGAACATTGAATTCCAATGCGCAGATATTGGTCAGGGAAAATCAAAAATATCGCAATCATTTCACTTCTTTATTACAGGTTGTAACTGGGGAGGTGAAACATGAAACAACTGTTAATTCTTAGCGGTAAAGGCGGTACGGGAAAAACAACAATCGCCAGTGCTTTTATCAGGTTGTCCATGGCAAGAGCTTACGCAGACTGTGATGTCGATGCACCGAACTTGCATTTGGTTATGAAGCATTCAGTTCAGCCCACACGAACGGATTATTATGGAATGCCAAAAGCAGTAATCAATCAGGAACGGTGCAATCAATGTGGATTGTGCAAGCTTACATGCAGATTCGATGCGATTCATGCAAGGGACGAATATAACGTGGACGGCTATGCCTGTGAAGGATGTGGTGTTTGTGAAAAAGTTTGTCGGACAGGGGCTATATCTCTCGTTCCCGTTGTAGCCGGAGTAATGATGCTATATCAGAACGATGCGGTGTTTTCCACAGCCCAGCTCAAAATGGGAAGCGGTACATCAGGAATGCTTGTCACTGAAGTCAAAAAACAGATGAGGTCAGCGGTTAACGATGTGGAGTTATCGATTATCGACGGGTCGCCAGGCATTGGATGCCCGGTTATTGCTTCAATAAGTGGCGTGGATATGGTGTTGATAGTTGCAGAACCTTCTGTGTCAGGCATAAGCGACATGAAACGCATCGTTGATACCGCCAAGATTTTTCAAACAATAGTTGTTGTGTGTATTAACAAGTACGATACCAATTTTCAAAAAACTGACGAAGTAGAAGCATTTTGCGAGGAAAAGGGACTGCTGTTTGTTGGAAAAATTCCCTATGATTCCAAAGCGGTGGAGGCAGTCAATCAAGGTCGGAGCATAGCGGATATAGATTGTTTGTCAGGCAGGGCCGCAAAAGTGATATTTGACAAGACTATCGGGTATTTATTCAATGAGGGTTGTGCGGTAAGCGTATGACACCAAAGGTAGAGATAAGGGGAGTAAATCATGAGCGAAAATTGTAATCAAACCTGTAGCAGCTGCGGAGATGAATGTGCCGAAAGGAAAGAACCGAAAACCGATTTTTCTGAAAAGCCCCATGAACTGAGCAATATAAAGAAGGTCATCGGGGTTGTAAGCGGTAAAGGTGGCGTTGGAAAATCACTGGTGACTTCCCTGCTTGCGGTAGCAATGAACAGAAGAGGGCATAAAGTTGCTATTCTCGATGCGGATGTAACGGGACCGTCCATTCCTAAAGCCTTCGGTATCACTGCAAAAGCAACTGCAAATGAGCTTGGTGTATTTCCGACAAAAAGTAAAACAGATATAGATATCATGTCAATCAACCTGCTATTGGAAAATGATACAGACCCCGTGGTTTGGCGTGGGCCAATCATTGCCAACACCGTGAAACAATTTTGGACAGAAGTTATATGGAGCAATATCGACTATATGTTTATCGACATGCCTCCAGGAACGGGAGATGTGCCTCTGACTGTGTTCCAATCCATAAAAGTCGACGGAATTATCATTGTGACCTCTCCGCAGGAGTTAGTTTCGATGATCGTATCCAAAGCGGTTAAAATGGCGAAAATGATGAACATACCTATTTATGGATTGGTTGAAAATATGGCATATTTTAAATGCCCGGATTGTGATAAAGAATACAAAATATTCGGCGACAGTCATATTGAAAAAATCGCAAAGAAGCATCATTTGGATATCCTTGCCAGTCTGCCAATCGATCCGAAAATTGCAGAAGCCTGTGACCAGGGTAATATTGAATTATATGACTATAACTGGTTTACGCGCGTTGCTGAAATCCTGGAAAAGGAAGAAACCAAAGAGGGAAACGGAGGAAAGAAAATGAAAATTGCGGTCGCTAGTGAAAACGAAATGGTAACAGAACATTTTGGACATTGTGTGAACTTTAATATTTTCGATGCAGAAAACAACTTGATTGTGAAGAGTGAGTCTATTCCCAATCCTGGTCATCGACCAGGGTTTTTGCCCAATTTTTTAAATGACATGGGCGTCAATGTAATTATTTCTGGTGGGATGGGTGCTGGTGCAATCGAGATTTTCAACGAAAAAGGAATCGAAGTCATTGTTGGCGCTAAAGGGGAGGCAAAAATTGCTGCGGAACAATATCTGCAAGGCATGCTGAAGACCACAGGTTCTGTTTGCCATGAGCATCAGCATCATGATGAATGCGGACATTCATAATACACTGATGATTCCCTCTTATAATAGGAAAAACCATTGTAGTTGACTGAAGGAGTAGCAGAGCTACTCCTTCAGTCATTTGTTTTGCAATTTACGCGTTTGAAAAATCATCGCTATAAATCACGAAAAAAATTGGAACAATATTAACAGAGGGGACGGAAGATATACGTTGATTTACGATTCGAAGGACGCAAACAATTGCGCCTTTTCCAGTTCCAGGAGTATTCGACACAACGCAGCATCTTCAAAACTGTGCACAGGATCGAGACCAGTAGCAGTCCGGAACTGATCCAACCGGAACATCAGGGTATTGCGATGGACGTGCAGGGCTTGGGCAGCATTGCTGAGGTTGAGGTTTGAATTCAAAACCGCCTGCAAAGTTTCACGGCCTTCTCCTTTTTTTGCGATAAATTTGTGAAACTTTGCAGTCAACGGCTCCATTGCGGAGAAGAAAGCCGGTCCACTAGCTTCCAGGAGGGAATATCCTATGAGGAGATCGTGGTCGTAGATGGTTCGCAGAGGTTGGTCAGCATGGCAGGTCGCAAGGCAGTATTCGGCTTGTCTGTAGGACGCGGCATAGCCGCCGATTACGCTTGCCAGACTGCCAATGCCGCAAAAAGCGATTTCGGAGTTGAGTTTCTGCATACTATCAATCATTGAGCGGCCCCATTGCAGCAAAGCTTCTTGTTGCCATGTACCAATAAATGTCTTCAAAAGAACCAGCTGTTCGTCCCAGACAACGGCCAGGTCTTGTTCGCCAATCAGCCCGGATTGGGCAACATGTCGCAATACAGTTTCGATTGAGCGTTCCAGAACCAATTCGGATGAACCATAACCGGAAACAGCCTGGCGGATAAATGGAGTTATCGGTATGACGGAGACGGCTCTAGCAAGGGAAAGGTTGAGGTTCATGGATTTCGCAAGACGCTTGAGCTTGGGAAGAGATTGCACTGTGTCTCCGGTCAGTGCCGTTTCCAGGAACTGTTCCCGAAGTTTATAGCGGGAACGTGTTTCCTCCTGCATCAATTCCCGTTCAAGGATTAGTTCAGTTATGGCCTTCACCAGACGTCCCGTGTCCCGGACTTCTTCCGGTATGCCAAACACACCGACAACACCGACGACCTGTTCGTCAAAAACAATCGGCAGGTTTATGCCCTGGAGAGCTCCGGGGAATTGTTCCAGCTGATTGGGATAGATTTCTATCACCATGCCGGTTTCGATAACATCTTTGGCTCCTTTATGAAATGTGTGGCGCCGGTGTGGATGGCCGGTAGCAATAATCATCCCATCCCGGTTCATGATGTTTACATTTCGATGAACTAGGAGCATGGCTGAATCTACTATACGCTGGGACAATTCCTCACTGATAATCATCAAAGCACCTCCCAAAAACAATTCCAGGGTGAATACAAAAATTCAGCATATTGTACAATAAAATTTATTGATCGCAGGGAAATTTAGTATAATGCGTCAATTGCGATAATTTGTCATAGTTTATATTATGGGATAAAGAGGATGCTTTTACAAGGGAGAACATTTTGGGTCTCTCAAATTGTATTAAGCATGTTGAACAAAATGAGTGGAGGCGACAAGATGGGTACTACCGGGATGTTGGTAATTTTATTTCTGGCAATCGCTCTAATTATCTTTTTGACGGTCCGTGTCAAACTTCATGCGTTCGTGGCTCTCTTATCAGCTTGTTTTTTTATCGGATTTACAACAGGTATGCCGTTTGCAAAAATTTTGGGGTCCATCGAAGGCGGCATGGGTGGTTTTCTGGGAATGTTGGCGCCAATACTCGCACTCGGCGCAATCGTCGGAAAAATGATGGAAGTTTCCGGCGGAGCAGAACGACTTGCACGCACCTTGATTGATAAGCTGGGTAAAAGAAATGCGCACTGGGCCCTGATGATTGTTGGTTTTATCTGCGGCATACCGGTCTTCTTCCAGGTTGGAATTGTCTTGCTCATGCCGTTGTTGTATTGCGTAGCTATTGAGGCAGGAATGTCACTCGTCACAATCGGTATTCCCATGATTATCGGCCTGTTGACTGTGCACTGCATTGTGCCGCCGCATCCGGCTGCTACGGCTGTAGCGGTGGGTTTGAAAGCGGACTTGGGAAAAGTGATTTTTTATGGTCTGATTGTTGGCTTGCCTGCCGCTGCTGTAGCCGGCCCGATATTTTCCAAAGCACTCGGCAATCGCTTTGTGCTGAATCCTCCTGCGCATCTTTGTACAGCTGAGCCAACGCCGGAAGACAAACTGCCGCCTTTCGGCATAACCTTGTTTACCATTTTATTTCCTTTGCTGTTGATGATATCCAAAACTGCGCTGGAATTTATCCTGGGTAAGGCGCATCCAGTCATGGTATATGTCAATTTCATCGGCGACCCGGTAACAGCATTGTTCCTTTCTGTGTTTCTGTCTTATTGGACATTGGGTCTCAACCGCGGTATGAATATGGCGAAACTGCAAAAATTCAGCGAAGTGGCTATTGGTCCGATGGCTGCAATTTTACTGATCATCGGCGCCAGCGGCGCATTCAATAAAATCCTGATGGACAGCGGCATTGGCGCAGCCATTAAAGAAATACTCATGGCGTGGAGAATCAATCCTCTGATTCTTGCCTGGACTGTATCGCTGGTGATGCGTTTTGCCGTAGGCGGAGCCACCATTGCGATGATTACCGCAGTCGGCCTGGTAACACCGGTATTGCCGATGTATCCGGGAGTAGATCCGGCAATGATTGCTGTAGCTATTGGAGCTGGCGCAATTGGTTTGTCACATGTCAATGATCCGGGTTTTTGGTTCGTGAAGGAATACTTTGGCATGTCCATGGGAGATCTGTTTAAAACGTATACGCTGTCAACGACGATTGCTTCGGTTGTCGGACTGTTTGCGGTACTGGCATTAAGTATGATCGTGGGATAGAGTGGAGGAATTCTCATCATGAAAATTACAGTTGCAATGGACAACACGGTTCCAATCAGTGCGAAACGGCCGTTTTTGGGTGAACATGGATTTTCATTAGTGATAGAACATGCAGACCGGCGCATTTTGCTGGATGCAGGCCAATCGTCGGCCATAGTCAACAATCTGAGTCTGCTTGGGATTCCTGCGGATTCCATTGATGCTGTCGTTGTCAGTCACGGTCATTATGACCATGCTGGAGGGCTCTAT
>CAZXCC010000097.1:0-10026 GCA_964638945.1 uncultured Veillonellaceae bacterium | reverse complement strand
GAAGTCGTGGGTTTCTTATGTCCCCGGAAGTTAACCTTTCTGGTAGACTAAAAAATCCGCATACCGGTGAAACCGGTATGCGGATTTTTTGTTCATTACAAGGTATTTCTTATGCATACGAATTTAAGCCATGCTGTCGCTTTGGGATAACAAGTGTTGTGCGGTAATATCATCGGTGATGAGCGTGTTGATGTGTTTGCCACGCAAAGCACCCAAAATGGCACGGCTTTTTTCAAAACCACTGGCAATGCCTATAACCTGGGGTGCAGTATGCAGGGGAGTCAGACCGGCGCCAATGATGCCTCTGTGCAGGTCTATCTCGAGGATTTGCCCATTGATATCGAAGTGATGGGCGCAGATATGACCCACAGCGCCACGGCGACGCAAATTTTCGATTTCTTTTTTGCTCAGATATCCGAGCCAGGTTTGACTGGGGGCAAGCGAGGATTCGAGTGAACCGATGCCGGTAATAATGATATCGGCTTTTTGGGCAAGAGCCAATGTTTCCCTGATATGCAGGTCTTGCATCAGCAGATTTTTCAAATCGGGGTTTTCGACGAAAAGAGGAGCGTGCAAAGTATAATACTGTCCCTTGTATTTATTTGCAAATTGCCGAACCACTTCGGAACCGTCAATTTTGTTGTTTGGGATCGCGGCGCCAAACAATTGGACGGCCTTGATGGAAAGGTCCCTTTCCGGGCGGAGCAGCTGTACGGTCTGATAGACCATGCGGCCCCAGGAGAGGCCCAGTATGGAACCGTCTTTCACAATGCCTGCAATATAACGGGCTGCAAGCAGTGCAACGCCGCGCAGAGCTTCACTTCCCTTGCGTCCCTGGCTGTCCAGCACCCGAACAGTTTTTAATTGAAATTTCTCTTGCAATTCCTGTTCGATGCTCGAAGACCGATCCCATGGATAGTGGATGACAATTTCCACGACGCGCCGGTCTCTTGCTTCCTGCAGCAGACGAGATACAGTGGAACGCGAAGTATGAATGTGGCGGGAAATTTCGCTTTGTGTCAGGCTCTTTTCATAATAAAGACGGGCAACTTCCGATAACAAATCAAGCTCTTCCATGGGTAATCCTCCTCTGGCATAACGCCAAAAAAATCAGAACAATTGCACTTTTGTGCAACTTGGGTTTGTAGAGCCTGTGGCTATTGACTGTTTTTTCTGACGTTTGATAATATTAGCTTGAACAAATGACAAAGTATTGCACGGATGTTCACGAGGATATTTAACCATGACGAGAATTCATCGTCAAGCATATTGTCAGAAAAATATTTTTCGACTGGAAAAATCGCGGGTCACAAAGAAGAAAAGGTGGTTGTGTCGATGATCAGGGAATTGATTGAGCAGGACCGTGTACTGTTTGCCGAAGGCTTCGAGCGGTGGGAAGATGCAGTGCGGGCAGGCGCTCAGCCTCTTTTGCGTGATGGAGCCATTGAGGATTCCTATGTAAATTCCATGATTGAATGCATCAATAAATACGGTCCCTATATTGTCATAGCTCCCGATGTCGCCATGCCGCATGCGCAGGGCGGTGGTGTGGGCGTTCATACAACTTCGATCGCTTTCATGAAAGTTGCGCAACCGGTCCATTTTAGCGAAAGCCCCGAGCACGACGCACGATTGCTTTTTGTATTGGCATCAACGGACAGTGATTCCCATCTCGATATGCTGCAGGCTCTCGTAGAAGAAATATCGGACGAAGATTTTCTAGCCGACCTGTTGGCTGTGAATAACATGAATGACCTGAAAAAGTTGGTTGGCATGGTATAACTCTTCAAGAAATGCAAATAGCAGGGAGGGAAATGCAGGCTTCATTTTTTGGTGCTGGTGTATCGTAACGAGCGAAGGAGGCATATAGAGATGGGTGATTTTCTTTCCGTATTTGACTCGGCATCCAAGGTTTTCTTCAACAATATTCTCGGTAAACCGGAGTTTTTTATCGGCGGCTTGGTCTTTATAGGTTACATATTACTGCGAAAACCTATTTATGAAGCTTTCGGCGGTTTCATCAAAGCCACTGTCGGGATGATGATATGGAATATCGGCGCAGGGGGACTTGTAGTGACTTTCCGTCCGATTCTGGCCGGCCTGAACGACCGCTTCGCCCTCAACGCTGCCGTCATTGACCCATACTTCGGACTGAATGCCGCAGGGGAAGCAATAAAATCGATCGGGATGTCATTGTCGTGGGCCATGATTTCGCTGATGATCGGTTTTGGCTGGAACATTCTTCTTGTGTTGCTCAGGCGCTATACAAAACTGCGCACACTCTTCCTGACCGGACATATTATGATTCAACAGGCTACAACCTGTACCTGGCTCGTATTCTTCGCCATTCCGGAACTGCGCAGCATTACCGGCGCCATCTGGATTGGCCTGTTGGTTGGCACTTACTGGTCTGTCTTTTCCAATCTGACTGTGGAGCCGACGCAAAAACTGACTGAAAATGGCGGGTTTGCCGTTGGACACCAGCAAATGGGATGGGTTTGGCTGACAAGCTTACTGGCTCCCAAATTGGGAGACCCGGATAAATCGGTGGAACACATGAAATTGCCCAGATGGCTCAGCATGTTTAATGACAATGTCATAGCATCAGGCACGCTGATGATCATTTTCTTTGGTGCCATCATGATTCTGCTTGGCGAACCGTACATGAGAAACATGGACAAGGGAGGGTTTCCTGCAAGCATTGCTTTCCCGACCTACATCCTGTCCAAATCCCTCATGTTCTCTGTCTATCTGTTTATTTTAATCAGTGGAGTCCGCATGTTTGTGGCGGAACTGACAGAGTCTTTCCGCGGCATTTCGGAGCGGGTGTTGCCGGGCTCCTTGCCAGCTGTTGACTGTGCCGCCACGTTTGGTTTTTCTTCCCCCAACACTGTTCTGTATGGATTCATTTTCGGTGCGATAGGCCAGTTTACGGCTATTGCCGGTCTATTGCTCTTCAAATCGCCGATCATGATCATCACCGGTTTCGTGCCGGTATTCTTCGACAACGCTACTACCGCCGTCTTTGCCAATAAGTTCGGCGGAGCGCGGGCGGCGGCTATACTGACTTACTGTACAGGAATCATTCAAGTTCTCGGCGGCGCCTTTGCGGCCTGGTATTTCCAGCTCTACAAATACGGCGGTTGGCATGGTAATATTGACTGGGATACAATTTGGCCGTTCTTCGGTGTAATCATGAAAAACTTTGCAGTGCCGGGCGTAATCCTGCTCATCGTGGCGATGCTTGTAATCCCTCAGATCCAGTACCGCAACAGTGCGGATAAAGAGCTGTACTTCAAGTGCGGCGACGAAAGTAGTGAGGCGTGATGTTAAAAGTATTGGCAGCATGTGGAAATGGAATGGGCTCCAGCCAGATCATCAAGATGAAGATTGATAAAGTCTTCAAAAAACTCGGGATTGCGGTTGAAATCGACCATATGAGTGTGGGCGAGGCAAAATCGCAGGGGTCGAATTATGACATCGTGTTTTGTTCGGCTGCATTGACCGAGAATTTCAAAGTGCGGGGCAAGACCAAAGTGATCGGTTTGGTCAACCTGCTTTCTGAATCCGAGATCGAGTCAAAAATCAAAGAAAATATTACATCTCTTACGTAACGTTTTATGTGCAGGGGGCTCTGTCCAGGTTTGGGCAGAGGCCCTTCTTTAGAAAACCCCTTTTTCACATGGGCAATACTGCGCAACCCAAATTTGCTTTTGGAATAGAGGAAGAGATATGTTGCATAAATTTCGGATGGGGTTTTATTGGTGATGCGCGATGTATAATCTGCTGGGACTTTATGAAAAAGCATTGCCGAAGCAAATGAACTGGCCGGAAAAATTTCGGAGCGCAAAAGAACTGGGCTTTGATTTTATTGAAATCTCCATCGATGAGAGTGAAGAGCGGCTTGGACGGCTGGAATGGGGTCGGCAGGAAAAACGGCAGCTGTGCCAGGCCATGGAGGATTCGCAAATTCCGTTGTTATCCATGTGCTTCAGCGGACACAGGAAGTATCCTCTGGGCAGTCGCGACCCGATGGTAAGACGGAAATCTTTGGAATTGATGCAAAAGGCCGTGAACTTTGCCGGCGACCTCGGCATACGCGTGATCCAGCTGGCCGGATATGACGTATATTATGAAGAGCCGGGGACAGACACGCGCGAGATGTTTGTCGAAGGATTGAAAATCTGTGCGGGTATGGCGGCACGGCGGCAAGTGATGCTTGGCATCGAGATCATGGACACTCCCTTTCTGAATTCGATCACCAAGTATCTGGAGTATGACCGGATTGTGAACTCCCCTTGGCTTGCTGTATATCCGGATATCGGCAACCTCAGCGCATGGGGCAATGATGTGTCGGCCGAACTGGAACTGGGGTTGTCTCGTATTATCGGGATTCATGTGAAAGAAACCCTGCGGGTGAGTGATGTCTGCAAGGGGCAATTCCGTGACGTGCTCTTCGGTACGGGAGAGGTCGATTTTTTGCAGATATTCCGCAAGTTGAAAGCATTACACTATCAGGGACCGTTTGTCATGGAAATGTGGGGCGACACTTTGCCTGAACCGCTGGTGGAAATCAAACGTTCCCGCGAGTTTGTGCTGGAGAAATTCAGGGAAGCGGGTTTCTGATGAAAATTGACTGGTGTGTCTGTGACCTGGACGGAACGTTGCTTGATTCCAGAGGAGAACTCAGTGAAAAAAACCTGGCTGCGGTACAAGGCCTTATGGGCCGAGGAGTGGAAGTGATTCTGGCTACCGGCCGGAGCGATCTGTTTGTCAGAAAAATCGCCGATAGGCTGGGTATCACTCAACCTATTGTTTCCTGCAACGGGGGACTGATCCGCAATCTGATGACGGACGAAATCCTATTCAGCCATCCGATCGGCGCGGAAAAATCTGCAAAACTGACTGCATACTGTTTGGAGACCGGTCGTGATGCGTTGGCTTACTCGCCCGAAAAAATCTTCTTCTTTCGCGGAAGCAATAAAATTGGCTCGTATCACAGGTATAACGCGGAAGTGGAGGCAGCTTTCCAGATTCCGCTGAGCGAAGTCTGTAGAGTGGAAGACTTGCCGTTGCCGGATATGCTGAAATTCTACATATCTGACATTAATCCGGAGATTGCAGCCAATATCCAGCTGGAGCTGAATCCGGACGGGGAGTTGTCCATGGTCCAGTCGATGCAGGATGTTCTTGACATTATGGCCAAGGGTGTCAGCAAAGGGAATGCGTTGGTTTTTTTAGCGGATAAAATCGGGATGGACCTCTCCAGAACTGCCGTATTGGGGGACAATTACAATGATGTCAGCATGCTCCGGGTGGCAGGATTGCCAATCGCGATGGAAAATGCTGAAACTGCAGTAAAACAGATTGCCAAATATATTGCTCCATCCAACGACGAATCCGGCGTAGCCTATGCAATCCGACATTTTATTTTGGAGGGATAAAACGTGGTAGAACGGGAAGTGCTGATCAACAATCCGACGGGGCTGCATGCCAGACCGGCATCTCTGCTTGTTGCAATGGCAGCAAAAAGCAAGGCCAAGGTCACGATTCTTTTCAACAATAAGACAATCAATGCGAAAAGCATGCTGAGCGTGCTGGGCGGTGGGATCCGCAAAGGATCGACCATCGTTGTCGTCGCGGATGGCGAGGAAGAACAGGCTACGGTAGACGGGATCTGTGACCTGATCGAACATTTCGAAGAATAGAAGGTGAAGGCATGCTGTTCAAAGGAATTGGCGCAGCACCCGGATTGGCGGTGGCTCCTTGCCTGAAAGTTGAGCCTCTGCCGGATGTAAGCACAGTACCGCAGTCCATCGTGCGAGAACTGGTCGAGGAAGAACTGAAGCGTTTTACGAATGCAGTCCAGGCGGCGGAAGGACAGCTGCAGGCCATTCAGAAAAAAGCGGAAGCAGCAGGTGACAGTACACGCGCGGATATCATCGGCGCGCAGGCATTGATGCTGACAGATCCCATGCTTGATGAAGGCGTCAGGGAAAGGATCGCGGAGCAGCTGTTCTCTGCGGTGCGAGCGGTAAAAGAAGTATCCGATGAGCAAGCGGATATTTTGGCCGCACTGGATGACCCCTATATGAGGGAACGTTCTGCAGATGTCAGAGACATTGGCAGCCGGATCATGGCTGTGTTGATGGGTGTGCAGGAAAAAGACCTGTCAGCCCTGACCGAGGAGGTAATCCTTGTTGGCAGGGACATTACCCCATCCCAAATGGCTTCCCTCAATGCGGAAAAAGTTAAGGGGATTGTCGCAGAAATCGGCGGCAAGACTTCGCATACTGCCATTTTGGCGAATAATATGGAAATAGCGGCTGTATTGGGATGCAAGGACATTCTGGGGTCTGTTTCGGATGGGGAAACGATACTGATCGACGGAGGAGCAGGGATTGTCGAGACACAGATTACTGTGGAACGCAACGCGAATCTCCAGATTGAGATCCAACGCAGGCAGAAAGTAAAGGAAGCGCTCCAGGAAATTATCCATAGGCCGGCTCGGACCAAAGACGGACATATTGTCGAACTTGCAGCGAACATCATGGGACCGGACGGAGCCGTAAAAGCGGCAAAACTTGGAGCCGACGGCGTGGGCCTTTTCCGAACGGAATTTTTGTTCATGGACCGGACTTCGCCTCCTTCGGAAGAAGAACAATATGAAGCGTATACAAAAGCTCTCAAGGCAATGTCCGGCAAACCGGTCATTATCCGAACCATGGATATCGGCGGGGATAAGGAAATCGCCTATCTCAACCTGCCGAAGGAAGAAAATCCTTTTCTCGGTTACCGGGCCATCCGCATCTGTCTGCAGGACAAGGCGCTTTTTATGACGCAGCTGCGTGCGATTCTCCGGGCCGGAGTGCACGGCAGAGCCTTGGTGATGTATCCGATGATTGCTTCACTGGAGGAAGTGCGCGCGGCAAACCAGGTAATGCAGGAGGCAAAGGATTCCCTGCGAGCCGAGTATGTGCCGTTTGATGAGACTCTGCAGGCGGGCATCATGGTGGAGATTCCTTCTGCGGCGGTTACCGCCGATTTGCTGATTCATGAAGTAGCATTTTTCAGCATCGGCAGCAATGACCTTACGCAGTACACGCTGGCTGTGGACCGGATGAATGACCGCATCAGCGGACTCTACAACCATTTTCAGCCGGGTGTGCTGCGTTTGATCCGTACCGTTATCGAGACGGCAAACAGGGCCGGCGGGGGAAAATTTGCGGGGATGTGCGGCGAAATGGCGTCGGATCCGGTTGCGACCCTGTTGCTATTGGGATTGGGCATGACGGAGTTCAGTGTAAATCCTTCTTCTCTTTTGAAGATCAAAAAAATCATTACATCTGTCGAGATGTCTTATGCAAGGGAAGTCGCTGAGAATGCCATGAAACTGACGACTGCCGGTGAGATTTCAGCGTATCTGTCGGAAGCGATTCCAGCAGAACTGCGAGACTATTTGTAGAAAAATAGTTGCTGCTTTCCGGCACTTTCCTTGTCAGTCTTACAGAAAGGTTAACTTTCTGTGACATAAGAAAACTTCGACTTCCGCTGTCGCTAAATGCTTGGCGCAAGCCGGGTTTTCTTAATATGGAGGGATTTGAATGAATACATGGATGCAGGAAGTATTGGATGCCAACCTTTTATTGCCTGCCTATGGGATGGTGACTTTTACCTGGGGAAATGTCAGCGCCATCGATCGGCAGAGGGGACTGGTAGTAATCAAACCAAGCGGTGTTTCCTATGATGTGATGAAACTGGAGCACATGGTCGTACTGGACCTTGACGGGAAGATTGTGCAGGGAAACTGCCGCCCTTCCAGTGATACAGATACGCACCTGGAAATTTACCGTGCATTTCCGGGTGTGGGCGGCGTGGTGCATACACATTCTCGCTGGGCAACGGCCTGGGCACAGGCTGGTCGGGGTATTCCGGCATTTGGAACGACGCATGCCGATTATTTTTATGGGGAAATTCCCTGTGCCAGAACGCTTCATGCGGAGGAAATCCGTGATGATTATGAAGTCAATACCGGCAGGGTGATTGTTGAAACATTCAAGGAGAGAGAGATTGATCCGGTGGCTGTGCCTGGGGTGCTGGTGAGCGGACATGGTCCTTTTGCCTGGGGAAAGAACGCGTCTGACGCAGTTCACAATGCCGTGGTTCTGGAAGAGGTGGCGATGATGGCCTTCCAGACCCTGCAACTTACCCCGGATTGCCGCCCTATCGATCAGATGCTGCTGGACAAGCATTATCTGCGGAAACACGGAAAAAATGCGTACTATGGACAAGGCAAGTAACATCCGCCTGATGCGGTTTGGCATACAAGGCAGGTGCGCGATGGAGGGAGAACGATCTGCATGGTAATAAACAAGAGGATTATCGGTCAGATGGTCAAGGCGTACGCTCCGGCAATCATGAATATCAACGGGGCATTGCAATATCTTGTAGCATCTGAAGGAAACGGCCCGTGTAAAATGTTTGATGCAGGCAGCCTGGCGGAAAAAACCATCTGGGACGGTCCAGGGGGGACAATGAACATTGTGCCGGTTCCAGGAAGGAACAACGAGTTTATTGCCACGCAAAAATTCTCTCAGTCTGCTGAAGGGAAAGAAGCCAGATTGGTCCATGCAAAATGCGACAGCAATTCCGACTGGACGGTTATCCCCATCATGACCGTTCCTTTTTTGCACCGATTTGACCTAATGCTGCTGGGCAACAAAATTACCTTTATCGGTTCGACCCTGAGCGCTGACAAGGAGCACAAGGAAGACTGGTCAAAGCCGGGTAGCGTCTATGTCGCCGAGCTTTCCGAGGACCTCGGCAAACCGTTTGAATTGCAGCCCATCTTGCAAGGAATCACAAAAAACCACGGTTTTTGTCAGGGAAGGTGGAACGGAAGGGACGCCTATCTTGTTTCTGGTGCGGAAGGCGTTTTTGTTGTTTATGTGCCGGAAAAAGCTGGAGGAAAATGGGCAACGGAACAAATCCTGTCCCATGAGGTCAGCGATATCGCCGTATGCGACATAGACAATGACGGAGTCATGGAGTTGGCGTCAATAGAGCCATTTCATGGCAGCAGGGGATTGATATACAAACTCATGGATGGCAAACTGGTCCCCATACATGAACATGAATATGAATTTGGCCATGTCGTATGGGGCGGCAAGATTTTAAACAAACCCTCATTTATTATTGGAGGCCGCAAAGGAAACCGGGAATTGAACTGCTTTCAGATGGATGCTGCGTCCGGTAAAATCGGGCATTTTACCATTGACAATACCAGCGGACCCAGCAATATTGCCGTATTGAACAAGAAAAACTCAGACGTGATATTGGCGGCCAACAGGGAAATCGAAGAAATCGCCGTATATGAAATCACCGCATAAAATATCGCTGAAGCTTCCGATGAGTGCAGGAAAAGTTGTGTCAGACAGGGAAAAAATGTGTAATGCATTTTATGGAAATTCGAACTGACAGGAGAAGCTGCACGAAATGGAGTGTGAGGTATGAAACGGGCTGTATGGCTGGTTTTGTTAGTCGTGGTATTGCTTTCGGGCGGTATGAAGGCAACATCGGCGAGTGTGCCTGATGTGGTCTTGATTAAAGGGTTTTGGTTTGCTGACGGGATACTGGCGGATGAGTTGCGTTCCATGGAATGTTTTGTGATTCCCAACCAGGCGGTCCGGCTTTACGAAGGCCCAAGCCTGACGACTTCCATGATTGCGGAAATCGCTCCGGGAACAATGGCCCGTCTGCGGGAGATCGCTTTTGAGGCATATCCGGGACAGCATGCGATCCGGGCGACTGCTGCCGTAAAAAGTTTGGATGGCAGAATCAGCCTGGAACCGGGGGACATCATTCGCCTCGTTTCATTTCAGGGAGATGCAATGGCTGCATATGTCGGTGATGAACTGGTATTGGTGGATGTGTACGGTCTGAAATTGAATGACCAGATTCGTCCGGAGTGGAAGGAGAAACTGCGCGGCGGCAATCAATGGTTGTTGCTTGGAACACCTGACGGAA
>CAZXCC010000096.1:0-10028 GCA_964638945.1 uncultured Veillonellaceae bacterium | reverse complement strand
ATCTGGCAAACCATGACGCGGTCTATTTATACCGTGTTAACGGTATTGTTTGCGACCGGAGCCTTGTACTTCCTGGGCGGAGAAACGACAAAAAACTTTTCACTTGCACTATTGATCGGTTTTGTGTCCGGCATGTATTCATCCATCTTCAATGCTAGTCCGATCTGGTACATGTGGAAAGAGCATGACGAACGAAAAAGATTGGCCCATAAAATACGCCCAGCATAACTGGTCGAACGATTCAGGGAGGTTCGGTGTTTTTCCGGACCTCTTTTTTTTTGTGCCTACGCATAAACCCCAATAAAGAAGTGAAAAAATATTTTTAAAAAACGGCAGGAATTGCACCATATATTGCGTATAATATATATGCGTACACAACATGTGGAGTTGATGAGGGGCGATGCGAATTGCGATGTCCATACTGTGAATTTCATGACAGCAAGGTAATAGACTCAAGAGCCGCAGAGGAAGGGAACTCTATTCGGCGTCGGCGTGAGTGCCTTCAATGTTCCAAACGGTTTACCACCTATGAGATGATTGAAGACCTACCGCTTCGCGTGATAAAAAAAGACGGACGACGCATGGCCTTTGACCGTTCAAAGATTTTGAACGGCCTCTTGAAGGCTTGTGAAAAACGGCCAATTTCAATGGAATTGCTGGATGAGACAGTGGACAAAGTGGAAAAAGAATTGCGAAATTCGATGCTCCGTGAAATTCCCTCGGAAATCATCGGGGAACTTGTGATGAAGTGCCTGAGGGAACTGGATCATGTGGCATATGTCCGTTTTGCGTCGGTATACAGGGAATTCAAGGATATCGACAATTTTATGCAGGAACTGGAGTCGCTTAGGGAACCCGGCGAAAACAAACCAATGGGACAAGAGGGTGGGAAAATTAATGTTGACGTTGATCAAAAAGCGTGATGGCAGGGAAGTATCTTTTGACCCCAACAAAATTACGGAAGCAATCTACAAGGCTGCCAAGTCTGTAGGCGGTTCCGATCGTGAAATGGCGATGGAGCTGACTCTTGACGTATTGCGGGTCATTCGACAGAAATATAATGGCCAGGGATGCGGTGTTGAAGAAGTACAGGACATCGTCGAAAAGATTCTTATCGAGCGTGGACATGCGAAAACCGCCAAAGCATACATTCTGTACCGCTCCAAACGAAGCAGGATTCGTGAGGGAAAATCCGAGCTTATGGATGCGGTGCAAGATATACTTGTGGAAACAAGCAGGGATAATGCAAACGTGTCCAACTCCCCTTCGGCAAAGATGCTGCAGATTGCAAGTGCCGCAAGCAAGGCCTATTATCTGAACCGCCTGATACCGGAACGTATGTCTCAGGCTCATATTCGAGGAGATATTCATATTCATGACCTTGATTTTTATGGGAAAACATTGAATTGTGTTCAGATACCTCTGGGGAAATTATTGTCGGAAGGGTTCAATAACGGACACGGCTATATTCGTCCCCCGAAACGTCCGGCTTCTGCGACGGCGCTGGCTGCGATCATTCTGCAATCGTCACAGAATGACATGTTTGGCGGACAGAGTTTTGCCTATTTTGACCGCGACATGTCCCCCTTTATGAAGGGCGTGGATGACAATGAAGTGTTTCAGGCGATGGAGGCTTTGATTTATAACCTGAATTCCATGCACTCGCTCCCTGGTGACGAACGAATCTGGGTGTATGACAAGCAGGAAGGAAAACTGGAAACCGCATCGATGGAAGAGTTTCATTTGAAATTTGAACCCGGTCGTTTTGCTGCTCTGAGTTTGAACTACGCAACAGGAAAGACCGAATTAAAAGATATTACCGATTCCATGAAGCATTACAATTTTAACAGGATATTGCGCGTGAAACTGAAAAGCGGGCAAAGCGTCTCTGTAACTGACAATCATTCCATCATGACGCTGAATGAGAATGGATCCGTTGCCACTGCCCATCCGGAAAAACTCAGGGTTGGGCTCGTACCCTCCCGTTGGGAAACTGAAACACAAAGATATCACTATGATTTGCGCAAATATCCGGCGTCACGCCGCTATCCGGCTGAAACGGTGGTACTGAACGAAGATCTGGCCAGATTTTTCGGTTGCTATGTTGCAAGCATCGGTTCAACCGAATCGAAATTGACCGGAAAAAAATGCGATGTGTCGATGGAAAAAAAGGTGAATGGAGTTCTGAGAAAACTGAATCCGCGCTTTACTGCGGAGTTGCGGTTTGACCGCGAAGGAAAGGCGGGAGATTTGGTTTGCAGAGTCGGAAGCCGGTTTGCTTCTTTTGTCCGCGATGTGTGTGGTGCGGGTGTATCCACAAAACGAGTCCCTGCTGAAATATTCTTTGCATCGGAATCTGTTGTCCGTGCTTTCCTTGATGGTTTTTTCAGCATTGACTCAGGCTGCATGGATATTCAGCAATGCTCCACGGCGACATATTCCCGCGAATTGCGTGACGGAATCTGGTTATTGCTGACACGCATCGGTGTTGCAGCAAACCTGTCGCAGGTTGCGAATCCGGCAACGAATCTCGTTGCGGCGGGTCATTGTTACAGCATATCCACAGGTTCTTCTACAGACAATGACATGTATGAGGTTTGCAGTGACAAGAGTGTTTTTGATTATGAATACCTGCGTCCCATTATTGCAAGCGCATGTGGCGAAATGCATGCTTCTGAAGATGTGGACAGGATCGGACCGGAGCAGGTCCAGCAGTGGGCTGTTGAATTATCGAAACGTTTATTGAGTGAAGCTGAAGTGGATGCATTGCAGGAAATTGCCGGCATGCGGACTGAAATGATTCTTCAAGGCTTTGCAGTACAGGTAAACTATGGTGAACTTTTGCAGCGAATGTACATTCCGAAGGTCTTTGGCATGGATGAAACAAATTCTGAAGTAGATTCCATAACTCTAAAAAAATGGGCAGAAACGATTCTCAATAAAAATGCGCAATTGCAGAGCGTTTTGTCGATTGTGCGACGAGCAGCAGAAATATATCCAATCGCAGTGGATGAATTGACTGAAATGCCTTTAGAACGGCATGTTTTTGATATTTCTGTTGAAGGAAACGAAAATTTTCTGACGGCACAGGGAGTATTTGTACATAATTCCCGTGCAGGTGCGCAGGTTCCCTTTTCGAGCTTAAACGTCGGGACCGAGACTTCGCCGGAAGGTCGGGCCGTGACACGCAATCTCCTGCTAGCTTATGACAAAGGCTTGGGACGGGGAGAGAATCCGATATTTCCCAATGTAATTTTCCGACTAAAGAAAGGGATCAATTTTGACCCGCAAGACCCAAACTATGATTTGTTTCAGCTTGCGATCCGGGTTGCTTCCAAACGTTTGAATCCAACCTTCAGCTTTATGGACTCCTCTTACAATAAACAGTATGGAACCGATGTATCTTATATGGGATGCCGCACCCGGGTTATTGCCAATGTCAACGGACCTGCTACAACTGATGGGCGCGGCAATCTCAGCTTCACCACGATAAACTTACCCCGGATTGCCATCAAGGCGGATCGGGATTTGATGAAGTTCTATCAGCAGCTGGACGAAATAATTGATTTGACGTGCGAACAACTATACCACCGCTTTCAGGTGCAGGCGGCTTTAAAAGTCAAAGATATGCCGTTTCTTATGGGACAGGGCCTGTATATGGGTTCTGAAGCACTGGATAAAAACGACACGGTGGAATCTGTCATCAAACACGGCACCCTGTCCATTGGCTTTATCGGTTTGGCGGAAACATTGGTGAGCCTGATGGGGCGACACCATGGCGAGAGCGACGAGGCCCAGTCATTGGGCGAGGAAATTGTGGCGTTTATGCGCGATAAGGTTGACAGGGCGATTGAAAAATATGGACAGAATTATACTTTGATTGCGACACCTGCAGAAGGGCTTTCGGGAAGGTTTGTACGGATGGATCGCAAAGAATACGGTATTATTCCCGGAGTAACCGACAGGGAGTACTACAGCAACTCTTTCCATATTCCCGTCAGTTTTCCAATCGGCGCCAGAGAAAAAATGAAGCGGGAAGGGGTATACCATAAATATACAAATGCCGGACATATCAGTTATGTGGAATTTGATTCTCCGCCTGTACACAATCCAAAAGCAGTGGAAGATATTTTACGCTGCATGGCTGAATCCGATGTCGGTTATGCGGGTATCAATTTCCCGGTGGATTTTTGTGATTCGTGCGGTCGCCTGGGTGTCATTGAAACGGATTGCTGTCCTGAATGCGGCGCAGGAACCATTCGCCGGGTACGTCGGATTACAGGATACCTGTCGACACTGGAACGTTTCAATGATCCGAAACAGTGTGAGTTAAAAGAACGTGTAGCACACAAAGTATAAAGGGGCGGACATATGCAACTGAGACTTGCTGGAATTGTCAAGGAGAGCGTCGTTGATGGACCAGGAATTCGCATGGTTGTTTTCTTGCAAGGTTGCCCGCATCACTGTGCAGGCTGTCATAATCCGAATTCACACGACCCGGCTGGCGGTTATGAATCCTCAACGCAGGCTGTTTTGGATGAGATTGGAGATAATAAACTGATCAGCGGGCTGACATTGTCTGGAGGAGAACCTTTTTTGCAGGCCGCAGCTCTTGTTGAACTGGCCTCTGAAGCAAAACGTCGTGGGTTATCCATCGTAACATATTCAGGATATCTTTTTGAGGAGTTGCTGTTACTGGGAAAGCAAGACGAAAATGTAGCCGAACTGCTCGCATTGACGGATATTTTGGTGGATGGACCGTATCAACAGGAACGCAGGGATATCGGCCTGGCTTTTCGGGGGTCGAGTAATCAGCGACTCATTGATGTTCCTGAATCATTGCAAAACGGAATTGCTGTGGAATGGAGCGATCCCGCCTGGCAGTATTGATGAGGCATGTTTGATGATCACAAACGCCCCTGAACCAGAATGAAAGGTTCAGGGGCGTTCGTCATGCTTTTCCGGCAAACATTTGGAGATTTTTCAACTGGTAATGATTTTGCTGTATTTCCGGGAACGGTTGTCACCCAAGGCGGCTTGTGACATAATAAGCGTATGAATTGGCAACTGATAGAAAACCTAAGACAACGCATTGCTCATGAACAGGGAGGGCAAACAACGGCGCCTGGTGCAAAAACAGGTTTTGCGCTGGTGTTTCCCAATGAATATCATCTGGGGATGTCCAACCTCGGCTTTCAGATCATCTACCGGGAAATTAATTTGCGCAGGGATACAGCCTGTGAGAGGGGATTTTTGCCGTCAAATTCTGAGAAGGCGGAGTATGTCCGAAGTTCCATGCCTTTGCTTACCATGGAAAGTCAGCGACCCTTGTATGAGTTTCCCTTGATTGGTTTTGCAGTTTCCTTTGAGATGGACTATTTCAACATACTGGAAATTCTTCAATTGGGAAGAGTTCCGCTTTGTACCACAGACCGGAGTGAATCCGATCCGATCGTCATTGCAGGTGGCCCGTGCGCAACGTTTAATCCTGCACCTTTGACCCCGTTCGTGGAAGTGTTTGTTATCGGTGAAGGGGAAGAAGTAATCGCAGAATTACTGGACGCCTATCACCGGAGTCGGGAACAGGGAGATTCGCGGCTGGCAGTGCTTCATGCGCTGGCACAAATTCCCGGTTTATATGTGCCGGCTGTACATGACCCGAAAAAAACTGTTCACAGGCGTTGGATCAAAACACTGGACAATTTTTCCGGTGAAACGGCAATCGTCGCCGATCAAACAGAATTTGACTCGATGTATTTGGTGGAGGTGGCACGCGGATGTGGTCGGCATTGCCGCTTCTGTATGGCGGGGTATTGTTTCCGTCCTCCACGAAATAGATCGATTTCTTCCATACGACATGGAGTGGAAGAGGCTGCCAAGCATAAACGCAAAGTCGGCCTGGTTGGTGCTGCCGTATCGGATTTTCCGGACATGGAACTGCTTTGTTCCATGTTGTCTGCAGAGCGGACCGGGACATCGGTAGCTTCTTTGCGTGCCGATTCCACTACGGAGCAGTTGGTGCAGATCCTGGCAGCAAGCGGTCATCGGACAATAACTCTGGCGCCGGAGGCCGGTAGTGAAAAATTGCGGCGTGTAATTAATAAAGGAATTGATGAGGAAGCATTGCTGCGAACGGTTGCAATGGCAATTCGAGCTGGTATACCTAATGTGAAACTGTATGTCATGATTGGATTGCCGGAGGAAACGGAGGAAGACATAGAAGCCATTCGAGATTTGGCTTTGACCGTAATGAAATGCATGCAGGAAAATGGCAGAGCTGGAGTTTTGACTTTAAGCATAAACCCATTTATCCCGAAACCATTTACGCCATTTCAATGGCTCCCCATGACAGAACAGTCCATTGTTGCAACCCGTTTGAAAAATATTGAGAAAAGCCTGAAAGGCGAAAAAAAGATCCGCGTACAGTTTGAGTCGTTGAAGGAAGCATATCTTCAAGCCGTGCTTGCCAGAGGCGATGAACGTGTCGGACAGATCCTTTTGCAGGCACATCGATTCGGTGGGCGCAAATATTGGAAGCAGGCTCTGAAGGAGCTGAAAATCGATGAAGCGGACTATTTGTACCGTATGCGTGCGCCAGACGAAATACTGCCCTGGGACAGAATCGATGTTGGAGTGACGAAAGCCTATCTACTGTCGGAGTTAGAAAAATCATACAATGCAGTCTGTTCCGCAGTTTGCACTCCATCCTGCAAACGGTGCGGAGTATGCTGCGAAACAGGTGATGGAAAGGGACGCGTTTGATTTCATGGAGGAACTGGAATTTTATCAACATGAAAATGGTGTGCGGTGGGCGGCTTTTTCCTGTTTGCGACAAAGTGGGCTGCGACATGGAATTTCAACCCGTAATGGCGGGCAGAGTCCAGGCGGCCTTGGAACATTGAACCTGGGGATCAAAGTGGGGGACAGTCAGGAAAATATTTCGGCCAACAGGTACAAGTTCTGTGAAGCGCTAGGAATTCAGCAGGAAAATGTGGTTTTTTCAGGACAGGTTCATGGCAATCATGTTGCGGTGGTTGACCGGTCGCATGCAGGCAGGCGTATGGCAGATACGGATGCGCTGGTCACGCAGACGCAGGGTCTGGGATTGATGCTTTTTTTTGCTGATTGTGTGCCACTGTTGTTTTTTGATCCAGTGCATAGGGTCATTGGCTTGAGTCATGCGGGATGGCGGGGGACCTTTCAGTCAATAGGCCCGCGGACCATTTCTGTGATGCAGCAGGCATACGGTACGGAACCGGCTGACTGCCTGGTTGGCATCGGACCCTCCATCGGACCTGATGATTATGAAGTGGACCGGCCTGTCATGAATGAAATAATGAATGTCTGGCCGAATCCGGAACTTTTTTCACGCAAAATACGTGAAGAGCACTGGTTATTGGACCTGTGGGAATGGAACCGGCTGCAACTGGCGCAATCCGGAGTGCTGCCACAGAATATCCACATTAGTGGTTTTTCAACGATGCAGCATTCTGACATATTTTTTTCACATAGGGCCAGTCAGGGGAAAGCGGGCCGTTTTGGCGTGTTAATGGTACTTTGACAGCCAATTCCACTGACGATATAATTAATAGGATAAATTATGATAGCGATTGTAGGTGCCGAGGGCATGATTGCGGAAAATCTCTCAGAGATTCAGAAGAGAATCAATACGGAGCGAATCAAACTGGTGGCAGTGACGAAGACACAGCCTCCTGAAGTTTTACGCGAAGCATTTTCCTGTGGATTGACAGTTATGGGCGAAAACAGAGTGCAGGAAGCCTTGGAAAAGGCGTCTGAACTTGTGGATTTACCCATTGAGTGGCATTTAATCGGACACCTGCAAACGAATAAAGTAAGAAGCGCCGTGAAATTGTTTTCACTGATTCATTCTGTGGACAGTGCCAAACTGGCCCAGGAAATCAATCGTTGCGCAGGAAGCATCGGCAAGGTCCAGGATGTGCTGTTGCAGGTAAACGTTGCACAAGAAGAATCCAAGTCGGGGGTTTCGCCGGCAGAGGCAGATGATTTGGCGAAATTCATCCTTTCGTTGCCCAATCTGCGATTGTGTGGCGTGATGACGATTGCACCGTTTTACGCTGACAGTGAGATGACCCGTCCGATTTTTGTGCAAACCCGCATTATCTTTGATTCATTGCGTGAATTGTGTGGACGTTCCGAAGCATTTCATTGGTTGTCCATGGGCATGACGCACGACTATTTGGTGGCAGTGGAAGAAGGGGCCAATATGGTTCGCATAGGGACTGGTATTTTTGGAGTTCGCGCACTGCAATAAAGGGAGGAACAGTATTGAAGCTGCTAGATAAACTCTGGAGTGTCCTCGGACTGATCGAGACAGAGGAGACGGACCTTGCATCGGGTTCGGAGAAATCGACAGTGCGAACGGAACAGAAGGTGGAAAGAAAGCAGGCGGCAATACCATCAGTGACAAACTCGCCAAGGATGGTGCCAGCTGTTTCCGTTACCCCGGTGCATGGGAGTTCAGGGAATGGTGCAGTGGTGATTTCACATCCGGTTGGATTTGATGATGCCCGGCAGATTGCGGAGCATGTCACCAATTCTCGCACAGTTGTGGTTAATTTTGACAAAACCGATTCGGAAACTACCAAGCGAACCGTTGACTTTATGAGCGGCATCACTTATGCAGTCGGGGGTGTTGTACAGCGGATCTCAGGCAATATATTCCTGTTTGCCCCTGACAGGGTGGAAATAGTCTTTGGCGACACAATGAATGAAACGGAACGTGGCTCGTTGCCATGGACCCGCAGGGAAACAAAAGGAGGCTTTTAAATGCTTACTACGAAAAAGATAGGTTTTTTGGGCGGCGGAGCAATGTGTGAAGCGCTGATCGGCGGAATTATCTCAAGAGGCCTTGTAAAACCGTCGCAACTGACGGTTTATGATATTGTACCGGAACGTCTGCATTATCTGAAGGAACGTTTTGGCATCCATACGGGTGAAAGCAGCAAGACTGTGGCCGTCGCTTCTGATGTTTTGTTTTTGACAGTCAAGCCTCAGGTAATGCCTTCGTTGCTTGCTGAAATCGGGAAGATTGTTCCCAAAAAAACTCTCGTTGTTTCCATTGCAGCCGGCATAAAAATCTCTACCATGGAGAAATATTTGGCTGGTGTTCCTGTCATACGGGTGATGCCCAATACACCGGTGGCTGTTGGAGAAGGTATGGCGGCCGTGTCTCGTGGGACTTACGCCGATCAAACAGCGGCAACTTTGGTTTCGGAGATTTTTTCTGCTGTTGGAAGGTCCATTTTGGTTGACGAATCCATGATGGATGCAGTGACCGGTTTGTCTGGCAGTGGCCCGGCATTTTTTTTCCTGATGCTTGACGCATTGTCGGACGCTGGCGTTCGTGTCGGTTTTTCACGGCAAAATGCTCTCCTCCTTTCGGCGCAGACGATGCTCGGGGCTGCAAAAATGGTGCTGGAAACCGGAGAACATCCAGGGAAATTGAAAGATATGGTTACTTCTCCCGGTGGTACTGCAATTACTGGAGTTCACATGCTGGAAACTCATTCAATCAGGGCAGCTCTGATCGAAGCGGTAGTGGCTGCTACGGCTCGTTCCCGTGACATGGGCAAGGAACAATGATCGACAGGGATAAAATACTTCGTTACTACCGCGCAACAGGTGACCATGAACTGGCCGCGCAATTGCTTGATTCTGCCGAAGCGGCCATTCGGAGCAGGCGATATCAAATAACAGAATTCTTGGATCCTCATGGATATTCGGTCGCTGAGACCGTGGCAGCATATGAGGATTCGATTTCAGTCAGATCTTTTGGCGGGTATGATACAGCGGAACGAATCAAAGCTGCATTTGTCTGTCGCGATTTTCGGGGAGAACCTGCAGTTGATATAGAGTCGATTGCTGTGGAGTGGGATACCCGTTACTATCAATTGTCGCCCCGGGATGTGCTTGGTGGGCGGATTTCGCTTGGAATCAAACGTGGGTTGTTTGGCGATATCCAGATGGTTCCGGGAGGGTGCCAGATT
>CAZXCC010000095.1:8831-10062 GCA_964638945.1 uncultured Veillonellaceae bacterium | reverse complement strand
CTGGGTCAGCACACCGGCTTGTCTGTCGGCTATCTGTCCCAACTGGAACGGGGTCTGACCGACATCGCCACGGACCTTCTTGGAACAGTGGCACAGGCGCTCGGAGTGGACCGTTCCCATTTTTTCAAAGAACCTCGCCGCAGCGCCCGCCGCATCATGCGCAGTTATGAAAAGGAAATATTCCAGGTAGACTCCGGACGTTCCGTTCACTATCATCTGACTCATCAAGTCGACAACAAGTCTTTGCTGCCGCGTTTCATCGAATTGCTCCCCATCAACAGCGAAGAGGAAATATGCCCTTACTCGCATGACGGGGAAGAATTTCTCCACGTCTTGGAAGGAGTGCTCACCCTATTCATCGACAACGAGAGGCAGGAACTTTTTCCCGGCGATTCGGCGCATTATTCCTCCACCACTCCGCACAACTGGGCGAACTATACGACAAAAATGGTGCGGATCCTGGTGGTGAGTCATCCGAATCCTTTTCAGACAAAGGAACCGCTTGCATGAGCGGGCCACTCGTGCTTTCCCTGCAGAAATTTTCTGTTCATGACGGCCCCGGCATACGTACGACAATTTTTTTCAAAGGCTGCCCGCTCCGCTGCACCTGGTGTCACAATCCCGAGAGTTGGAATTTCTGCTCCGATCTCATGACCGACGACGAAAAATGCACCGGTTGCGGCATGTGCGCTCTTCATTGCGCCAGACAGGCCATAACCGTTCGCAGCTCCGTTCAATTCACGGAGCGCGGCCAATGCAACGCCTGCGGCGAATGTGCCGCCTTTTGCCTGAAAGGCGCGCGTGAAATTGCCGGCCATACTGCTTCGGAAAACGATTTGCTTGCAGAAATATTGAAGGACCGGGTTTTTTATGAGCAATCCGGCGGCGGCGTCACTTTTTCCGGAGGAGAAGCCCTATGCCATATCGATATGCTGGAAAGTCTTGCAGCCAAATGCAAGCAGCATGGCTTGCATATCACCGTAGACACCTGCGGCCACGTGCCGCAGTCTGCCTTTTCCCGAATTCTGCCGTACACAGATTTGTTTCTGTATGATCTGAAACACATGGACCCGGAGACGCATCGCAGTTTCACAGGAAAAGACAACCGTCTGGTCCTCGACAACCTGAAGTACCTCTCGGCGTCAGGCGCCTCGATATACTTGCGCCTGCCCCTGATTGAAGGCATCAATGCCGATTCTGGAAATATCGATGCCGTTCTTCGTTTCTGCAA
>CAZXCC010000095.1:2046-8731 GCA_964638945.1 uncultured Veillonellaceae bacterium | reverse complement strand
CATCTCAGCATGGAACGGGCGGCCCTCGTCACCGAAGCATACCAAAAATACGCCGGTACTGTGGAAACGCCGATTTTACGGGCTCTCACCTTCCAACACATTATGGAAAACAAAACGCTTTGGCTCGGCAACGGGGAACTGATTGTCGGTGAGAAAGGCGACAGGCCGCAAAGTGCGCCTTCTTTCCCCGAGTTGTGCTGTCATACGCGCGAAGATCTTGATGTGATGAACCGGCGGGAGAAAATATTTTTCAAGGTTACAGAAGAGGCTTGGAAGACACATACGGAAAAGGTTCTGCCTTATTGGGAAAACCGCGCTCTCCGCCAATCCATCATGCGTCACATGAGCCCCGAATGGCAGGCCTGTTACGAGAACGGAATTTTCACCGAGTTCATGGAACAACGTGGTCCCGGTCATACGGTTCTTGACGGAAAAATTTACAGCAAAGGGTTTCTGGACTTCCGTTCAGAAATTCAAGCCGCGATGGGCACTCTGGATTACCTGAACGACCCGCAGGCATATGACCGCAAAATACAGCTGGAAGCAATGAAAATCGCCTGTGACGCCATCATGACCTATGGCCGTCGTTACGCCGCCCATGCGCGCAATCTGGCCGAGAGCGAGACGGACCCTGTGCGCAGGTCTGAATTAATGCAAATCGCTGCGAATTGCGAAGTGGTGCCTGCCCACAAACCGCAAACCTTCCATCAGGCATTGCAGATGTATTGGTTTGTCCACCTCGGCGTCACAACCGAGATCAATCCCTGGGATGCCCTCAGCCCCGGACGCCTGGACCAGCATCTGGCTCCGTTCTACCGCCGGGAAACCGCTAACGGATCATTGTCCCGCGAACACGCCAAGGAGCTTCTTGCATGCTTCTGGATCAAGTTCAACAATCAGCCGGCTCCCCCAAAAGTCGGAATCACATTGAAAGAAAGCAGCACGTACACCGACTTCGCCAATATCAACACCGGAGGCATTACAGCGGACGGTGCCGACGGAGTCAACGAGGTATCCTATCTCATCCTGGAAACTATGGACGAGCTAACTTTGCTGCAACCAAGTTCCAACGTGCAGATCAGCCGCAAAAACCCCCATAATTTTCTGCGCAAGGCATGCGAAATCTCCCGGAAAGGGTGGGGTCAACCCGCCTTCTACAACACTGAATCCATCGTGCAGGAATTGCTGAATGCCGGCAAAAGCATCCATGACGCACGACAGGGCGGAGCAAGCGGTTGTGTGGAAACCGGCGCATTTGGCAAAGAAGCCTACATTCTCACAGGGTATCTGAATCTGCCCAAAATTCTCGAACTCACTCTTTCCGACGGCTTCGACAAAAAGTGCGGCCGCCAACTCGGCCCGCACACAGGAAATGCTGCAGGCTTCAAATCGTTCGACGAACTTTTTACCGCTTTTCGTCAGCAGTTGCATTATTTCGTCGATGTCAAGGTGCAGGGCAACAGCATCATCGAAAAGCTGTATGCCTCGCAGATGCCTGTCCCTTTTCTGTCCGTGGTCGTAGAAGACTGCATCGGCAAGGGACGGGACTACAACGCCGGCGGTGCGCGATACAACACAAGCTATATTCAGGGTGTCGGCATCGGTACGCTGACTGACAGCCTGGCAGCCATCAAATACAATGTCTTTGACCGGCAGCATTTTTCCATGGCAGAACTGCTCGCCGCACTGGACGCCGATTTTTCCGGGTACGAAACCCTGTACCGCCTTGTTCGGGAAAAGACTCCGAAATATGGCAACGACGACGAATATGCCGATGAATTGATGACCAGGGCTTTTCAGGCGTATTACGATGAAGTCACGGGACGCCCCAACTGCCGGGGCGGGCACTACCGCATCGACATGCTGCCGACAACCTGCCATGTCTATTTTGGCTCTGTCATGGGAGCAAGCCCCAACGGACGCCATGCAGGCAAACCTGTTTCCGAAGGCATTTCGCCGGAAAAAGGAGCAGATCGCAGGGGTCCGACGGCTGTCATCAAATCGGCCTCCAAAATGGACCATTTGCAGACCGGAGGAACCCTGCTCAATCAAAAATTCACTCCTTCGGTTGTCGCTGGAGAACGCGGCCTGGAAAACATGGCGGCGCTCATTCGTTCCTATTTCAGTCTGGACGGCCATCACATCCAGTTCAATGTCATTGACCGGAGCACCCTTCTTGCCGCCCAACAGCATCCTGACGAATACAAGGATCTGATTGTGCGGGTTGCCGGTTACAGCGACCATTTCCACAATCTCAGCAGAGAACTGCAGGACGAAATCATTGAGCGCACGGAACAGTCGTTCCAATAATCCTCTTGGTTTTGCCGCAAAAACCATACCGTGAAAAATATTCACAGGCCCCCTGCAACATTATCTGCAGGGGGCCTGTGCTCACGAATCGCTGATTCGTTTTTTTATCCTTATTTATTTTGCGGGTGCTTCGATCGACTTTGCCAAAATTTCCGCAATATCCATCGTCCGTACTTTTTCTTCGGCGTTGTGCGCTTTGGTGCCGTCGGTCATCATGGTCAGGCAGTACGGGCAAGCTGTGGCGATGACTTCAGCGCCTGTATCCAGCGCTTCTTTCGTCCGCACTTCGTTAATGCGCTGCTGCCCATTGCCGATATGCTCCTCCATCCAGTTGCGTCCGCCGCCGGCGCCGCAACAGAAAGCGGTTTTCCGGTTCTTGTCCATTTCGGTCAATTTCACGCCGGGAACCGATTTCAGAACGTCGCGCGGAGCTTCGAAGACATCGTTGTGACGGCCAAGGTAACATCCGTCGTGATATACGACCGTTGCGCCGAACGAGGCAGTACCCTTGATTTTTCCTGCGCGAACCAGTTGCGCAAGGAGTTCGGAATGGTGGATCACTTCGTAGTCGCCGCCGAAATCGGGGTAATCGTTCTTGAGAGAATTGAAGCAGTGAGGACAGAGCGTGATGATTTTTTTGACGCCCAGTTCCTTGAACAGTTCCACATTTCCTTCGGCTTGCGGCTGGAATTCAAATTCATTGCCCATGCGCCGGATCGTTTCACCGCAGCAGGGCTCCTCATTGCCGAGAACCCCAAAGCTAACCCCAGCAACCTTAAGCAGTTTCACCAGCGCTTCGCTGACTTTTTTCGCCCGGTCGTCATACGCGCCCGAGCAGCCAACATACAGCAGATATTCCGTATCTTCCGCAAAGGCGGGAACATCGAGATCTTTCATCCAGTCGCCCCGGGCGCCGCGGGGAAGTTTCCACGGATTGCCGCTCTTGTAGCAGTTGAGTGTGCGTTGCACGTCTTCCGGCATCTTCGCTTCGGTCATGACCATATAGCGGCGCAGGTCAACGATTTTCTGAACGTGTTCGTTGGATACCGGGCAAGCCTGTTCGCAAGCACGGCAGGTTGTACAGGACCAGATGAATTCTTCGGAGAAGATACCGTCGACGATCGTCTTATCGAGAATCGCCTGCTCCGCTTCCGTAAATTCAGGCTTGTTTTCGCCGGCCGCTTTGATTTTGTCAAGCAGGGGCGCCTTCTCTTCAACATGCGCCCGCAGGTCGACGTGCAGAGCACGGGGGTCCAGCGGTTTGCCTGTCTGAAATGCCGGACAGTTTTCCGTACACCGTCCGCAGCGAACGCAGGTATAGGTGTCAAACAGCTGTTTCCATGTGAACTCTTCCATCTTGTTCACACCGAACGTTTCTGCCGATTCATCTTCAAAATCAACTTTGGCCAGGGAACCCTTCGGCCGCAGCGTGTGCCAGATCGCATTAAAAGGCGCAAAAACAAGATGCAGATGTTTTGAACTCGGAATCAATACCGCGAAGGTAAACATCGCCAGGAAGTGAGCCCACCAAGCCGCAGAGGCCAGACTCTTCAAACTTTCCGGAGATTTTCCGGCCAGCAGCCCTGAAACGAAGTTGCCAAAAAACGAAGCGCCCCGGATATCAGCTTTCTCGCCGAGTGCAAAACTTGCACCGCTATACAGCAGGTCTCCCGTGACGATAACGCAGACCAGTCCCAAAATGACAAACGCTTCCACCGAATTTTCCATTCGCGCCGGCTTCAGCACCGTTCGTCGCAATACTGCACCAATCACACCGACATACACGAGCAGCAGGAACAAATCCTTCAGTGCAATAAACAACGGGTTTGTGCCAATCAGCGGGATCGGCACATGAAAGAGCCCTTCCACCGCCAGATTGAGTGCGCCGAAACCGAGCACCACAAAGCCCCACATGAGAAATACGTGGGAAAGACCCGAGATTGGATCTTGCAGCACCTTGTCCTGACCGACGACATTGGTCAGGAAGTATTTCCAGCGATCGCCCATTCTGTCGCAACGATTTTCCGGCTTTCCATGCAGCGTATTCTTGTATTTGCCATAGATCATGAAAGCGGACAAACCAAACGCGACAAACATCAGAGCAAAGAAAACGAGGATGTTAACCATTCATACCGACTCCCTTCCTGTAACACGAGCATTACTCGCAAAGAATGAAAACAATCATTGATTCGAGTCTATCGCAGCAAATTCCTGCCGGAAATCAATAAATATCGTGCAAATATTTCGAACAAAAAAGGGACGGCTTGCGCCATCCCTTCTTTGTGTAGTGATTTCAGCTGCTATCAGGGGTTCACTTTTTCTTTGAAAGTCTGTTTTCCATCCTTCATTTCGATAACGACAGCGCTCTTGACCGGATTGTGGTTGCTGTCGATGGTGATCACCCCGGTGCTAACCTGCAAATTTTTGGTCTGCTCCAGCGCTTCCTTGATTTTGACCGATTCCGTGGAGTTGGCCCGTTTGATTGCATCAATCAGCAGCAGTCCCGAATCATAGCCGAGAGCCGCCAATGCACTGGGCTCCTGATTGTATTCCTTTTTATACGCTTCAACAAATTTGACCACATTGGGGTCTTTATCCTGGGATGAATAGTGGTTGCTGAAGTATGTGTTGTTCAGGGCAGCAGCGCCGGCAATTTCCACAACTTTGGGATCATCCCAGCCGTCGGTGCCCAGCAGCGGGGAAGTAATACCCAGCTCGCGCGCCTGTTTGACGATCTTGCCCACTTCTTCGTAGTAAGCAGGGATAAAAATCGTATCTGCTCCCAGAGCCTTGATCTTGGTCAGAGTGGCTTTGAAATCCTGGTCTTTTTGCAGGAAAGCTTCTTTTGCCACAATTTTGCCGCCATTCTGTACAAAAGTGGCTTCAAAGGAGGCCGAAAGCCCCTTGGAATAATCGGAGCTGCTGTCCACATAGATCACGGCAGTTTTTGCCTTCAGGGATTTGGATGCATAATTCGCCATCACGCGGCCCTGGAACGGATCGATGAAGCAGGACCGGAACGCAAAGGGACGGACCTTGCCGTTGTCCACGGTGATTTTTTCGTTTGTTCCGGTTGCCGTGAGCACCGGAATCTTATTATCCTGTGCTACCTGTACTGTCGCAAGAACGTTCGAACTGGTCACCGGCCCGAGCACTGCCGAGACTTTGTCCTGGGTAATCAGTTTTGTAATCGCATTGGTAGCTTCCGCCGGTTCTGATTTATTGTCAGCAAGCACGAAAACGATCTGCTTGCCCAGTACGCCGCCTGATGCATTGGCCTGTTTGAAAGCGAGCTGAATCCCGTTGACTGTTTGTTTTCCGAAATTGGCTACCCCGCCTGTCAGTTCAAAGTTTCCGCCAATTTTGATCTCATTCGATGTCGCGGCGGGTTTCGCCTTGTCACCGCCGCCGCATCCGGCGAGCAGCAGCCCGATAACCAGCATGGCTGCCATTACCATTGATAGATTTTTCCTCATTGTTTCTCCCCCTTTAAATGTGTCCCCAATTGAACTCGAACCCAAGGACGCTTGTATTTAATTATTTTACAACTCATTGTACACTGCGTCAATTTATTCTTGCATTTCTGCGCAAATGTAAAGCTGTTGACGAATTCATCCACATCTATATATTTCCGGCTCAACATATGCTATATTTTATTTTTAATCATTCGATTTAATGTAGAAAGTTGGGAATTAAAATATGATCAGTACCCAAAACCTCACTCTCCAATATGGGAAACGCACTCTGTTCAAAGATGTCAACATCAAATTCACGCCAGGCAACTGTTATGGATTGATCGGCGCCAACGGAACGGGCAAATCGACTTTTCTCAAAGTATTGTCCGGTGAAATCGAACCAACTTCCGGCGAGGTGGTTGTTTCCCCCGGCGAGCGGCTGGCGGTTCTGAAACAAAACCACTATGAGTTTGACGAATTTGGCGTTCTGGAAACGGTCATCATGGGGCATTCCCGTCTGCATGCCATCATGCAGGAAAAAGAGGAGCTCTGCGCCAAGGCCGATTTTTCAGACGCCGACGGCATGCATCTGGCGGAACTGGAATGCGAATTCGCCGAACTCGGCGGCTGGGACGCGGACACGGAAGCCGCGCGTCTGCTGAAGGGTCTTGGGATCGGCAATGAACTGCATGAACAAAAGATGAAAGACATGACTGCCCTCGACAAAGTCAAGGTGCTGTTGGCGCACGCTCTTTTCGGCAGCCCAGACATTCTGCTGCTGGACGAACCGACAAACCATCTGGATATTGATTCGATTACCTGGCTGGAGGAATATCTATATGATTTCCCCAACACAGTCATCGTCGTATCCCATGACCGTCATTTTCTCAACCAGGTATGCACCCACATCGCCGACATCG
>CAZXCC010000095.1:0-1946 GCA_964638945.1 uncultured Veillonellaceae bacterium | reverse complement strand
GTATCCCATGACCGTCATTTTCTCAACCAGGTATGCACCCACATCGCCGACATCGATTTCGAAGTGATTCAATTGTATGTGGGCAACTATGATTTCTGGCTGGAGTCCAGTCAGCTCGCCCTGCAGCTGGCTCGGGACGCCAATAAAAAGAAAGAGGAGAAAGCCAAGGAGCTGATGGCCTTCATTCAGCGTTTCAGCGCCAACGCTTCAAAGTCCAAGCAGGCAACTTCGCGCAAAAAGCAGTTGGAAAAGCTTACTCTTGACGATATCCGCCCTTCTTCACGCAAATATCCCTATGTGGCTTTCAAACCGGACCGTGAAGCAGGAGTGCAATTGCTTTCCATTGAAGGTCTTTCCAAAACGGTCGAGGGAGAAACGGTGCTCAACAATCTTTCTCTGACTGTCCTCAAGGGAGATAAAATCGCTTTTGTCGGTCAAAACGGCCTGGCAAAAACTGTACTTTTTCAAATTCTGATGGGAGAAATGGAACCGGACAGCGGGGAGTTCAAATGGGGCGTCACCACTTCGCAGGCGTATTTTCCGAAAGAAAACTCCGCCTTTTTCGACGGAGTGAAACTGAATCTTGTTGACTGGCTGCGCCAGTTTTCCCGTGACCAGGATGAATCATACATTCGCGGTTTTCTGGGACGGATGCTGTTTTCCGGTGAAGAAACCCAGAAAGAGGCACAGGTTATTTCCGGCGGTGAAAAAGTGCGCTGCATGTTGTCCCGGATGATGTTGAGCGGTGCAAACGTTCTGTTGCTGGATGAACCGACCAACCATCTTGATTTGGAGTCCATCACATCTCTCAACAACGGCTTGATGCAGTTCGACGGCACCTTGCTTTTCGCTTCGCACGACCATCAGTTTGTTCAGACCATCGCCAACCGGGTCGTGGAGCTCACTGCCGACGGCCTGGCCGACTATCGAGTCACGTATGATGAATACCTTCAGTTGACTGCGGGGCAGAAACACTCCCTGTGATTAATTTTTACGGACCAGGGGGATTTGTTTGAAGGCATCGTCAAATATCCGTTTCATCATCGATTCCGGGCCTGATGGATCGTATCCGTTGCTGATGGCCGGAGAACGCCGCGTGCGGTTGTCCGAATACTTCCAGACATCCTTGCTGCTTGCCGTGTCAAAAAGCCTGAACTCTACCGCGGCTGAATCAGAAATAAAATAACCGGCCGGATGATGAACCAGTTTGGTTCGCGGCACATCCATCCAACCGCTCGTTTCCGTACCGTCAGAATTTTTTCGATTGTAGTACACTCTCTCCGTGGTCGTTTCCGTTGTCGTGTATGCGTCATGGTATTCATAAAACCAGCCATAGTCCCGGATATCAAGATAGAGGACAAGCGAGACGTGTTTTCCTGTCTCGCGCTGAATCATGGCAGCAAAACCGGGCGCCTTCGGATCATAGGATTCGGTCAGGGAAGGGTCGGCCTGTATCTGGCGCTGCACATAATCCAGATTCACAAATTTTTGCTGCGGGAGACTGCTTAGCTTGCTGTTCAACAGATCCCTGATTTTTTCGACTGCATACGGAAACCGGCTGAATTTGTTCTTGCCGCTCACGTCAAATCCATCATAGCTGAACTGCGGTTCCATGACCAGGATAAACCGGGATCCGCCAAAATCATACGCCTCGTCGCGCCATTCCGCCTTGCCGGCGGATGCTGTCGCCGCCATCCATAAGATAAGAACCAATACCGCCAGAATTGTCCGGCTGCGACTGCTCATGCTACCGCCTCCATCATGTATTTTACCAAAAGACCCGGCCTGATTATCGCCGGGTCTTTTGTCAGTTTCATTCGATTTTCTCAAGGAAATCAGTCAAGCAGATAAAAAATCTGCACCACATCGCCGGCCTGCAGGCAATCAAAACCAAAACAGATTGTCTCGCCTTCTATCCTATATGACGGCCCATACTGCAGCTTCCC
>CAZXCC010000094.1:0-10085 GCA_964638945.1 uncultured Veillonellaceae bacterium | reverse complement strand
AACATCAGGTACACAAAGATCTTACCCTCTCCATTGAACGGGGCGAATGTTTCACCCTGCTGGGGCCGTCCGGTTGCGGCAAAACTGTACTCCTCCGCCTCCTCGCAGGTTTTGAGACTCCGGATTCCGGAAGAATATCCATTGATAATCAAGTCGTTGCGGATCCGTCGGCAGGCATATATCTATCGCCCGAAAGCCGAGGTCTTGGCGTGGTCTTTCAGGATTATGCGGTATGGCCACACCTCTCTGTATTTGACAATGTCGGTTTTCCTTTAAAAATTGCCAAACGGCCAAAAAACGAACTGAAGGACCGTGTCATGGAAATGATAGAGATGGTCGGAATGCGCGGCTTGGAAAACCGTCTGCCGTCGGAGCTTTCCGGCGGTCAGCAGCAACGCGTGGCGCTGGCTCGCGCTCTTGTCGCAAATTCCTCCCTGATGCTTCTGGATGAACCGCTGACCAATCTTGATGCCAATCTGCGCGAAGAAATGCGTTTTGAAATCAAAGAACTGCAACGCAAACTGAATGTTACCGTTCTCTACGTTACGCATGATCAGGAGATAGCCCTTGCGATCTCAGACCGTCTGGCCATCATGGATGAAACAGGCAGGATACGTCAGACCGGCAATCCTTGGGAGATTTTTGAACAACCGGCTGATCCTTTTGTCTTTAATTTTATGGGTATCGCAAATTTTGTCCCTGTTCGGCGAATCGGAGAAGCTTTTCTCGTGGGCAACGGGGAACAACCTCTTCCCTGGGAACCGCCTCAGGGGGATGCGCCTGCATGGGTCGCTGGTTTTCGGCCTTCCGACGTGCAGATCGCTCCGCAGGGAACCGGCCTGCGCGGTACGATCAAACGCGCCAGTTTCCTTGGTGCGATGATCGATTATCTCATTGAAGTGGACGGTACGCACCTGCGAACCAGCATAGAAACACATGAAGCCATGTCCAGGGGGCTTACCTTCAAAGAAGGAGAAGAATGCGTGATCAGTTTCCGGGACCTCCTCTGGTTCAACGCGGAAAGCTTGAAAGAGGTGGTAAAACAATGAGTGCAGTTACACAAAAAAGCAGTTTTGGCGCAGCCCAGATCATTCTCTTTTTCTCCATCGCCGTTCTGGTCATCTTGGTGGCCTTTCCTGTTCTGTTGATTTTATTCAATGCATTTTGGGTGAACGGTGAGTTCAATATCCGGGATGTCACAAGAATCATTTTGGAACCGGAAACATACAAGGCGCTGACAAATTCATTGATTATCGCAAGCGGTACCACTATCGGCAGTACGATTGTCGGCACTTTTTTTGCCTGGTTGGTTACGCGCACAGACCTCCCCTATAAGAGCTTTATGAAGGCCATGTTCCTAGTGCCGTTCATGCTTCCGTCCTTCATAGGCGCTCTCGCCTGGAAGATGCTGCTTTCCCCGAATGCCGGCTTTATAAACAAATTTTTCATCAACAATTTTGGTTTTGATGGCCCTATCTTTAATATATACAGTTATCTTGGCATCGTATTAGTTGAGGTCATGTATCTGTTTCCCTTTGTCTTCATTCAGGTGTGCGGCGCTCTTGAACGCATGGATCCGACGCTTGAGGAATCGGCCCGTATATCCGGAGCAGGGCTTTTTACCATCACCAGAAAAATCACGATTCCCCTTGTGCTGCCAAGTATCCTTTCCGGAGCGTTATTGATCATGCTCTACTCCATGGCGCATTTCGGTACTGTCGCGGTACTCGGCATAGAAAACGGGATTTTCAATATTCCGACCCTCATCTATCAACGCATACATCAGAGCGCCGGAAGTTTTGATTCAATCCGGACAGGCACGGTCCTTGCCACCGTTCTGGTGGTAACCGCAGCCCTCATTATCTGGCTGCAGGGCAAGATACTGAAGAAAGGACACTATCAAATAATCGGAGGAAAAAGCTTCCGTCCGATGGAACTGAAATTACGCGCCCTGCGCGTACCGATGCTTATCTTCTGCCTTGCGTATATTGCGTTTACCATTGTCCTGCCTACCGCCGTCATCTTCCTTGTCGGAGGACTGAAGACCTACGGTTTGTCCTTTACTTGGGAGAATCTCTCCCTTGATAACTATAAGTTCATCCTCTTTGACTACAAACTGACGAAAGATGCCATCTGGAACAGCGTTACCCTGGGCCTGGGCGCAGCAGTCATCACCATGTTCGCCGGCGTGATGATTTCCTACGTCATCGTGAAAATGAAGGTACGGGGCAAAGGCATCCTGGAGTTTCTGGGAATGCTTCCCTTCTCGGTTCCCGGTTCGGTCATCGCACTCGGCGTAATCCTGGCCTGGAGCGGCCAGTTTGGCATCAATCTCTACAATACGGTCTGGATCATCTTAGTCGCCTATATTGCTCGTTATATGGCTTTTTCTCTCAAAGCCAATTCAGCGGCCCTGGAGCAGGTGCACGACTCCCTTGTGGAGGCAGCACGCTCCTGCGGCGCCACCATGTGGCAGTCACTCAAGTATATTGTGCTGCCCCTGGTTCGCCCCGGCATGCTGGCGGCTTTCTTCCTGATTTTCCTCCCCTCTCTGCGAGAACTGACCGTTTCCATCATGCTTTACTCGCCAACCACCCGTACCATCGGTGTTGCCATATACACCCTGAATGAGGACGGAGAAACGGTAATTTCGGCGGCTCTGGCCGGTGTTGCCCTCGTTCTGATCATTGTCGGACAGACGCTGATCAACCGTTTCACAAGAAAGGCAGGTGTGTAGATCCATTATGTCTCATATTCGCTTAGTAAATGTTACAAAAAAATTTGGCGATGTTACTGCCGTTAATTCGTTGAACCTGGAAATCGGCCAGGGAGAATGTTTCTCCATGCTGGGGCCATCCGGCTGCGGTAAGACTACAACGCTCCGCATGGTTGCCGGTTTTGAGGATCTTTCCGACGGAGAAATTCACGTCGGGGATCGCCTGATTTCTTCCCCCAAGCGCAATTACTACCTCCCTCCGGAAAAGCGCAACTTTGGCATGGTTTTTCAGGCTTTCGCCGTCTGGCCCCATCTGTCGGTTTATGAAAACGTTGCTTTTCCTCTCCGTGTGCGCAAACTGCCGGACTCGGAAGTCGAGAAACGCACGAAAGATGCCCTGCGCTCTACAAACCTGCTCTCTGTCGCAGAGGACAGCCCCGCAGATCTTTCCGGAGGCGGCAAACAACGAGTGGCGCTGGCGCGGGCATTGGCCATCAATCCTGACGTCATGCTTCTGGACGAACCGCTCTCCAGTCTGGACCCTCATCTGCGAGAGGAAATGCGGTTCGAGATTAAAGACTTGCAAAAAAAATATGGTTTCTCCATCATTTATGTGACGCACGACCAATCCGAGGCCATGGCCCTTTCCGACCGCATCCTGGTAATGAAACTGGGCGTGGTGCAGCAAATCGATACGCCTTTTGATGTCTACAACAAGCCTGCGAACAAATTCGTCTTTAGTTTTATCGGACTTTCCAACTTCCTGGATATTGCCTGGGAAGACGGCAGAGCATTTTCGCGCGGCGATAACGTATCTCTGCCGGAAATCCTGAATCCGCCGGAATCTCTGCGGGGTCAAAAAAATCTTTCCCTGGCAAGCCGCCCATCGGAAATCGATTTTGTGAATGAAGGGAATGTGGCCGGAGTGCGTGGCATTGTCAGCCGCAAAGCATTCCTGGGTGAAATCATCGACTATCAGGTGAAAATCGGACCACAGGAAGTACGCGTTCAAAAGGGACGCCGCGACCCCGGCCCTGAATTGGGCGCGGCCTGTTATCTGAATTTCTTGCGTCCCTTCTGGTATGCCGGAGAAGAATAAGGAGAGCAATACGAGGAAGCCTTACCGTTATGGTCAGGCTTCTTTTTTTTGACTTTTTTTCTCACCATGCAGGAGCTTTGATAAATGTGTCAAATAAAAATTAATTATGGCTTTTTGCCGGGTCAATATCGAGCGCGTCAGGCAGGATCCGGGAAAGGCTGTTTCTGATGAGGGGGATGGAATATGAACAATCGATTTTACAGGATGGTGAGCCTGCTCATTGCATTTCTCCTGCTTGCAGGACTGATGACCGGATGCGGGGATAAAGCATCCCAAGACATTAAAATCGGCATGGTCTACGAGTTGACAGGAAATACGGCTTCGTACGGCACTTCCGCAGCAAATGGCGCAAAACTTGCCTTCAAGACCATCAATGCAGGCGGAGGAATTCTGGGTAAACAAATCCAGCTGGTCACGGCTGACAACAAGGGGGAGCCGTCCGAATCCGCCAATGCGATGACCAAAGTCATCACGCAGGATAAAGTGACCGCCGTGACAGGCGTGACTGTGAGTTCCTGCGGCATCGCCGCTTCAGCAGTTGCGGAAGCAAACAAGATTCCTTTTGTGGTGGCAGCGGCAGTCAATCCCAAAGTTACAGTCGATGAACGGAGCGGCAAAGTAAAAGAATATACTTTTCGCGCTTGTTTCATAGATTCCTTCCAAGGTGTCGTCGGTGTCAATTTTGCAGTGAACAGCCTGAAAGCAAAAAATGTGGCGATTATGACAGATAACGCCAGTGATTACAGCAAAGGCTTGGTGGGAATCTTCCGTGATGAGTTCGTAAAAAAAGGCGGCAAAGTCGTGGCTCAGGAGGCCTATCTGCAAAAAGACCAGGACTACAAGCCGATCTTGACCAAGATCAAAGCGAAGAACCCTGATCTTCTTTATATCCCTGGCTATTACGAAGATGTGGGTAAAATCATCAAACAGGCTCGTGAACTCGGGCTGACAATTCCCGTTCTGGGAGCAGACGCCTGGGATTCGCCCGTCTTGGCGGAGCAAGCCGGTGCTTTGGCCCTGAACAACACTTTCTTTACCAATTTCTACTCGGTTGAGGACAAAAACCCCGTTTCCAACAGCTTTGTGGAAGCCTACAAAAAGGAATACGGGGCCATTCCGGACTCAATGGCCGCCATGGGGTATGACGCAGCCAATTTGCTTGCAGATGCCATCAAGCGTGCCGGCAGCGCCGATTCGGCAAAAGTGCGGGATGCTCTGGCGGCGACAAAAAATTTCAATAGCGTAAGTGGAGAAATGAGCCTGAATGAAAAGCATGACGCTGTCCGCGGCGTTGTAATCATCGAAATGAAAAACGGCAAGCAGGTCTATCGCGAAACCATCAAACCTTAGGTAGTGTGAAGTATACGTTTTGTTATCTCTCAAAAGCAAATGCAGGAGGTGTTTGAGTATGAAAAAAACGACTTTATTCCGCCAGCTGATCAATGATCCCAAAATTTTAGTGCTGCCTGCCTGTCATGACGGATTATCTGCCAAGGTATTGGAACAGGCAGGTTTTGAAGCAATCACCGTTGCCGGCTACGGAACAGCCGGAAGCATGCTGGGCAGACCGGATATCGGCCTGGTGACTGCAACGGAAATGGTTACTCAATACCGCAACATTTGCAGTTTAGTGAATGTTCCCGTATTCGTCGACATTGATACAGGATTCGGCGATGTAAACAATACTATCCGCATGGTTCAAGAATGTGAGAAAGCCGGGGTTGCTGGGTTGTTTATCGAGGATCAGACCTATCCAAAACGATGCGGCCACATGGCCGGAAAAAGCGTAGTCCCTGTCGAAGAGTATTTGCCGAAACTAAAGGCCGCCTTATGGGCACGGGAAGATAAGGACATGATGATTATGGCCCGCACGGATTCTGTTGCTGTGTATGGAATCGATGAAGGCATACGGCGGGCCAGGCTGTATGCTGAAAACGGTGCGGATATGGTATTTGTTGAAGCAGTGCACAAAAAGGAAGATATGATCAAAGTCAACCAGGCACTGAAAGAACTAGGCGTTCCCAGCATGGCCAACATGATTGAAGGTGGCGCTTCACCGCTGTTAACCGCAGATGAATTGCAGGAAATCGGTTATGCAGTAGTCGCCTATCCCTGCTCATCCTGTTATGTGGCAGTCAAAGCCCTGCAGGACTGGGCGGCGCACTTGCGAAAAAATGGCACAACCAGGGATTATTTGTCTAACATGATTCGTTTCGATGAATACTTTACGTTCATTGGCGCAGAAGATATTCGCAACCGGGAAAAGAAGTTTTTCTAAGCTGCTCTGCTGTCTAACCCGGCTTTCGCCGAGACTCCGGCCATAATGGACAAAAACTGTGCTGAAAATTGAAGTTTCAGCACAGTTTTTTTGTTTGGACAGGTTGGCACACCGTACCATAAAAAAATTATGTGAGGATATACCGAGCGATACCTTTGGCAACACCATCATCGTGCACGGAATCGACAACGTGCGAAGCAACCGCTCGTATTTCTTCGTTGGCATTGCCCATGGCGAAACTGTGACTGACTGTGTTCAGCATTTCGATATCATTTTTGCCATCGCCAAATGCATAACTGTTTTGCCTGTCAATATTGAGATAATCCAGGACTTTCAGAACGGCGGTCGCTTTTGAGCTTTGTTTGGAATAGACCTCAAAAAGGAATTGTAATCGTGGGTCCTGCATATATTCGATGCCTGGCGCCACGAACTCCCTGCAGACCGCTTGCTGGTTCTCATCAAGCGGTAAAAACTCCAGTTTGAATATTTCTTCGGTGACTTCATGTAACGAAAAAGTATCGATAAAATAAGTTCGCGGCATACGTAACGAAGTATAAAAATTATTCAGGTGATGAAATTTTTTATCGAGATAGACGTACTGTTCACCTTCCAGAATATATTCAATATTGTTTTTCGCACAGATATGGCAAACCTCATCGACATATTCTTTTGATAACGGCTGTTTATAGATCGCCTTATCACGAAGTCTGATGCAAGCTCCGTTCATCAGAATAAATCCGTCAAAACCAAATTGCAAAAGATCTTCATACAAGAAGGCAAAAGGTCGCCCAGAGGCCAAAAATACAAAATCACCGTCATGTTGCAACCGACGGATCTGATTTCTTGTACCGGCGCTCATATTGAAAATGCCCTGGCTACCGTCAAGTAAGGTTCCATCGATATCAAAAAATATCGCTCTCTTCATCCGATTCATCCTTTGTATGTGGAATGCATGTTATTCTATAGTACCCCAAAGGATCATAAAGAACAATCCGCTTCTGCCGAACAGAGAAAAAACATAAAGCATGTATACATTAAAGGCAAAGTACCCGAGTGAAGGACAAAGCAACCCGCAGTCCAATAAAAAGAAAATTATATTAAGAAAATTGCAATTTTGTGCAGGAATAAGGTTCTTTACTGTAGTATGGTAACAATTGGCATACTGACATTTTTTATTGTATAGTGCTTCGAAACGGCGGTAGACTCTTGTTCAGGCGATACTGTGAACTCCGATTTTTTTCAAGGAGATGGTAGCGTGGGAATATCCAGAAGAACTTTCATTAAGGCAGGACTGGCCGGGACTGGACTCAGCGCATGCGCAGCGTTGTCGCCGGTTGACCGCTGGCTGCGTCCGATGACTGCCGCAAACGATCCAAAAGAGAAGGTGGCGTTCACCTATCACCCGCCAAACTGCGGCGGACGCTGTTCTTTCCAATGCACTGTGCGTGACGGAAAGCTGGTTAAAATAGAGGCAAACGAGTGGCCTGACAAGCGTCATTCCCTGATCTGCCTTCGTGGTCTCTGTGAAATCGAGCGGGTGTATAGCCCCGACCGTATAAAAACGCCGCTGAAGCGAGTTGGCAAGCGTGGGGAAGGAAAATTTGTATCGATTTCCTGGGATGAGGCACTGACAACCGTGGCCGAAAAACTTAAGCAACTCCAAACGCAATACGGCGGCAAATCGATCTACTGGAAGGCATCATCCGGAGTGGAATATCCTATGCTGTCGCTGGCCCGTATGCTCGGAGCCCAGTTCACGAATTTCGGCGGCATCGACATCGGATTGTCCGGCGGCTTGCATCAGATTACCGGTGTAGGTTTATTTGGACCGATGAACAATGAAATTACCGATTGGGTCAATTCCAAAACCATCCTGCTGATAGGCAACAACCTCCTGGAAACGTCCATGACGGACGCGCAATTTTTTTACGATGCCAAGGAAGCCGGAGCAAAAATCATATCCATCGACCCATCTTACTCGACTACGACAACCCGCTGCAACCAATGGATCAGCCTGCGTCCTGGGACAGACACGGCTCTCGTACTGGCTCTCATCCAGCAGGTATTTGCCAACCGCTGGTACAATGAGGAGTATCTGCGCAAAAACAGTACGGCACCCTTTCTTATCCGTTCGGATGATAAAAAACTGTTTCAATCAGACGGCAAGTTCCAGGTATGGGATAAGAACACGGGCTCTCTCCAGCCCTACGATGCACCCGGCATTGCGCCGGAGCTGGAAGGAGATTTTGCAGCAGGCGGCGTGAAATTGCAGACTGTGTTCGCCGCACTGCGGGAGCATACCAAAGAGAACACACCGGCCTGGGCCGCCAAGATCACGGAGGTTGCCGAAGGAGTAATCGTGGAGCTGGCAAAACAGTACGCCACCGGCGGTCCCGCAGTCATCGCCTGGGGCTGGGGCGGACCCGACAAATGGTATCATGCTGACAGCCTGGGACGGGCTGGCGGTATACTGGCCGCACTTACCGGCAATATCGGCCGGGTGGGCGGCGGTGTCGGCGCTGCAAATCACCATATGCCCGCCTGGGCCGCACCGCTGGGCAATTGGCCGATTCCCGCGTCTTTTGCACCGGCTGCACCGGAAATGCCGGCTACGGATTTTCCGCAGAAACCGAATTCCGTTCGTGCCGTCGTAATCCAGGGCAATGCCCTCGCCCAATGGTTCGGCAATTCCAACCGCACGGAAGCCTGGATCGATAAATTGGATCTGGTGGTGGTAGTGGATATTTTTCAAAACGACAGCGTGAATTATGCTGATATCGTACTGCCCACCTGCACCAATTTCGAGTCGGAGTACGAGGTGAACAACATCCAGATCCGCCGCAACCACATCATGCTCCAGCAAAAAGTGATAGCACCGCTGTTCGAGAGTAAATCGGATTTTCAGATAGAAAAAGAACTGGCAGGCAAACTGGGCCTTGGCCAATATCTGCCAAAAGACATGGAAGAATTCCAAAACAAGCGGCTGGAGAATCCGGCGCCGCCACTCAAGGGGATTTCAGTCGGAACGCTGAAGGCCAATCGCTACATACAGCGCCTCAATGCGCCGAAGGAACCGTTCCGCAGCAACCTAAACCAAGTGTATGCAACGCCTACCAAGAAACTGGAACTGTATTCCGAAACACTTCTTCCTTTTGGCGCGCCTTTCCCCTCCTTTGAAGAGCCGCTTGAGGCTTCGCCCGCGAATCCTCTCTACAAAAAATATCCGCTGCAGTTTAGTCAGGCACACACACGTTATCGGGCGCATTCCACTTTTTCGAATGCCCGTTGGATTCTGCAGGTTCAGAACGAACCCAAGGTAGAAATGAATCCAAAAGACGCTCTGGCAAGAGGATTGAAAAACGGCGACCTTGTCGAAGTTTTCAATGATCGGGGAAAATTCCAGGCCCGATATCAGGCCTCACCGGAAATGAGGCCCGGTTCAATCCGGGTAAGCGAAGGATGGTGGGCGAAATATTTCACGTCTGGCAAACCGCAGAGCGTGACAAACGACGCCAATAATCCCCGCGGATACAAGTTGATCCACGGTCCGGTCATTCCTTTTAATGACACTCTGGTCCAGGTCAAGAAAGCCGGAGGTGTGAGCTGATGCCGAAACTGGGAATGGTGATTGATTTGAAGCGCTGCATGGGTTGCCATACCTGTGCGCTGGGCTGCAAAATGCAAAACAATGTGCCCATGGGTATGCTCTGGAATCGAATTCTCACCGACGGCGGCGAGGATGTGGATTCTGCTCGGGGAGAATTTCCCAACCTTCATAAAAGCTGGATGCCACTGGCCTGCCTACATTGCGAAAATGCTCCCTGTATCAAGGTCTGCCCGGTCGGTGCTACATTCAGAGACAAAGACGGGCGGGTTCTCATCAATTACGACCGGTGCATTGGCTGCCGGTATTGCATGGCTGCGTGTCCTTACAACGCCCGGGTGTTCAACTGGCAGGCGCCGGTCCGCGAACCCGGATTTTCCTATGGGGA
>CAZXCC010000093.1:6413-10117 GCA_964638945.1 uncultured Veillonellaceae bacterium | reverse complement strand
TGCAAAGCAAAATCCATCATTCTCTGCACCGGCGGTCAGGGACGTTTCGCCCTGCCTGACACGGGTTATCTTTTCGGCACTTTTGACTGTCCCTACAATGCAGGCGAAGGGCACTCCATGATCTACCATGCCGGCGGCGAATTGACCAATATGGAGTACAACGATGTGTCGCCGATGCTCAAAGACTATGAAGGTCCCGGGCATTCCACCTTTATCCGCCATGGCGGGCACCTGGTGAACTCTCTCGGCGAACGCTTCATGACAAAATACGCACCGGAGCTGCTCGAACGGGCGCCCTCCGGCATCCGCGAACAGGCGATGCGCACTGAAATCCGTGAAGGACGGGGTCCAATTTATTATGACCTGCGTCATCTTCCGGCTGATACAATCCAGATTATCAAAGAAGGGATTTTCGCCGCAGAACGCCCCACGGAAAAGCAGTTCTTCGAAATGCGCGGCATGGATATCGGTACGGATCTTATCGAAATCACACTCTCCGGACCCAACATGTGCGGAGGTCATGGACCCACAGGAGCCGTAGTCGACGGAAATGCAGAAACCACGGTGAAAAATCTTTATGCCGCCGGAGATATTGCATCAACCGGCTGGGGATTCGTCGGAGCAGCCTGGGTCTTTGGCATGCTTGCCGCAGAGAAGGCCGCTGAAAGAAACGCAGATGTTTCCTGGGGCCAAATCGACGAAACTGCGGTTCAGGCGGAATATCAGAGGCTTTCCGCGCCAGTGCGACGTGATGAAGGTTTTGATCCGACAGAGATGGAATATAAAGTCCGACGCATCATCAAACCCCATCTTACCTCTCCCAAGAGCCAGGCCCGATTGGAATCGGCCCTGCGCCAGGTCGAAGGATTTCGCAGGGATATGTGCAACGTGAAAGTGACAGACAGTCACGAACTGATGAAATACGTCGAAGTGGAAGCGATCATCGATACGCTTGAAATGGCGGTCCGTGCTTCATTGACCCGCAAGGAATCCCGTTGGGGCTATGGGCACTACCGAATCGACTATCCGCAAAAAAATCCTGCCTGGGACAAAAAATACGTCATCGCAGCCAAAGATCCAGGGTCCGGCACTATGACGACTTTTTCCAAAGACGTCCCTGCGTTGAGCTTGTAGAGGAGGTTTTGTAATGGGAATTCGTGTAGATAAACAGAAATGCACCGGCTGCGGCCGATGCGCCGAGGAATGTCCGGGCGATGTCATCCGAATGAACCCGGAAACGCAGTTGCCTTTCAACAAATACAAGAATGACTGCTGGTATTGTGGAGTATGCGAAGTGGAGTGCCCCTGTGATGCAGCCAAAATGGAATTCCCCTGTTTGATCGTGTAATCATAAAAGATGGAGGGCTGCCAAATGACTGAAGCTGCAAGAAAACCTTCAACCCTTTATGCATTGGTCTCTTTCCTGGTTCCGGTATCAATCATCCTATACGGCACAGCCATATTAAAGGTTGGTGCCATTCTCCCCCTTGTTGTCGCGACGATTATCGCCTGCCTTTTTGCCGCAAAACTTGGCTATACCTGGGAAGAGATGCAAAAAGGGATGTTTGATTCCATCTCCCGGGTCATGATCGCGATTCTCATACTCATCGTCGTCGGCATGCTCATCGGCGTATGGATTCTTTGCGGCACGATCCCAACCATCATCTACTGGGGTCTCACGTTGATTTCCCCCACCAGTTTCCTGATGACGACATTTTTGCTTTGCGTCGTCGCATCCACCGCCACCGGAACGTCTTTCGGCACCATGGGAACCGTAGGCGTAGCCTTGCTGGGAGTGGGTCAGGCTCTGGGCTATCCGTTGCCGATGGTGGTGGGTGCAATCGTATCCGGCGCCTACTTTGGCGACAAGATGTCCCCGGTATCCGATTCCACAAACATCACTGCCTCTGTCTGCGAGGTCGAACTTTTCCCCCACATCGCCTCCATGATGTGGACCACGATTCCGGCCGCAGTCGTTTCCGCCCTCATTTATCTTTTCCTGGGCATGCATCAGGGAGCCTCCGGCTCCGCAGCCGGCAACATCCCGCTCATCCTCAAAACCCTGGAAGGGCAGTTCAACCTGACCCTGCTGACCTTGCTTCCCCCGGTGGTCCTGATGTTCTTTGCCTATCGCCGTATGCCTGCCGTACCGTTGCTTATCCTCTGCGTAGGTGTCGGCATCTTGACCGCAGTCGTTTTTCAGGGGTCTGACATCAAATCCATCGCGCAGTCCCTCATGGGCGGTTATGCTTCAAAAAGCGGCGTAAAACAAATCGATGCGCTTTTGTCGCGCGGCGGCATCAGCAGCATCATGGGAACACTCGTGCTATTAATTTCCGGGGTCGCTTTCGGCGGAGTGCTGGAAAAAATGCGCACCCTGGAGACCCTGATCGACGCCACCCTGCGTTGGGCGCACAATACCGGACGGCTTATCCTTTCGGTCATCATTTCCTGTTACATCATCCTCGTCGGAACCGGCAGCCAGATGGTAGCGGTCATTATCCCCGGACGCGCTTTCGCACAGGCGTTCAAGGACAGGAACATCCATCTGCGGGTATTGTCCCGGACTTGTGAAGATGGCGGCACCATTGGCTGTCCGCTGATTCCCTGGAGCGTTCACGCATTCTACATCATGGGTGTACTGGGCGTCAGCGCCTATGAATATGCCCCTTATGCACTGCTCAACTGGATTGTCCCTCTCTTCTCCATCATTTACGGCTACACCGGTTTCGCAGTATGGCGTTCTGACGGGACTTCGATCCGCAATTCCTAGTTGGCCGCCTTCTTCAGCAGCTCCAGGTCCCGCACAATAATCCGGTGGGTATTGTTCTCCAGTATCCCGCTGTTCCGCATGGACTGAAGGGCCTGGTTGACCGTGACGCGGTGCAGACCCAGCATGCTCGCAATATCTTCCTGTGTAACAGGCAGGGAAGGATACTCCTTCCAGCCTGTTACTTTTTTTCCCCGATAAAACAGATAGATCACTTTTGCCACCCGGGCCATCGGTTTGAGAAACACCTGATCTTCGACCTGCGTGGATAAGACATGGACTTTACGCGCCATAATCGACATAATGGATTTTGTGATTTCCGGATATTTTACCAGAATCACGCCAAATACCGTAGCTTTACTGAACCAGTACACCCTGCAGTCCTCCACTGCCTGAAAGTAATAGGCGCACGGTTTATTGTTGAGAAGGGGAGTTTCACCCAAAACGCATCCTGCCTCGACATACCAGATGATTTTTTCCTGACCGCTCTCCTCCGGCGCAACGGTCTTCACAACACCCTCGCTCAAATAGGCCAGCGCTTCGATTTCCTGACCCGCCTGAATGATGATTTCATTTTTCCGGTATTCCCGCAACACGCCATGCTGGAGAACCCCCTCCCAGGATACTGCCTCTCCGGCGCAAATCCAGGGTGAGGAAAGCATGTCATATGTTTTTTCCTGTTCTTCCTGCATTACACCAGGTCTTCTTTCTCAATTTTTTCCAGCGGCAATCGGATGCGGAATATGGTTCCCTTGCCAGGAATACTGTCGCATTCAATCGACCCGCCAAATTGCTGGGTCACGATATTGTAGACAATATATAATCCCAGACCGGTTCCCCCTGCGCCTCTTTTCGTGGTAAAGAACGGATCGAAAATTTTGGCCAGTATGTTGCTTTCCATCCCCTTGCCGTCATCCGAATAGGTGAGGGCGAT
>CAZXCC010000093.1:0-6313 GCA_964638945.1 uncultured Veillonellaceae bacterium | reverse complement strand
ACAGGAGTGTTGATTTCATGGGCGACTCCTGCAACAAGGTTCCCCAGGGCCGCCATCTTTTCCGACTGGATGAGATATGCCTGCATCGTTTTCAGTTCCTCATAAGACCTGGTTATTTTCCGATTCACTCCGTCCAGTTCGGCTTCCACCCGCTGACGCTCCTCAATTTCCTTTCCCAGTTTTTCGTTGGTAAATATCAGCTCCGCATTCATTGCTGCAAGCTCCTCGTTCATCGCGGACTGTTGATCATTCATACTTCGCAGCTCCTGGTTTGCGGCAATCAGTTCCTGCGTCCTTTGCTCCACTTTGTTTTCCAGGCTTGCGTTTGCCTGTTGCAAAGCCTCTTCCGCCCGTTTGCGTTCGGTGACATCTTCCAGAGTTTCCAGAGCGCCTACGAAACTGCCTCGGGAATCTTTGATCACCGCTGCAGTAAAGTACATCCAGGCGCCTTTTTCCCCCATCTTCGGAAAAAAGTCCGTTGCCTCGTAGGCCTCGGCAACAAGTTTTGATTTGCCATATTTCCCCTGATAATATTCGGGTATTGCCTCCACATTTCCGTCAACCAGCAGATCAGCCAAACAAGGCCTCTCCTTTTCATAAAACGCCTTCCATTGACCAGTTGTTCCGATTATGGATTCGGCAGCATATCCGCTGATGACCTCCAGCGCCTTATTCCAATAAATCACCTTATGGTCCCTGTCTATTACGAATTGAGGGATGGGAGAACCGTACACGATGGCCTTCAGTTTCTGCTCACTGTCCTGGATTGCATCTTCCGCCTGTTTGCGTTCCGTGATGTCACGAATCGATTCGATAGCCCCCGTGACATTCCCGTCACTGTCATACAACAGCCGGGTTGCCATCCAGATCACTCCGGGCATGCCCTGCACCAAGCCTTCCGCCTCGGCCGTGAGGGTTTCCCCGTCCCGCTTGACGTCCTGATATTTCTTTTCAAGATCTTCATCCATCCTGAACGCCAGATCGATGAGCGTCGGACGGCGAATGCCGTAGAACGGCAAGGCATATTCATGATTGCCTTGGCCGAGCATTTTCTGCGCGCTGACTCCGGTCATCCGTTCCATGGCTTTGTTCCATGTTGTTATCACACCGCTGCAATCGATGGCGAAGGTTGCGTCAGGCAAAAACTCGATGATGTCGGACAAGCGCAGTTCCGATTCCTTCAGGGCTCTTTCCGCCTGTCTGCGGTCCGTGATGTCTCTCAGGGATTCAATCGCTCCCACCACATGTCCGTCCAGATCATACAGGGCCCTGGCGGTTGCCCAAAGGGAGCGGGGCTTTCCGTTCTGCATAGGAACATCGACCTCGATCAGCAGCAACTCGCCTTCCCGTCTGACAAAAGGGTATTCACGCTGAATCTCCTCATCCGTTTTAAACACCAGGTCGATCAGAACGGGTCGGCGAACCCCGTAAAACGGCACGGCATACTCGCAATTCCCTTTGCCCATCATCTCCTGCGCACTGATACCGGTCATCTTCTCCATCGCACTGTTCCATGTCGTGACTTTGCCTTCGCAGTCAATCGTGCATATCGCATCAGGAAAAAATTCAACAATCTCAGCCAGCCGCTGCTCGGATTCCTGCAGGGCTTTTATCGCATGCTTGCGCTCGGTGACGTCACGGATTGATTCCACAGCCCCGGTCACATTGCCCTCGCTGTCGTACAACACCCTGGTAATACCCCACAGTGCGCGAAGAGGTCCGCCCTGTACCGGAACATCGGCTTCCGCATGCAATAGTTCCCCGTCCTGCTGGACATCATGGTACTTTTGTGCAAGCTCTTCATCCGACTTGAATGCCAAATCGATCAATATCGGCCTGCGAACCCCGTAAAAAGGCAAAGCGTATTCATAATCCCCTTTGCCAATCATATTTTGTGCCTGGACCCCTGTCATCTTTTCCATCGCCCGGTTCCAAATCGTGATGACGCCCTGACAGTCCACGGCAAATGTCGCATCCGGATAAAAATCAATCAGTTCGGCAAGCCGCACCTCCGATTCGCGCAACGTCTTTTCCGCCTGTTTCATATCCGTGATATTTCTGCCTTCCGGAATCAGAAATACAACGTGGCCCGATTCATCTACCGCCGGTTTGATGGAGAAATCCAGATAATATGCTTCTCCGTCAAATTTTCTGTGACTTGTTTCAAAGCGCACGACTTCTCCTGAAGAGGCTTTTTTTACCGCTTCGCGCACTTTTTCCTGCAAAACCGGAGAATGCGTCCAAAAGGGAGTCTCCCAGAACGGCTTGCCGAGGATATCTGCTTCCTGAAGTCCCATAAAATCCATAGCGGTCCGATTCGCCTGGATAAGTGTTCCGTCCAGCGTCATCACGCCTATGAACTGGAAAGATTGGTCAAAAATAGCACGAAAACGCCGTTCGCTCTCCCGTAATGCCGCCTCAGCCCTCTTGCGTTCGGAAACGTCAACAATGACGCCGACAAGTCCGCTCAAAACTCCTTCGGTGTTATAATATGCGGATTTGTTAAAGATTACGTCATGCCTTGTTCCGTCCGCATATACCAAGGATGACTCATATACCTGCTTGCCGCCTTGTTCAAACAGTTCATTGTCCATCCGGAAATAAACATCGGCCAGATTGCGGGGGGCGATGTCATACACCGATTTGCCCACAATCTCTTCCTTCTTCTTTCCCAGGTAGCTTTCAAAAGCTTTATTACAGCCCAGATATATTCCTGCCCGGTCCTTGAAAAATATGGGGCTTTCCATAGAATCAATCAGAGTTTGCAGAAAATGGAGCTGCTCCGCGCTTTGTCCGCTATCGCTCAAGTCCTTCTCCGGCATCATCATCAACTCCATCTGCTGAATTCTTTTCCCCTGTCATCAACCGCCGCCATATTGGATATTCCGGCCTGTATTCATTCGGATTTCAGGATTTGTTCATTTCCTCGGCCATCTCGTTCAAATACGTCCATCGCTCCAGCAATGCATCCAGCTCGCGCTCAAGCTCCTTCTGAACATCCACCAATTTTTGCAGCAGTTCAAAATCACTGCCTGCTGCGTCAATCTCCTCAGCAGTATCCTGCAGTTTCCGTTCCACATCGGCAATGACGGCATCGATCCGCTCGTATTCCCTTTGTTCATTAAAAGTGAACTTGCGAATCTTTCTTGCCTCTTCCGGAACTGCCGGCTTTTTCTCTTCCATCGTTCGTGTCCGCTGGGGAACCGCCGGTTCATACGCTGACCGTTTATCCAGGTAGTCCGAGTAACTGCCGGCATATTGCCTGATGAAGCCGTCTCCCTCGAAAGCGAATATTTTCTCCGCCATCCTGTCCAAGAAGTATCGGTCATGGGACACGGCGATCACCGCGCCGGGAAACTCATCCAGATAGTCTTCCAGAATGGTTAATGTCTGGATATCGAGGTCATTCGTGGGTTCGTCCAGCAACAGCACATTGGGCGCACCCATCAAAATCCTGAGCAAATACAGACGGCGTTTTTCTCCTCCCGACAGCTTGGCTATCGGCATCCACTGGACATTCGGCGGGAAAAGAAACCGTTCCAGCATTTGCGAGGCGCTGATCGTCACCCCGTCGGCTGTCGTGATAAAATTGGCTTCTTCCCTGATGTAGTCGATGACCCGCAGCGCTTCATCCATTTCACTGCTTTCCTGGGAGAAATAGCCGATCTTCACCGTCTGCCCGAATGCCGCCATGCCGCTGTCCGGACTCAGCCTCCCGGCGATGATGTTCAGCAGCGTGGACTTGCCGCTGCCGTTCGGCCCGACAATGCCCACCCTGTCATCTCGCAACAGATTGTAGCTATAATCGCGGATCACGGTTTTGTCGCCAAACGCCTTATGAATATTTTCCAGCTCGATAATTTTCCGGCCCAGGCGGGTCGCGCCGACCTCCATCTCCAGCTTGCCGTCGGGGCGGATGGCCTGTTGGGCGCTGAGCTGTTCAAACCTTTCGATACGGGCCTTTTGTTTGGTGGAACGCGCCTGGGCGCCACGCCGAATCCATGCCAGTTCGTTTCGCAGGAGGCTTAGCCGTTTCCGTTCGCTGCTCTCCTGCTGTTCCTCCCTTTCGGCCTTGATTTCAAGAAACGCACTGTAATTTCCTGCATAAGTGTATAAACGCCCTTTATCGATCTCGATAATGCGGTTGGTCACCCTGTCCAGAAAATACCTGTCATGGGTCACCATGAGGAGTGCGCCCTTGTATGAACACAGATACTGCTCCAGCCAGCCAACCATCTCATTATCGATATGGTTGGTCGGTTCATCCAGGATCAAAAGGTCGGCAGGATTTACCAAAGCGCTCGCCAACGCAACTCGTTTTCGCTGTCCGCCGGATAGTTCACCGAGAAGTGCCGTAAAATCCAGGATTCCCAACTTGGTCAGAACCGCTTTGGCCTCGCTCTCCAACTGCCAGGCGTTTTGTGCATCCATTTGCTGGCTCAGTTGGATCAGTTTCTTTTGCCTATGCAGATCTTCCGGATGAATATGGACCTGTTCCAGAACCTCCTCATACTCCCGGATCAGCCGCATGACCGGCGAAGTTCCTTTAAACACCTGTTCCAGTACGGAAGAATCCGCGTCGAATTCCGGATTTTGCGGCAGATATCCGACCTGCACCCCGCCGCCAAGCGTTGTTTTGCCGGCATCCGCAGGCTCTATTCCGGCAACGGCTTTCAAGAACGTGGTTTTCCCAGTGCCGTTGATTCCGATCAAACCGATTTTGTCGCCTTCTTCCACACTAAAGGTCACCTTCTCAAACAAAACCCGTTCCCCGTAATTTTTTGTCAAATTTTCTATCGACAATAAATTCATCGAATGTGCATTTCCTCTCCACTCACGAATCGTATCTTCCCATTAATATTACACCAGATTTTGCTGCACCGGTATATCCGGCTCGCCTGACTTGTCGTTAAATGTTGCGCGGCAGGCGGGATATTTCGTACAGCCCCAAAACGGGCCGTTTCTTCCCTTTATCCACTGCAGCGACCCTGTTTTACAACGCGGACAGACATGTTTCGGTTTTTGCGGTTCCCCATTGTTATCGTCGCACGCTGCCTTGCAGACCGGGTATTGGGAACAACCCCAAAACTTTCCGTTCCTGCCGTTGCGCAGTTGCAGGACCCCTTTGCCGCATTGCGGGCAAAGATGCTCTCCCTTCACCGTAATATCCAGCTTTGTTGCCATAGCACATATGGCGGCGGTAAATTCCGCCTGTTGTGCAAGAAAAGCCTCCAGACTTTCACTGCCGTCGGCCATGCGATGTAAAACGGCTTCCCAAAGAGCCGTGGAATCGGGATACGTCAGTTCTTCAGGCAATGCATCAATCAACAGGTACGCCGACTCTGTCGGAATCAGGAACTTTTTCTTTTTTTCCTCCCGGAGAAAACCGCGAGTGATGAGCTCCTTGATAATCGTGGCCCGCGTTGCTTCCGTACCGATGCCGCTCACATCTTTGAGCTGTTTTTTCAGTTCCGGGTTCTTCACATATTTGTGGATCTCTTTCATTGCTGCAAGTAATGTTGCCGCAGTAAAACGGCCTGGCGGCCGGGTGCTTTTCTTTTCGGCCGTTGCCTGAAGGAAGTCTGCGGGTTCGCCTTTATTCATCGGCGGCAGGTTCCCGTCGTCTTCGTCTTTTTTCTCCTCCGCATCCGCGCTGTATAGTTCTTTCCACCCCAGTTCACGGATCGTGCGGCCATTGGCTGAAAAATTCTCCCCTGCATGGCAGACATCCACCCGTGTCTGGCTATAGGTATGCACAGGATAAAATTGTGCGATATATGCCTGTGCGATGAGAAAGTACAGGTTCTGCTCACTTTCGCTCAGCGTCGCCCAGTTGCACTTTTCCACCGTGGGAATTATGGCATGGTGGGCTGTGATCTTCTTGTCGTTCCAGGCCCGGCTCCGCACTTCGGCATCCGCCCGGCCGGCCCAATCCGCCAGTTCATCCCTTTTGCTTCCCCGCAGGTTCTCAAGAATGACCACGGCGTCAGCTGCCTGCGATTCAGGCAGATAATCGCAGTCCGAACGAGGGTAAGTCGTGAGTTTCTTTTCATAGAGTCTTTGCGCCGTATCCAGCACAAGCTGCGGGTCATAACCGAATTTCTTCCCGGCCATCACCTGCAGGGCGGAGAGAGACAAAGGCAGCCGCTGCGCTTCTTTTTTCTCCGCAGTCTCGCATTCCATGATTTCGGATGCTGCAGGAGGCGCCTCCAGTTTGGCCAGCAGCGACTGCACAGCCTCGTTGTCAGCCAGCCGCCCCTCCGCATCCAGCCCTTTCTGTTCTTCTCCAGGCTTCCAATAAGCCGTAAAGGTG
>CAZXCC010000092.1:0-10177 GCA_964638945.1 uncultured Veillonellaceae bacterium | reverse complement strand
GCCCATGCCCGTATACAGTTGCCACCAGCGTTCCAGATCCTGGATAAATGCGCCGGGGGAAGAGAAAATTTTCCCTGTGAGGCCGGATGCGCAACCGATGTTTCGTTCCAGTTCGCCTTCGGCATACCATTGTAGAATATCTTCCGGTGTGGCTCTTTGCCAACGCTCGACAAAAGCCCTGAAAAGAAAATCATGATATGGATAGACCAGGGGATCGCCTTTGCCTGCATCCACATCCTGGTCATGGGATAGTTCGGCGCTGGGAACGATCGAAAATACCTCTGCGGGAATAACCTGCTTATGAAACACGTGATCGTTGAGATAGCGTCCCAATTCATAAACCTGGAATTTCCATAGATCGGCCAGGGCAGCCAGGCACCCGGATTCATCGCCATAGAGTGTGCAATAACCCACAGTCATTTCGCTTTTATTGGCATTGCAGGTGAACGCGCCGCCAAATCCGGCAGCCGCAGCAGCGAGAATACGGGAGGAACGATCCCGTGCCTGAACATTTTCACGCATGAACGAAGACAGCGGCAGGTTTGCTTCTTCCATCTGCCGAACAGTCAATGCGACAGATTCATTGATAGGAATGCTGATATAGTGACATCCAAGGTTGTCTGCCAAGGTTTTGGCCAGACTGATCGTGGTCTGGGAATTGAAATTGCTCGGCATATTTACGAGCAGAACCTGTTGCGGGCCGAGCACTCTGGCAAATAATGCGGCAGCCACGGCGGAATCAATTCCCCCGGATACTCCGATCACTATTCGCTCTATTGCGGCCTGATGAAGAAAGCTTTTTATGCCGTAATGCAGGCAGGCGTATATGCTGTCGATGTTATGGTCATCAGGATTATCGGATTCCGTTGTGATGTCGTCTCCAACCATGTCGGACAAGGAGAAAAAAGCCAGCTGTTCTTCGAAAGCAGGGCATTGGAGTGCTGTTTTCCCATGACGGTTGTAAGCGGTGCTGCAGCCGTCAAAGGTATAGATTGTTTTCCCGTTGTTTTGAATACCGACATTGTTAACATAGATCAATGGAACACCCGTTTCCAGAATTTGCTGCGGAAATACACGGTGTCGCTTGTTGTTTTTTCCCAGAGTGAAAGGAGAACTGGAAAGGTTGACAAACAGATCCACCGGTCCGTTGCGGTGCAATTCGGCAACAGGCTTGATGCTGTAGTCGTCGCTCCATCCATCTTCGCACAATATGCAGCCGAGCTGTAACAAGCGCCCTCTGATGCTGACCGTTATCGGTTGCAGCAGGGATTGCACTGACTTTCCCAGTTCGAGCGCCAGCTTGCGCAGACTGTAAAAGTGTCTGTCATCATCAAATTCGCGGTAGTTGGGTTGCAATGTTTTTATCCGGAAAGGATAGGGAAAATTTTCGCCACCGATCAATTTTCCATTCTGTGCGGCAAAGAATGCGTTATATTTGCGAACTCTACCGTCGTCACCGGTTTTATTCCAGTCAACAGCTACATTGCCGAATAGAACACAGAGACTGTCGGAAGCGGCGATAACCTTGCTGCCCCAGTGTTCGCAATCTCGCAGGAACGAAGGTTGTTCCCAGGTGTCACCAAGCAGATAACCGGGAATCGACATTTCGGGAAAGAGAATCATATCAGCCTCGGATATTCGTGCTTCCTGAATATAATCCATCATTTTTTTTGCATTCAGGTCTGGTCGTCCCGGGATTACCTCAATTTGTGCCAGAGCAATTTTTGGCAAGAAATCTCACTCCAAACAGGATTTTTTTATTGCAATGGGGAAATGTAAAGAATCATAAAACTTTAATAGAAGGGAAATTCGCCACAAACAGGCCAATGTCCTTTCCGTTCAACAGTATCAATGACAATATGGAGGTGAAGTTATGGAACCGCTTTATGCAGGGGTATTGAGCGCTGTGGAACGGTTGGCGGGTATTGCGCATCATACTCCGGTTTTGACATCCAGATCCCTCGACGAGGTTACCGGAAACACCGTTTTTTTGAAGTGCGAAAACTTTCAGCGCATGGGAGCTTTCAAGTTTCGTGGAGCCTATAATGCAATAAGCCGTTTGGCGCCAGAGGACGCTGCACGTGGCGTGATAACTTTTTCATCTGGGAATCATGCGCAGGCAGTGGCGTTGGCAGGCCGCTTGCTGGGAATTAAAACCACCGTGGTAATGCCTGCGGACGCACCGGCCGTGAAGTTGGCTGCAACACTCAGATATGGTGCAAATGTAGTTACGTATGATCGTGGTACCATGAACCGGGAGACTATGACAGACCAATTGATTGCCGAACATGGATATACGCTGGTTCCCCCTTTTAATCACCCCGATGTGATTGCGGGGCAAGGTACGGCGGCGCGGGAACTGATTGATGAAGTGTTCAGCATTGATGCACTGCTGGTTCCCTGTGGCGGTGGAGGACTTCTTAGCGGTTGCGCGGTATATACAAGGCACGCATTGCCCACTTGCAGCATCATTGGTGTTGAACCCGAAACGGCGGACGACGCAACCCGTTCCTTTAAAAGCGGCACGCTGCAAACTGTGCACAATCCCCAGACGATAGCGGACGGACTGCGTACCGAATCATTGGGCAGTATAACGTTCCCGACGATACAAAAAAATGTTGACGACATGGTGACGGTTTCGGACAGGGACATCATTGAGACCATGTATTATCTCTGGACCCGCATGAAGATTATTGTTGAACCGTCGGGCGCCACGGCACTGGCTCCGTTGTTCAAGAGGAAGCTGCCGTTTGAAGGAAAGCGGATCGGAGTCATACTGAGCGGAGGGAATGTTGACGTTCGCCAGGCGGGAGAATTGTTTGCATCCATTGAAGAATGACTGTAAACAGCTGGCACTGAAACAGGCAGCAAGAAGCCGTCGCCCGAGGAGGAAGGGCGACGGCTTCTTTGGTGAGGAGGGGATGATGGTCATACTGCGGTTTCAGTACTGCTGTTGGCAAAAGGGCCGGACTCGGCGACCTCCGAAGGGATGCCGGAGAACTTTCGGAAGTTCTTATCGAACATGCCGGCAAGATGGATCGCCATTTTATGATAAGCACCCTGGTCTGCCCAGGAAGCTTGCGGACGGAGAACATGATCGGGTATCCCGGGGCAACAGACGGGTATGCTGAGATTGAATACCGGATGGACTTCGTAATCTACATAATCGAGGTAGCCGTCCATGGCGGCGGATACCATCTGCCGCGTATATTTGATGCTGATTCGTTTTCCTACGCCATAAGCGCCGCCTTGCCAACCGGTGTTGATCAGGAATACGCGGGTTTGATGTTCGGCTATTTTTTCTTTTAATAAATTGGCATAAACCATCGGATGCAGAGGCAGGAAAGGAGAACCAAAGCAGGCGGAAAATGTTGCCTGCGGCTCGGTGATGCCTCTTTCGGTTCCTGCAAGTTTTGAGGTGTACCCTGAGAGGAAATAATACATTGCCTGTTCGGGAGAAAGTTTGGATATGGGCGGCAATACGCCGAAAGCATCTGCGGTGAGGAAGATGACGGTATTGGGGTGAGCTCCGGTGCCGGGGTAGATACAGTTCGGAATATAGTGGACCGGATAGGCAGCTCTTGTATTTTCGGTGATGCTTTCACTATCATAATCGACGCTGCGTGACTGTTCATCCATGACTACGTTTTCGAGAACCGTGCCGAAACGTATGGCGTCCCATATTTGCGGTTCGTTTTCCTGGCTTAGTTTAATGCATTTCGCATAACAGCCGCCTTCAAAGTTAAATATGCCTTCTGAGGACCAGCCGTGTTCATCATCGCCGATGAGGAAACGGTCAGGGTCGGCGGACAGAGAAGTTTTTCCTGTGCCGGACAAGCCGAAGAACAGGGAAACATCGTTTTTGGAGCCCTGGTTGGCGCTGCAGTGCATGGATAAGATGCCTTGCCGCGGCAGCAGATAGTTCATGACGGAGAATATGGATTTTTTCATTTCGCCGGCATATTGCGTGCCGCCGATAAGGACGATTTTCCTGTCGAAATTGATGATCACGAAAGCTTCGGAGTTTGTCCCGTCTTCCGCAGGGTTGGCCATTACGCTGGGGGCTGACAAAATTGTGAAGCCCGGTTCCTCGGGAAAAGCCCAGCCGGTATCGGACGAACGCAAAAACAACTGCTGCACAAAGATGTTGTGCCACGCATATTCATTGATGACTCTGACAGGTAGGGTGCGGGAACTGTCGGATCCCGCAAAACCTTGGAATACAAAAAGCTCTTTATCATTTAGGTATCCAAGAACTTTTTGCAACAGTTTTTCGAAGGAGGCTTCAGAGATTTTCAGGTTGTTGTCCCACCAGATATCACCATGAACTTTTGGAGTGTCTACGATAAATTTATCATTGGGAGAACGACCGGTATACTTTCCTGTGGATACCCGGAGTGCGCCGGTAATTGACAGCGAGCCTTCTCCTCTTCGGATTGCCGTTTCAACCAAGTGGGGGATCGACATGTTGACATGTATCGGCTGTTTGTGATCATGCAACAGTGTAGCCCATTGCAGCTTGTCCATTTTTATCCCTCCCCGATGTGATTATCTGACTGGTGTATAATATAGTAGTGCATCGAACTGAATATGTCAGACAAATATATTAATTCTATTATACAACTGCCAAAGCAGAAGTATAGTAAAATTGAAAATTTTTTCTCGGGTCGTTTTTGGCAGGGGAAATCAGTGAATTTAATGAATTAAGAACACGGAACGAAGTGTGCGGATGACCTGAAAAATGTAAAGTGCGATTGCTTGAAGGAGGTAATCCCTTGAAAGAACAGATGGAGAAACCCAATACAAAAACATATCGTGTAATTATCGATTATTTACGGCAAGGCATTGAAGGCGGAAGGTTTCGGCGCGGACAAAAATTGCCGAGTGAGAAAGAATTGTGCTCGCAGTTCAATACCAGCAGGTCTTCCGTGAGGGAAGCGCTCAGTGCGCTGGAGTATATTGGACTGATAGAAGTTCGCGGCGGCAGTGGGTACTATGTGTCCGGCAGTTCTGCAACAGCTCCCGGCGAACCGCTGCAACGGTGCGCAACAAAAGTTGTGCTGATAGTGGAGGACGACTGGAACATTCGAACTTTGCAGACTCTTTTTGAAATGGGATTGGATGGAGCAATCCTCAAATTGAATGCAAATGATGGAGCCCAATGGTCGCGCAAAGTGCGGGCGGTCAGGCAAGCCGCCAACGATACCGGCATGCTGCCGACGCTGATGGCGGAAATTTCCGAACCAACTGCGGAAAAGCGCCTGGAGGCAGCAGAGATGGCGATACGCGCCGGTATGGACTGCGTTGTCGTGGATTCTGCCCCGGACCTGAAGGACCTGATTGAGGTCCGGCGAGTATTGGATAATGTGGATGTCAATATAATGGTGCTTGCACATGTGAATGCGCCGGTTGCGAAACTGGAAGAGGCGCTTCAGATTGCAGACGGACTTATTATGGACATCGGGACAATCACTGCGTGTGAAGATGCCGCTGTCATGGGAGCAGTGTTGTCGAGAGCCAATCAGTCCGGAAAACTGCTGTTTCTTGCCGGTTCGGTTCAGGAAACGATGGCTGCATCCGGGATTGAGGGGCAGGAATTGGTGCAAAAGGCTGTGCAACGTGGATTTGACGGTGTAATGATTATCACGGCAGGATCTGCACAGAAATTCCCTCTGGATGTTCTCAGTTCCATCAAGGGAGCAGCGCGGCAGCAGGAAGAAAAAATATTGGGGACCCGAAGTGAAAAAAGAATTGGACATGTTGTAGCCAGTCCGGTTGCAGACGCTTTGTGCTCGACAGCGGTACATGCTTCTTTGGCGATGAAATCACTGGCTTTCGTCATACCGACAGAAACCGGTTTTACCCCGCGAATGTTGGCGAAGTTTCGCCAGGCATTGCCTGTGCTTGCGGTGTCGCCTAACGCCGGTGTGGTCAGACATCTGCGATTGTCCTGGGGTGTCCAGCCTTTGTTGAGCCGTCGAACACTCAGACAGGAAGACATGATGCAACTGGCGATCGATACGGCGTTGAAAGGCAATCATCTGCGTGAAGGGGATTCTGTGATCGGTGTGCTGGGGAATATGGACATCCCCAATGGATACAACTCTGTCAAGTTGATAACAGTCGGCGATATTATCCTGAAAGGGCAGGGAATAGGCAATGGCATTGTCAGCGGACGTGTCACGATCATCAAATCCCTTTTCGACATGAACAAAAGAGCGCACAACAAAATTGTGGCATTGGCGAGTACCGATGCCGAACATATCGGACTTATCGAAGAAGCCGCGGGTCTCATTGTGGAAGAAGGAGGGTTGTCTTCTCACGCTGCGATAGCTTGTCTAACCCTCGGCAAACCGGTTATTGTCGGGGCGACGGATGCGACCGAACTCTTGCTGGAGGATGAACAGATTACGGTCGATGTCATGCGCGGACTCGTGTATCGAGGTTGGGTGAACTTGGGGTAACGGCAGGATTTTTTTCCGGAGTGGAGAATGTTTGGGAATAGGAAATCTATTATGTAAGGGGGGCGGCGTAATGGAACAGTGCGGTTATTTAATGGCAATCCTGCAAGAAAATCGTGTGGAAACGGCAACCAAGGTTCAGGAGGTCTTAACACGCAACGGGTGCAGTATCAGAGTCCGCCTGGGATTACATGACGCAGGTGTTGGATCTTGCTCGAACAGCGGATTGATTTTACTGCAGATCTGCGGTGAAAAAGCGGATGCGGAAAAACTGCAGGCCGATTTGCAGAGTGTTCCCCATGTAAAAGCGAAAATGATGTCACTGGATTTCTAGACTGGTTGTGAGTGATTCCGAGCTGTTGCGGAGCGCGGTGAACCGCGCTCCGATATTTTAGGGTAGTAAAAGTTGGAGGTTGGGAAAAATGAGTGAAAAAGTATATTTTGCGAAACTGAAGGACGGCGCTTCTATCGAGGAACAGTTGGACGCATTGCAGAAATTGTACGCTGCAGGGGATTTGGGAAAAATCATTGCAAAAAGGGATTTTGTAGCCATAAAATTTCATGTGGGGGAAAAAAATAACACGACACATGTTCGACCGGAACTGATCAAAGCAATCGTTGACCATGCGAAAACCGCCGGTGCCCAACCGTTTTTGACGGAGACCTCGACGCTTTATAAAGGGGAACGTGAGAATGCCGTAAAACATATCATGCATGCTCACCGCCACGGTTTCGGCATCGAGAAGATTGGTGCGCCGTTTATCATGGCGGATGGGTTGACCGGAAATACGGAATATGAAGTCCAAATCGGCGGCGAGCTGCACCAAAGCGTCAAGGTGGCGCGGGAGATCATGAGCGCGGATTCCATGATTGTGGTGTCTCATCCGACAGGGCACCCGGCCACAGGCTTGGGCGCCTGCATCAAAAACCTGGGAATGGGGTTGGCCAGCCGAATGGGGAAAATGCGGGAGCATTCGGCAATGCTGCCGGAAATCATCCAGGATAAATGCCGCTATTGTCAAAAATGTATACAGTGGTGTCCGCAGGAAGCTATTGTGGAAAAAGGCGGCAAGGCTTTTATCATCGAAGGAAAATGTATTGGCTGCGGCGAGTGTCTTGCAGTCTGCAAATTTGATGCAGTGAAATACGACTGGAATGCCGAATCTGGAGTAACCCAGAGGAGCATGGCGGAGCATGCGTATGGAATAGTGAAAAGCAAAAAAGGGAAATGCCTGTTCATCAATGTCATGGTGGATATGACACATGACTGTGACTGCTTCAGTGTGAAACAGGAGAAAATGATTCCGGATATCGGCATTTTGGCTTCGTTTGACCCTGTAGCTGTTGATAAGGCAACCCTGGACATCACGGCAAAAGCGCATGGAAAAAATTTGGCTGAAATGGCATATGCTCACCATGATGCGATGATTCAGCTGAAACATGCGGCAAAGGTCGGCATGGGAAGTCTGGAGTACGAACTCGTTGAAGTGAAATGAGAATTTGAATCTTAGTAGCGCGTGAAGCGGTGGTGAGTGTTGAAGTGGGACTGAACGTGGAGATCGAGGACGGGATTCTGGCGAATTGCCCGGATTGCCGGTTAGGTTGCCTGGTAATCCATGACGCCAGCATTGCGGGGTCGTCGCCTGCATTGAGCCAGGAGTTTATCAAACTGCAGGATGAAGTGGCAAAACTTTATCATATTGATACCTTATCAAAGCTGCCACAGATTATGGCGGTTCGCAACATGTACAAAAAGCTGGACTTCGATCCGTCAAGATACCGCCCGGCATCAGAAGCGCTTGTGCGCAGAGTGCTCCAGCACAAAGGCGTTTATTATGTCAACAGCGCAGTGGACGCGAGCAATTTCTGCTCGTTAAAATTCTTGCTGCCTTTTGGTCTTTATGATCTGGATAAGATTCAGGGAAACATCAAATACAGTCGTGCAACGCACGGCACCTACATAAATATTGGAGGGCAAACCGTTTCGACAGACGGCAAGCCTTTCTTGCGTGACGAAGCAGGTGTTTTTGGCAATCCAACTTCTGATTCCCGCAGGACAGCAGTATCATTGACCAGCACCAGATTATTGTCTGTCATATTTGCAGGTTCCGAATCAAAATCGGAGGACCTGTTTCCGATTTTGAAATTTGCCGGAGAAATCCTGACTCGCTATAATGGGGGTATTGTGGAAGAAATGCAGGTTGTTGGAGCCTGAGTTGGGAGATGAATCAGTGAATTATACAAGTACGCGTGGCAACGGCCAGATTTGTTCCGGAGCGGAAGCTATTCGGAGCGGGATTGCTTCAGATGGTGGCCTGTTTGTTCCCTGTGCATTACCGCAATACGAATATTCTCCACGCAATCGGGGTTATGCTTCACAGGCAGCAGAGGTTCTGGGGCTGCTATTGCCGGATTATACGGCAGTTGAGCTGAATAAATGCACATCGGAAGCCTACAGTGCAAGTAATTTTTCTGCTGATGCGATTGTCCCACTGGTATCTGTTGGGAAGCGGTCGGTACTGGAACTTTGGCATGGCCCGACCAGCGCTTTTAAGGACATGGCCCTGCAAATCATGCCGAAACTGTTGTCTCTGGCTCTGGAAAAGACCGGTGAAACTTCCGATATGCTGATACTTGTGGCAACGTCTGGCGATACTGGCAAGGCTGCGCTGGAAGGATTCAAAGATATTCCGCGGACCAGGATTTTGGTGTTTTATCCATCAAACGGCGTCAGTGAAGTTCAACGCAGGCAGATGATCACGCAGGAAGGTCGAAATGTCGGAGTTGTTGCAGTCAAAGGCAATTTTGACGACGCACAGACCGGCGTGAAGAAAATTTTTGCCTCGGCTGAAATTCGGATGCAGCTGCAACAACATAACTTGAAGCTATCATCGGCCAATTCGATAAACTGGGGGCGTTTGGCGCCTCAAATCGCATATTACTTCGGGGCGTACACCTCTCTTTGCGCCGCAGGAACGATCAAACCAGGCAGTAAAGTGAATTTTTGCGTGCCGACAGGAAACTTTGGCAACATTCTGGCAGGATATTATGCAAAAAAAATGGGTCTTCCGATAGGCAGACTGCTGTGTGCATCGAATGACAACAATGTTTTGACCGACTTTTTGCGTTCCGGCGTCTATGACAGGCAGCGCGTCTTTCATCAAACGATCTCTCCATCGATGGATATTCTGGTTTCCAGCAATCTGGAACGGTTGCTATACCATGCAACAAGCGGAGACAGCGAGAAAGTGAGAGCCTGGATGAACGAGCTAAACGACAAGGGAAAATACGCAGTGGATGCCGCTACATTGCGGGAAATACAGGAAGTATTCTGGGCGGATTGGGCCAATGAAACCGATGCCATGCAAGCAGTACGCGACGTATGGGAACAGGAAAAATATCTGCTGGATCCGCATACTGCAGTTGCCTGGAAAGTTGCTGCCGCATATGAAAAGGCTGAGAAAGATACGGCTCCGACGATCGTTCTCAGCACGGCAAGTCCGTTTAAATTTGCGGACAGTGTGTTAAAAGCGCTGGGTGACGAAGAGGCAGGCAAAGAATCCGACGGGTTAAAATTGCTCTCGCGATTAACGGAAAGAACGGGCTGGAAAATACCGGACGGGCTGGCAGGACTGGATAAAAAAGCCATACGGCATACCGGACTTTGTGACGTATCATCCATGGCGGAGGCAGTCGAATCTTTTGTCCGATGAAGG
>CAZXCC010000091.1:0-10215 GCA_964638945.1 uncultured Veillonellaceae bacterium | reverse complement strand
GCACGAGCCAGTGCTGGCCGGAGTCGAAAATCAGCTCGTTCGGAGTGACTTTTTTTAGTTCCAGCGCTGCGGTTCCTGTCACAATCTTAAATGTCGACCCTGGTGGATATTCTCCGGCGATTGCACGGTTATCCATCGGGTGGAACGGGTTCTCGTTGATCAATTTCCAGTTTTTCGTGGAAATCCCGCCGATAAACTGATTGGGGTCAAAGGCCGGGCGGCTGGCCAGAGCAAGCACTTCTCCCGTTTTGGGATTGAGAACGACGACAGCCCCTGCCTGCGCTTTTCTATAACGGGTTTGTGTCTGTAAATAACGCAGTTGTTCATCGAGAGCTTCTTCCGCCACTTTCTGAAGCCGGTAATCCAGTGTCAGCACCAGATTCTGCCCCGGCACCGGGTCCTGTTTCGCAAGCACCTGAACCATCCGGCCGGCCACATCCACCTCGATTTGGCTGCCGCCGTCGGTTCCTTTCAAATTACGGTCATATTTGCGTTCCAGGCCGGATTGTCCGATCAGGTCAGCAGCACGATACCCCTGGGGGCCGAGCGTCGCAAGTTCTGATTCTGTAATTTCACTCACATAGCCAAAAATATGTACACCCATCTGGTTATGAATATAATTTCGCACAGGTAAAACTTCCACGACCACACCGGGCAATTCCGCGCGCCTTTCTTCGATTTTGGCCACAACATCCTGGCTTGCATCGATTTTCAGACGAACCGGTTCAAAAGGAACCTTACTCTTATTGAGCCGCTGGATGATTTCCTGTGCATCCATGCCCAAAATCGCTGCTGTTCTGTGAATCACTTCAGGCGGAGTGGGCGTGTTGCCGGGCAGGATAGATACGACAAAACCGGGACGGCTGGTTACCAGCATCACCCCGTTCCGGTCGTAAAAGTCTCCCCGCGGCGCTACAACCGCTACTTGTCTTGTGCGGTTGCCTTCCGCCAGCCGTTGATATTCATGGCCCTTAAAAACTTGAAGATAAGCCAGCCGGCTTACCAACACAACAAAAATCAGACCCAATACCACGGTCAAGATGTCCAGACGTTCGCTGGCAGTCTTTAACCGCATATTCAGTGCCTCCCCTAATTTTTTTCCTGAACCCGTTTGAGCCACAACATGCAAAAATGCACAGGTACCATCAGAATAAGATGATAGGCGAGCGTTGGAGACAATAGAATCATCATTTCCATGAATGCTTCTCTTTGACCGTAACCCAGCAAAAACAGCATATTCACTACCGCAGCCGCCAAAGTCCCGGCACTTACTGCTACAAATGGCATCAACAGATTTTTTTTGTTGACTTTATGCTCATACATGCCCACAAGCAGGCCCACAACCATTTTGGCCAGCGTATTCACGCCAAAGGGACCGGCTGACAACAAATCCTGCAAAATTCCGCCAAAGATTCCGCAGAGAACGCCGGTTTCCCGACCATTCGCCAAAGCAGTCGACACAACCACTACAAGGACCAAATCCGGCCTGACGCCGCCCATTGCAATCGCAGGAATCATTGTTGACTGCAGGGATACGGACAACAGCATCACTACAAACCAGATCAAAACTTTCATGGCTGAGCAGGCGCCTTCTCGCCGACAATGACAAACACTTCCTCCAGGCGGGTAAATTCAACGGAAGGCCTGATAATTGCGTGTTTTAATAACCCACCGTCATCGTCGGCAACATCAGTTACTTCTCCGATCAATAGTCCTTTGGGATAGATTCCGCCAAAACCCGACGTCATGATCTTGTCACCTTTAATGACATCCCCGTCGCGTGTCAGATTTTTCATACGCAGACCAAAAGCCTGACTGGAACTGCCTTCAACAATTCCCACAGCCCGCGACTGGGGACGCTGCACCATTGCGGCGGCAGCTGACCCTTGGTCAACAAGCAGGCGAACTTTTGCGCTGCCCGGAAAGGCCTCCATGACATGCCCCACCAGGCCCTGCGGCGTTACGACGGCCATATTGGGACGCACACCGTCACGCGTTCCCTGGTTGATCAGGACGCTGTAGCTGAAAGTGCCGGGATCGCGCCCAACCACGGTTGCGGCCTTCAGCTGAAATGCAACGGCTTTGTTGCGAAAGTCCAACATCGCCTGCAGACGTTCGTTTTCCGCAGCCTTTTCCGTGAGTTGAAATACGACATGACGCAATTCCTGGTTTTCTGCACGCAATCCCTGATTTTCACGATAGACGGCGGCAACATCGCGAGTAAAACCCAACCCTTGCTGCAAACCACCGGCAATACCGAAAAAAACAAAATCAAACGGAGTCATGATGGTAGCCGCTATGCTGGCCATCAACGGATATCGGTTCTGCAGACGTGCTGCTGAAACTGCCAGCAAAAAGACGGTGATAAAGGCCACGCATAGTACGACCGTCTTTTTGTCAAACCAACGCAATGTTCAGACTCCCTTCTATCCGCTCTTCTTTGACGCCATCGTCACCCGTTTCATCGTTTCCAGATCTTCAGCCACGACTCCCGTGCCCTTGGCCACGCAGGACAGTGCATCGTCGGCGACGATTACAGGCATTCCGGTTTCTTTGGTCAATAATTTGTCCAGTCTTCTGAGCAATGAACCGCCACCGGTCATGACAATACCACGGTCCATGATATCAGCCGACAACTCCGGGGGAGTCTTTTCGAGCGTCACTTTTACGGCATCAACGATCGAACTGACCGGTTCCGACAACGCAAGTTCTATTTCCCTGATCGATACAGGCAGAGTCTTCGGTAACCCAGTTACCAAATCGCGACCGCGAATATCCATGGCAACTTCCTCCGGTGTCGGCATAGCCGAACCAATGGTCATTTTCACCTCTTCCGCCGTACGCTCGCCAATCAGCAGATTATAGGTACGCTTCATATATTGGATAATCGCCTCATCCATCTCGTCGCCGCCTACGCGGATGGAGCGGCTGGAAACAATACCGCCGAGAGAGATGACTGCCACTTCCGTCGTACCGCCACCGATGTCAACAACCATGTTTCCTGTGGGGTCGTGAACCGGCAAACCCGCACCAATCGCTGCCGCCATGGGCTCTTCAATAAGATAGGCTTCCCGGGCGCCCGCTTGCAGAGTAGCATCGATAACTGCCCTTCGTTCCACTTCCGTGACGCCGGACGGAACCCCAACAACAACGCGCGGACGGAAAAAGGAAAACCCGCCTGTTGCCTTCTGAATGAAATACTTCAGCATGGCCTGCGTAGTGTCGAAATCAGCAATAACCCCGTCTTTTAGCGGCCGAATTGCCACAATGTTGCCGGGAGTACGGCCCAGCATCCGCTTTGCCTCTTCCCCGACTGCCAGAACCTCACCGGTATCTTTTTGGATTGCCACCACGGAAGGCTCCCGCAGCACGATTCCCTGGCCTCGCATGGAAACAAGCGTATTTGCCGTACCCAGATCGATCCCCATATCTTTGGAAAACGAATCAAAAAACCTCATGTTTTGTCATTCCTCCTACAGAATTCCCTTTTCTTTCAGACTGATATATTTTCCATCACCCAGGATGATATGATCCAGGACCGGTATGTCAAGCAGTTTCCCTGCTTCCGCCAATTTGCGCGTCAAATCGATATCTTCCGCACTCGGCGCCGGATCACCGCTGGGGTGATTGTGCGCCAGGATTACGGAAGCGGCACTGGCATTGATCGCCTCACGAAACAGTTCTCGCGGATGGACGATTGACGCATTCAGACTGCCGACTGAAATGACCGACGTTTTCAACACATGGTTTTTTGTCGACAATAAGACTGCAAGAAAATTTTCCCGGGTCTCGTAACGAAAACGCGGCATCAATAAAGCCGCCACGTCATCCGGTGTACGTATACCGATACGATCCAACGGCGCCAGGGAAAGCACCCTGCGTCCCAGTTCAACAGCCGCCATGATCGTCAGTGCTTTCGCCTCGCCGATTCCCTTGATCTGTTCCAGATCTTCCATGGTTGCATTGCCCAACCCCGCCAGTCCTTCCTGCTGGTCAAGCAAGTGTTCCGCCAGACGCAATGCAGAGGAATCATGACTGCCTGTTCGCAAAAGAATGGCCAACAGTTCGGAGTTCCCCAAAGAATGTGCGCCATGTTCCCGCAGTTTTTCCCTTGGCCTTTCGTCCGCCGGCAACTCTTTGATCGTCATCGGCTTCAGAGCAGAATCCCCTTCTTTGGTCTTCACAGCAGATGCACTCCGGCTTTTGCCAACAATTTGGCCAGAGATTCCAGCGGCAAGCCCACAACATTGGCATAACAACCTTCAATCCGTTCCACCAGGAGCGCACCCCGCCCCTGGATCGCGTAGGCGCCGGCCTTGTCAAGAGGTTCCCCTGTCGCCACATACGCAGCAATTTCCTCGTCCGACAAAATGCGGATCACGACCTCCGTAGCGGCAACATCTGTCCATACATCTTCACCATGCACTACTGCCACACCCGTGTAAACGAAATGCCGTCGACCGGACAGTTCTCTCAACATGCGTCCAGCATCAGCTGCATCAGAGGGTTTGCCAAAAACTTCTTCGTCGATGGCCACCACGGTATCGGCGCCAATCACGATTTCATCTCCAGGCAGCTTTGACGCCACATCCATTGCCTTGGATCTGGCATGCTCCAATACTAAACGTTTCGGAGACAAGCCTTGAAGATTATCCTCGGAAAACTCACTGGGAATAACACGAAATTCGCATCCAACCTGCCGCAGCAACTGTTCCCGACGCGGCGAAGCTGAAGCTAAAACAATACCCGTTGTCAAAACCTCCTAAAATCGGCGAAGCAAAACGTATGCCACGATCATCCCGAGAACGCTGATCAAATTCGGCTGCAAAATGAACCCAAGTTTGATCTGCATAATGAATAGATTTATATTGAGCGGCGCCAGATCAAAGATCAAATGTTTTTTTACAAGATAGGGTGCTAAGCCTGAAAGAGAAGGAGTTTCCGCAATAATTTCTCCGAGAAGACCCCCCAGCAGAGCACCTGTTATAATAAACAGCAAAAAAATCCAAAAACTGCGTGTTTTGTCTGCCCGCACGTAATGACCCTCCTGTGTAACCGTCGGCACTTCTTTTCCCAGACATATAACATTCGCTGCATAACAGAAAAAGTCCTTGCCGCCACAAGGACACGCCTTTATATATTTTACACTATGAATAAGGAAAACAGCAAGGAAAAGGCCGAGAAAACAATCCCGGCCTTTTCTGGATGAATCGATGCGAATTCGGATTACAGACCGAGGATACCGAAGAACAACCAGCACACAATGGCGCCGACTACGGACATCGACAAACCCCATATTAACAGATTACGGAACAATTTCGCCTTGTCTTCATGATCCCCGGCGCAGGCGATGCACAGAGCGCCGAGTGTGGACAACGGAGACGAGTCAACCAGATGCGCCCCGACGTTGATGGAAGAAATCAGAGCAACAGGATTACCGCCTCCGATATCCTTGATCAATCCTGGAACCATAGGCAGGAACATCGGCATAACCACGCCCGAAGAGCTGGAATAAGCCGAGATGACGCCTGTGATCAGGCCAAGCCAAGCATTGACGGTAACAGGATTGGAAACGGCAGCGATCATTTTAACCAACGCATTCAATCCGCCCGCTTTGTCCATGACTTCGATCAGTACGGTAACACCGCACACCATCATGATAACGCCCCACGGCATCACTTTGATAGCTTTTTTGCTGTCACCGGAACCCGTAAGCATCAGGACGCAGGAAAGCATAAACGCAACAGAACCTACGTTGGACAACATGTTAAGTATCCCTTTGGGGAACATTGCTTTCATTCCAGGCAGTCCCGGGAATATGACCAGTATGATAAGCAATGCCACCATGGCCAATGTCAGTTGTTGATGTTTATCAAAAGGTTCCGGTTTCGGCGCCAACTCATCAATATCGATGGTCGCACCACGCTGTTTCTGGATCCAGGCCCAACCTCCCAATAAGAAGAAGCCGCCAATGTTTACAATGCCCTGAGCAACTTCCGAGTTAAAATGAATTTTCCAGGCCAGTGCGTCAAGCGAAATCTGTTTTGTCAGTTCAGGCATTTGCGGCGCCATTTTGGCAATCAGCCCGTTAGAAATGATGCCGGTTGGTGCGAAAGGAGAAAATGCCGCGCCATTGGCTGCGCCTACGACAATAAGAGTCATCAGGAATGCCGGCATGCCGACGCGGGTTGCGATCGCCATGGCCACAGGAGCCATGAGAGCCGTTCCGGCAATGTTGCCTGGTCCGATGGTGGTGATAAAAGTGGTCAGAAGAAAGATGATCAACGGAACAATGGCAGTATTGCCTTTACATACGCGGACAGAATAGGCGGTGAGTTTTTCCATCGTACCATTGGTTTGTGCCATACCAAATAAAAATGTGACACCCACCAAAATCATGAACAAGCCTACCGGAAAATAGCCCATGACTTTGGCGCCCGTTGTGGCACCAAACTGGCCGGCAACAATTATGGCGAATCCGATTGATAAAAATCCAACATTAAGGTCTTCATTGACACAACTTATAATAACAACAATCGCTAAAGCCACAATCGACATAATTGCCGCAAGGGAAATATCCATACGAAAACACTACCTCCTACGATTTTAATACATGAGTTTTTTTGCTTTGTTTACAACCTCAGCATCGGTTTACAACTCTTCCCCCGTATTTAACACCACCTTTCTTTTTTGTTAATTTATCGTTATATTATGACCATTTTAATATATTCGGTAAATTACTCTTAATTCCTTCTTTTAACTTATGCTCAGCGATTTTTTCTTGTATCGCATTCCATAAAAAAAGCCTCCAGCAATATGCTGAAAGCTTATGATTCAATCTATCCTCTTGAAAATAATACAGTTTATTCTTTTTCGTCTTTCAGCACGTCCACAATCACCTGTGTTTCAGGCACCATAACCTTTCCAGGCATCCGGACGGCCAAAAAATTCAACATCTCCTTGCTTGGTTTAAAATATACCCGTTCATTATGTTCGGTTTTTCCTGAAGGCTGAACCTTGTATGCGATAACCCAGACGTCCCTCCCGTCAAGCGCAGAATGCATCCTGTGAGTCCTGCGGAATTTGATGTAACCGACCAATTTGGCTTTGTATTCATATATACCTACGATTTGGCGATGGGATACATTGACTTTGTGACGGCCGAACATCCCGGTCTTGGAAATCTGTATTTCGCGGGCGTCCGCGTCTATCTGATAACGTCCCGAAGCTCTTTCGAGGAGTACGATCAATATTAGCATGATCGACCCCACTTCCAGCGGTGTAACGACTCCGCCACGCGTCCATTTATACCAGGATCCAGCTATGATAAAAAGCAGCACAGCCGCGGCAAACCCAAACACCAACATGTTCTTACGGGCCAAAACCGTTGTTTCCGTTAAACGGTTCATTCTGTTATTCAACACCACTTTCTTTGATAAATGTTGGCAAAGAACCCTAATACTTTATGAATATATTTTACTGCATGTATTTTATCACGGCTTTTGCCATAGAACTATAGTCTAACAAAAAAAGCCGGGAGAAAACTCCCGGCTGGAGAACTCGCAGAATCTTACAGGCCGAGGATACCGAAGAAGACCCAGCACACTACCGCGCCGACTACGGACATCGCCAAGCCCCAGATCAGAAGCTTGCGGAACAGAACCGCCTTGTCTTCATGCTCACCCGCACAAGCGATGCAGAGAGCGCCGAGTGTGGACAACGGTGAAGTGTCAACCAGGTGGGCTCCAACGTTGATCGAAGAAATCAGAGCGATCGGATTGCCGCCGCCGACTTCTTTGATCAGACCGGGCACCATCGGCAGGAACATCGGCATAACCACACCCGAAGAGCTGGAATATGCCGAAATGATGCCTGTGATCAGGCCGAGCCAGGCATTGACGGTGACTGGATTGGATACGGCGCCGATCAGTTTGACCAGTGCATTCAGGCCACCGGCCTGGTCCATGACGTCAACAAGCACGGACACGCCGCAAACCATGATGATAACGGCCCAAGGCTGTGATTTGATCGCTTTTTCACTGTCGCCTGCACCAGTCAGCATCAGCCAACCGGATAGGATAAATGCAACGGTTCCCACGTTGGAAACCATGTTCAGGAAGGCTTTGGGCAGCATGGCTTTCATACCAGGCAGTCCGGGAATTACAATAGCAAGAATGAGGATGGCCACGGCCGCCAGTGTCTGGAGCTGAGCTGAATTAAACGGCTCCGGTTTCGGTGCCAGTTCATCGATATCGATTTTGACCTGGCCGGCTTTCTGCATCCAGGCCCAGCCGCCCATCACGAAGAAACCGCCGATATTGACAAAGCCCTGTGCAACTTCGGAATTGAAGTGAATTTTCCAGGCCAGAGCATCCAGGGACATCTGTTTGGTGATTTCAGGCAATTGAGGAGCAATTTTGGCAATAATGCCGTTGGAGATGATGCCGGTAGGAGCAAAAGGCGAGAAAGCCGCTCCGTTGGAAGCGCCGACGACGAGCAGTGTCATCAGGAAGGCAGGCATGCCGACGCGTGTCGCGATTGCCATGGCAACAGGCGCCATCAATGCAGTACCAGCGATATTGCCAGGACCGATGGTCGTGATGAAAGTGGTCAATACGAATACAATCAAAGGAATGACTTTGGTGTTCCCCTTACACATACGAACGGAATAAGCGGTCAGCTTTTCCATCGTGCCGTTGGTCCGTGCAATACCAAAGAGGAAAGTAACGCCAATCAGGATCATGAACAGGCTCAGTGGGAAGGAACCCAACACCTTGGCGCCGGTCATGCCGCCCCAGATGCCGCCGACGATGATGGCAAAACCGATGGCCAGGTATCCAACGTTCAGGTCTTCGTTGACACAGCTGATGATAACAACGGTTAAGAGGGCAACGATGGACATAATTGCTGCCATGGAGATATCCATTAAAATAATTCCTCCTCGTTTTGTTTCTATCAGTTCACATGGCTCCCCATGCAAACTACTTTCGTTTCTGCGAGGGATCCAACAAATCCATGCCTGTGGTGTCCGCGAAGAGAGCATGCTCATTCCGCTTCAGATACAGGGTTTCAGATCGCTTTTTTCCCCGACTTTTTTGAATTGTGCGGGGAGAAGAAATTCTCCCCGCGCCGTGGTTCGATTTAGTCGTCGTCTTCGTCGTTTTCTTCTTCCTCAGCCGGAGCCGGGAAAGCCTTATGCAGAGCCGTAGTAGCAAGCATGAAGACGGCAATTACCAAAAACATGGTCGGCAGTGCAACTGCCATCATGGTGAGGGCTTTGACTGTTGCTGGATTCATTATATACCCCTCCCCTTACTTCGCCAGCGCCGGAATCAGTGCAAGGACCAGGCCGCCGGCCACAACCGAGGCAACCTGACCGGCCACGTTGACACCGATCGCATGCTGAATGATGAAGTTTGTCGGATCTTCCTTCAGAGCCATTTTTGCGATGACGCGGCCGGACATCGGGAACGCGGAGATGCCGCAGGCGCCGACCATCGGATTGATCTTCTCTTTACTAAACAGATTCAACAATTTGGCGAAGAATACGCCGCCGGCGGTGTCGAACACGAACGCAACAGCGCCGAGAGCCATGATCAGGAGCACTTGGATGTTGAGGAAACGGTCAGCTTCCATCGTGCCGCCGATGACGATACCCAGCAGCAGGGTCACGAGGTTGGCCAGCTCATTTTCCGCACAGGCAGAAAGGTTTTCGGTGCAACCGGATTCTTTGAGCAGATTGCCGAACATCAGGCTGCCGATCAAAGCCACCGAAATCGGCGCCACCATACCGGCAATCAAAACGATCATCAGCGGGAACAGGAACTTGGTTGTCTGGGAAACAGGAACCACGTTTTCATAACCCATCTTGATCTGCCGTTCAGCCTTGGTTGTGATGGCCATGATGACAGGCGGCTGAATGACAGGCACGAGGGACATGTAGCAATAGGCTGCCACGGAGAGGGGTCCGAGCAGTTCGACAGCAAACCGGCTCGCAACATAAATGGTGGTCGGACCGTCGGCAGCGCCGATGATGCCGATGGATGCAGCATGTTCGAAGCTGAAACCGAGGAATGTCGCTGCTACAGCGGTGGCAAAGATGCCGAACTGGGCAGCCGCAGCGAACAACATAACTTTGGGGTTCCGGATCAGCGGCGCGAAGTCGCACATCGCACCGATAGCAACAAATATAAGAACAGGGAACAGTTCATTGGC
>CAZXCC010000090.1:0-10240 GCA_964638945.1 uncultured Veillonellaceae bacterium | reverse complement strand
GCCAGAATCATATCTTTCAGTTCCTGAGTTGTCTGCAGAAAATTTACTCGGAGACCTGCTTTTTTCATATGCACTTCCAGTTCCCGGGCGATACTCACCTGAGATGCACCATCATGCCGAATTGTTTTTACCTGAACGCTTGAAGCCTTCCCCAATTCACGAACGGCCCGGCTGAGATACGGATAGTTCACATAGCCTGTCGGCCCCGCCATAACACTTTTCGCCACGCCGACCACCGTCCACTCCGCTTTTTTTCCTGCCAGCTTGAGTGTAATCTTGCTTCCGGGACCCAGTTCCGGCATTTTTTTGATCACGTCGGTATTGATTACCAGGGCATTTTCATCGCCACTCTCCAGCCATCGCCCCCTCACCATCTGGGGGCGTATCATTTGTGTATTTGCGTTAGGACCGTAAACAAATAGCTGTTCACTGTCATTCTCATTCAGAGGATTGCGCAAAATTCGTCCTATGGCATAACCCCAGCACTCCACGCCAACCACACCCGGCACACTGAGCGCCTCCTGCTCGATCCGGTCCACCCGGCGAGCCTTGGTAAACACCATCCCAATGTCATAGTTAAAATATTCAAAGAGTTCGTCCGTCGTCACTTTGATGGACTGGCTGACAGAAAAAACCGAGATGAAAATGGCTCCGGCCATCGTCAGCGTCGCCAGCGTCAACCCCAGACGCCCCTTGCGCCGAAATGTGTTGCGCAACGAAAGCATGAGAGGTCGGGGTAAACCGGCGATATGCTGAATTAGACTGTCCACTATTGCATCGATCTTGCGGCTGATACGTCCGCCGGTCTCCAAATGTGCGCCGTCCGAGCTGAGGGCTTCGCGGATCGGAATCCGTGTTCCACGCCAAAGAGGAATAAAAGCAGCCAGGAGAGACACAAGCAATGCCACAGCCGTCTGGAGCAACATGACTTCCGGCACGAGTTGAAAGCCTTTGACCTCAATGTTCGCCAGCTCGGCCTGGCTGAAAGTCGACAGTCTCGCCCCGACTGCACCGAGGGGGATGGCTACGACTAAAGCCAACATGCTGTAGCAAAGCACTGAACCGATGTATAGCGAAAAAATCTGCCAGGTCGTACCGCCAATCGTCTTCATCACGCCAATCTGTCTCATCTGCTGAGCCAGAATGGAGATTACGGTATTCACCAACAGAAAACCACTGAGCAGGAGAGCCAGCACACCCATAGTCACAAGAAGGAACAGCACCGCCTGGAACGCGGCATGCAACGGGTGCTCGCCCGGAGGCAGCACTGTGGTCCAATACACCTTCCGGCCGCCTTTTTCAATTTTATCCCATGCCTGACGGGCCAGCAGCGCAAGAGCTTCTTTGTCGCCGGGATCATTTCGGGTCTGCACCACCATCGTATCCAGTTCACGAACTTCACCGAGCGCTTCCAGCGTGTTGTATGTAATGTAGCCGTTGAGCACTCCGGAGAAAAAAGACGGAATCTGGCTGATATCATGAACAAAACCTGCAACTTTCAGCGCACGCTTCTTGCCGTCCGGAGCCTCCACCATCAACGAGTCACCGATCTTGACAGGAAAAGCAGCCAGGGATGAACGTTCGAATAACATCCCCCTGTCCGGGGGCGGCCAGGCTCCCTCCATCAGTTTCAGCTTATTGACCCGGATATCGCGATAATCGGGAATAACCGTCAGGTTCATCTGTTTCCATACACCGTCCGGTCCTTGCAGACGTACTGAAACGGTTCGTCTGCCGTCTGCCGACTGAACACCGCGGATTTTTCTCACCGCCATGACCATTTCCGTATCGAACGGGTCGGAAAAAATGGTAATATTGGCGGGGTTTATCGAATTAAAGCTTTCCTGCATGTCGCGGGAAAAAACGACATGTCCGCCGGCAATGGCGCCGATGGCGGCTACACCGACTGCAATGGACAAGACGACAAGAAAAGTACGGGTCTTATTGAAAAGCAAATCATTAAAGATTTTTTTCCAAACGGTCCTACCCATGATCGTTCACAATCCGACCGTCCGACACATGCACGGCCCTCGATGCCCGCCCGGCCAGATCATTGTCGTGTGTCACCATCACGATCGTCCGTCCTTGTGCAACCATTCCTTCGAACAGGGAAAACACGGCATCCGCCGTGGCCGAATCCAGGTTTCCTGTCGGTTCATCCGCTACCAGAAGCGGCGGATCGTTGGCAAGGGCACGGGCAATCGCCGCCCGTTGCTGCTGCCCTCCGGACAGAGCCGTGGGACGTTTTTTCGCCTGCTCGGCCAAATCCACCATTGCCAAAAGCTCCATCGCCCTCTCAGCCCGTTCTCCTGGTTCGAAGCAGTTGCAAAAGTCCATCGGTAACACGATGTTATCCAATACCGACAAGGTTGGAAGCAGCTGAAAAAATTGAAATACGACTCCGATATTTCGTCCACGCCAGATGGCCAGCTGATTTTCTGTCAGGGTATGAACGGCAACACCGCCAATCTCGATTTCTCCGGACGTAGGCCTGTCAATGCCTGTAATCATGTTGATCATTGTCGATTTTCCGCTGCCTGATTTGCCAACCACAGCGACGAATTCCCCGCTGCGCACAGTCAAATCAAGCCCCCGGAGAGCATAAAACGTTCCCGCCTCCACTTCAAAAGATTTTACGACATTCTTCAATTCGATGAGCGGTGAACCGGGTTCACATTCCGCACGTTTCAGATTCGCTCCGTTCCCATGTCGAAAAAGGCGGCCAAGCCACTCCAGTTTCATGTTTTCGCCCTCGCCAGCGATGTGATGAATCGCTCTTCAAGTTGCCGGAAAGTATCCTCCAGCCCCAGTTTTGCATCCAATTTGCGATATGCCAGCGCTCCGTCGAGAGCAAACATCAACGTCACTGCACTTCCCCGACAATCATGTTCGACAAATTCGCCGGCCGCCACACCACGCCTATACAGAGCCGCGAACCCCTCGATCATCGCTTCTGTGTCGACCTCATATTCCATTCTGATTTCCGGACACAACATCGCTTTAGCCAGAGCCAGGAGAAAAAAGGAAAGCTCCATCTCGCGCAATTCCCAGTAAACGAGATAGCCCCGGATAAATTTACGCAGCCCTTCCCGCGGGCTGGATTCAACGCGGGACTGTTCCGCCATAATAAATATCGGCTCCATCAGCTTCTGCTGCGTTGCGCGTAAAATCTCCTCTTTGCTGGAAAAATGATGATACAAGCCGCCCTTGCTGACTCCTGCCCGCGCGGCAATCGCCTCCATGGACGCGCCTTCGTACCCCTTCTGCGTAAATTCTTCCACCGCAGCCAAAATTAGATCTCCGACTCTTTTTTCCTTTGTTTCCTTCTTTGCCATATACCCTCCAACAAACCGACCGTCGGTATGTTTGAATTGTAAAAGAAACCCTGCGTATTGTCAAGACGCAGGGAAACTGTCAGTTCAGTTCATCCAAAGCCAGGCCGAAACTCGGGGCGAAGTTCTTCATAAAATAAGTTACTTCCGGTAGTTCCATCCTGTCGATTTCATTACGGATCGCCCTCTCCGCCTTCGCATACTCCTGGTTGCCGGACTTCAACTCTTCCACACATTTCAGATAAGCACAGATTTTGTCTGCAGCCTTGACGATTTTCCATAGCTCCCGCTCTTTTTCCGCGGGATACAAAATGGGCTGATAGGGCGTCTGCAGCTCCGCTGGCAACATGCCGGCCAGCCTGCCTTTGGCAAACTCCTCGATAGAGGAATATGCCTGCTTAATTTCCGGATTAAAATATTTGATAGGGGTCGCCAAGTCGCCTGTGAAGACTTCGCCAGCTTCATGATAAACTGCCAGCGTTGTGACTCTGTCAGGATTCACAATCCCTCCGAAATAAGTGTTGCGGATTATCGCCAGACCATGGGCAATCATTGCGACCTGCAGGCTGTGTTCCTGGATATTTTCTTCATACGTGTTACGCATCAGCCCCCAGCGCCGAATCAGCCGCATACGGGACAAGTAGGCAAAAAAATGTCGCATGTTGTTTCTCCTTCATTCTTGTTTTTATTCTCCAATGCTCACCTTACAAACCTTTGCTCAATTCGTCAGATAATTTTGCTTCCTTCCATCAAAATGAAGGAACCACACCCAATTACGTCGAAAGATTTTTTAACGTACTCTGGGAGGTCAGTGAATTTTTATGAAATACCGTTTCGCCGATTTGGCGGACATCCCGAAGTTGCAGGAACTGATGGGGAGTCTCTATTGGTTGACCGATGTCGCCATCGGCATCATTGAAGCCGACGGGACCTTTCTGTTTTGTGCCGGCTGGCGCGGCACCTGCCAGTCATCACACGACGGAGTATGCGAATGCCAGGCTTATATTGCCAAACATCTTGATCCTGTATCCTATACCAGTCACCGCTGTCCGACCGGCATGCTGCATTATGCATGCCCTATCGTAGTCGAAGGGGTACATATGGCTTCCGTCTATATCGGCCAATTTTTCACCGAGCCGCCGGATGAAACGGCGGCACGGTTGCAAGCAACCGCCCGGGGATTGAACACGGATGAACTCTACAAAGAGCTGAAGAAATTTGCCGTTGTCCCGCCCATGCACCTGACCTTGCTGCTCAAATATCTCAATGATCTGGCCAACATGTTGGCCGACATCGGTCTGCAACGGTTGAAACAGATGGAAACTCTGGAAATATTACGTCTGAACGAGGAACGTCTCCAATATATCAGCCGTCATGATCCTCTGACAGGCTTGCTGAACCGGGTGGCTTTCGAAGACGCCCTGACAGAGATGGAAACGGCTCCGGCACTGCCGTTCGCTCTCATGGTACTGGATCTTGACGGTTTAAAAGTTGTTAATGATACGCTGGGTCATCCCAGCGGTGACGCTCTACTGTGCGCCGCAGCAGAAATCATCAAAGAAGCGGCGCCTTCTGATGCCGCGGTTTTCCGGATTGGCGGCGACGAATTTTGCATCCTGATGCCGCAATCTGACGAAACCACCATCAGTGAAGTCCATCAGATTATGCAGGCAAAAATTGCAAGACATAACCATACCCACGAAACACTGATTTTGGGGATATCTGCCGGTTCCGCCGTTGCGCACTCCATGCCGTGCAGGCTGCGCGAGCTCTTCAAGGAGGCCGATGCACGCATGTACAAGGAAAAGCTCCAGCACGGCCAAACCAACCTCAAACCCAGTATCGATACGGCGATTCGATTGCTACGACTGCGGGACTATGTTGACGAAGGCCATACCGAAAGGCTGAGCGTAATGTGCGCCGCACTCGCTGCCAAGCTTTCTTTTTCTCCCAAGGCAATGGATGAAATGGAGTTGTTGGCACATTTCCACGATATCGGCAAAACCGCCTTGCCTGAGTGCATCCTGAACAAACAGGAAAAACTCGATGCAGAAGAGCTTCGGATTATGCACCGGCACTGTGAAATAGGACATCGCATGGCCCTTTATTTTTCCGAGCTTACACCGATTGCCGACTTCATTTTGAAACATCACGAGTGGTGGAACGGCAAGGGATATCCTCTGGGTATCGCAGGCGACGGTATTCCGTTGCAATCTCGCATACTGGGTATTGTTGACGCTTTTGATGCCATGACAAGCAAACGTCCGTACCGTCCGACCAAAAGTGTGGACGAAGCCATTGTGGAACTGCGTCAAAGTGCCGGCAAGCAATTCGACCCTTTTTTAACGGAAATATTTATCGAATGGCTGCAAAGTGGCAATTATGACAATACAAAAAACTCCTGATTACACTCTGCCGGAAAGGAATCAAGAACCCATGCAAAGACTTGCCTTAGATTTCGTCCGTCCCGATATGGTTTTGGCCCGGGATGTATATGATCAGGACGGCACAATCATGGTTGCAGCCGGCGCACGCCTCACCGATCGGCTCATTACACGCCTGCGCAATCGGGAAATCGGTTCCGTGTTTGTGCGAAACCCACGCATCATCTTGCCGGACATTCCCGATTCAATACAGGAAGAAACCCGCAACAAGGCCCGCCTGATGCTTGAACATGCCTTTGACGTCGTACGCAGGGCCGGCAAAATCAACATGTCTGAAGAAGAACAGAGCATTGTTCACGACATTGTCAATGAAGCAACCCAAGATCCCCGTTCCATTACCCACTTGGCTCAGATTAACCGACATTCGCGCGACGTGCTCTCTCATTCAGTCAATGTCGCGCTACTGTCGACCGTGACCGGCCTGGCCATGGGAATGCAGCAATCCCCAGCATTGTATGACCTTGCTTTGGCCGCCTTGCTGCACGATATCGGCCAGCTGATGATTCCCAAAGATCTATTGTTCAGACAAGCTCAGCTAAATGCCGATGAAGCCGCTATTTACAGGGAACATACCAATTGGGGCTTTGCCATTTTGCAGCAAGCATCCAATCTTCCGTTATTTGTTGCCCGCGTAGCCCAAGAGCACCATGAACATGCCGACGGTTCCGGATATCCCCGACAGCTGACTGCCGAAACATTGCACCCGTTCTCCCGTATCGTGGCAACCGTCAATGCGTATGAAAAGATGTGCACAGTTTTGTCTGACAACAAGGGCAGCGAATCATGCATAGCATATGAAGCCATCATGGCAGGCGCCGGTACCCGTTTCCATCTGGATGTGGCCAAGGCACTGCTCTCGAGGTTGCCAATGTATCCGCTCGGCACCCTGGTAGAACTGACGAACGGATTCATCGGCATTGTCATGTCAATCAGTCCCGCACTTCCACACCGTCCTGTGTTGAAAATACTCGGCAACCCTGATGGCTCCACATTGGAAACGCCTTTCACTTTCGACCTGGCCGATATGGAAAATCAAACCCTCTTCGTCAAAGAAATACTTGATGATGCCAAAGCGGCACAATTTATATCGCAAGAAAGCTAAAGCAATCCGCGCTATTTATCGTCATCGCCGCCAAAAATACCACCCAATGCCGGGAGAATCGACCCTTCGTTTTTGGACCCGCCTCGCTGCGGGGCCGCTTGCAGCATGCGTCCTGCCAGCCGCGAAAAAGGTAATGATTGCAGCCATATCTTGCCTGGTCCCTGCAATACGGCAAAAAACAGACCTTCGCCGCCGAATAGGGCGGTTTTAATGTTTCCGGCCTGCTGTACGTCAAATTGCACGGATTGTTCAAAAGCCACCACACAGCCGGTATCAATATGCAGCACTTCCCCGCTGTTCAACGTGCGTTCGACAATCGTTCCGCCGGCATGCATGAACACCATCCCCGTGCCATCCAGCTTCTCCATGATGAAGCCTTCACCGCCGAACAGTCCCGTCATGATTTTGCGTTGAAAATATATCCCGATTGACACGCCACGCGCTGCACATAAAAAACTGTCTTTCTGGCAAATCAATGTTCCTCCGACATCTGTCAGTTTAACCGGAATGATATTGCCGGGATACGGCGCACCAAAAGCAACGTGAGCTTTCCCTTGTCCCTTATGCGTGAACATGGTGATGAAAAGGCTCTCTCCCGTCAGAAGCCGCTTTCCTGCACCCAACAGTTTGTCCATAATGCCGCCTTGCGCCGAAGCTTTTGATCCATCTCCGAAAAGGGTGTCCATTTCCACACAGGGCTCTTTGTACATCATTGCGCCTGCCTCAGCTACTGCGCTTTCCCCCGGGTCCAGTTCTATTTCCACAAACTGCATTTCGGCACCAACAATTTTATAATCAACCTCATCGCTCTGAGATACCGGAGATTGCTGGACACCCGACATCGGTGACCCATAACCGGGATTGGAGCCATATCCAGGATTTGTGCCATAGGCCGGTGCCGGCGGAGCAGGCGTCATCAATTCTGTCACGTGTATTATCGGCACCCATTGAACAAAACCTTCGCGCCAGGCCAGCCCGTTTGGATTAGCCTGCGCCTGCGCTTTTGCCTGCGCATCCTCCAGAGGTCCTACCTGCTGACCGTTATAAGCCAAAAACCACGGCATCAAAATTCCTCCTTACAAATAAAGCAGTTGGCGCATACGCCACGAAATGTTATTTGCCACAGCCGACCATAAATCCTGCCTGCCAATGAAACAAGGAGCACGCATCACTATATCGTTGATGCGTGCTCCTTGTTTCATCAGATAATCACTTATGCTTTTTTTGTTTTCCTGCCGCATGAGAACAGCTACACCCCGTGCAGCCGTCGCAGCCGCCTGCACAGCCGGACCCTCCGCTCACTGACCGATACGCCTTCCAGGCGATATAACCGGCTGCCGAGACTCCAATCAAACCAACCATTACTGCTTCCATTTGAATACTCCCGTATTTTATTGATATAAATTTTCATTTATAATTTGATAATACTTCACGAACGCTTCTTTGTCAACACCATTGCTTCCTTTATTTCTATTAATTTTTACCTCTATATTATATAGTTTAAATTCATCTTATCAATTAATTTTATTATTCATTTATCTCACTTCTCAAGCATTCATTTTTACTTTTTATTTCGGAATATTTCCAAAAAAGTTTGAAAATGTTCACATCGAATGATATAGTAAAGAACAGAGAAGGGAGGAATGCAATCTTTGTTGGCGATAAAGCGACTGGAAACAATTTCACGTCTTTTGGCGGAAAACGGCAGTGTCGACGCCACCCAGCTCAGCGAACAATTTAATGTCACACCGAAGACCATTCGAAAAGATCTTAACCAGCTGGAAAGCATGGGATTGCTTGACCGGGTCCATGGCGGCGCAGTGCTGAAAAATACAGGCAACAGTGTTTTCCCCATTGAACAGAGGAAACTTCGCAACCTGACGGAAAAGCAAAGAATTGGCGCCGCTGCATTAGGCTATGTACAGGATGGAGACAGCATCATTATCGATGGTGGGTCTACGACAATTGAACTGGCTCGATTGTTGGGAGAAAAAAAAATATTGGCAATCACCAATGATTTGAAAATCGCTCAGGAGCTCATGAATAAAACCAACATTGACTTATTTGTCACGGGGGGACGCCTGCGTCGGGAAGGAGCGTATACTTTGCTTGGCCGGGATGCGGAACGTGTTCTGGAAAAATACAAGGCCAAAAAAGTGTTCCTTGCTACCAGCGCGTTGAGTCTGGATGCCGGTTTATCTGTCCTGAATTCCGATGAAGCAGAAGTAAAAAAATCGATGATTGCAGCTGCTCAAGAAGTAATCTGTCTCGCAGATTATAGTAAATTTCACCATGTTGCATTTGCACCTTTTTGCCCGTTGGAAAAAATCAACATTCTCATTACCGACAACCGTATTCTGCCGGAAGAAAAAGAATCCTTGCAGCATCGAGGGATATTAGTCCATATAGCATGAATCAATAATCATTGAAAGAGAGAAGGGCTGTTTTTATTATGGAAATACGCTACGCACACCATCCGGAAGATTTTAAAAACTATACCACAGAAAAGATTCGTCAGGAATTTTTGATTCCCGAGGTCATGGTTCCCGGTAAAATCACGATGGTTTACAGTCATGTCGATCGAATTATCGCCGGAGGAGTCGTCCCGGTCGAGCCGCTCGCGCTCAGCGCAGGGAAAGAAATGGGCGTATCTTACTTTTTGGAACGTCGTGAACTTGGTATCATCAACGTCGGACCACAGGGCACCGTAACCCTTGACGGCGTGCCCCACGTTCTGGACAAAACCGATGGTTTGTATGTCGGCCTTGGCGTCAAGGAAATCGTCTTTTCCAGTGCAGACTCCAAAAATCCGGCCCGTTTCTACATCAACAGCGCACCGGCACACAAAGCCTATCCCACCGTAAAAATCCTGCGCAAAGACATCGAACCTCGTGTGCTTGGCTCCCTTGCACAGTCCAATGCCCGCAAGATTTACCAGTACATTATTCCGCCGAAAGTGCAGAGCTGTCAGCTCGTTATGGGAATGACCGCCCTTGAGGAAGGCAGCATGTGGAACACCATGCCAACTCATACCCACGAACGTCGCATGGAAGTCTACTTCTACTTCGATATGCCGGAAGACTCCGTGGTCTTCCACATGATGGGGCAACCCTCGGAAACCCGTCACATAGTCATGCGCCAGGAACAAGCCGTCATTTCGCCCAGCTGGTCCATTCATTCCGGCGTCGGCACCGTCAATTACACTTTTATCTGGGGTATGTGCGGCGAAAACCAGACCTTCGACGATATGGACAACATCCCCATGAAAGCCTTGAAATAGCTTCACAGCAAAGGAGAAAAATAAATTTACAGGAGTGAAAAGAAAAAATGAGCGAAGAAAAAAAGTATGTCTATTCCGTCAA
>CAZXCC010000089.1:0-10408 GCA_964638945.1 uncultured Veillonellaceae bacterium | reverse complement strand
GGACCTGCGCCGACAATGACTATGTCGTACGCGTTCGCATTATCCGCGGTCATGTCCGTTCACCTCCTGCAAGTTCGAGGTAATCACCATGCCAGCTTGCACCGGTGTCACACAGGTTCGCACATTCGGCACACCGTCCACCGTCATGATGCAATCGGTGCAGCGTCCGATTCCGCAGAAAATACCGCGCGGCTCCCCAAACCGGGGCGTTTTCCGCATGACCCTGAGCCCATGGGCGAGTAGGGCTGCTGCAATCGGCTCCCCTTCCACCGCCGTGATTTCCCGGCCGTCCACCGTAACAGTAACAAGCTGGCCAACCTCGCGGTTGCCCAGCACCGGATGTTTTTCCACACGCATTACTTCATTCCCCCAGATAGGCGCAGCGCACCTCATCATTATCGATCATTTCTTCCGCATCTCCAGATTTTACAACGCTTCCAGTCTCCAATACATAGGCCCGGTCCGCAATAGAAAGAGCCATGTGGGCATTTTGCTCCACAAGCAGGATCGTCGTGCCCTGCTCATTGATATCAATAATCGTCTCAAAAATCTGATGCACCAGAAGCGGCGCCAGACCCATCGAAGGTTCATCAAGCAGCAGGAGCCGCGGCCGGCTCATCATGCCCCTTCCAGTCGCCAGCATCTGCTGTTCGCCGCCGGAGAGCGTCCCTGCCTGTTGTTTCCGGCGTTCTTCCAGGCGGGGAAACATGGAATAGATTCGTTCCACGTCTTTTGCCACTTCTTTATCCTTGCGTGCATATGCGCCAAGCAGCAGGTTATCTTCCACCGAAAGACGCGGAAAAACCCTTCTCCCTTCAGGCACCAGCGCGATCCCTGCCTTGACGATGGCAGCCGGCGAAAATCCAGCTATACTGGTTCCTTCAAAAACGATATCGCCCGTTTTGGTACGCAACAGCCCTACAATGGTTTTGAGAACGGTTGATTTTCCAGCACCATTTGCGCCGATTATGGATACGATCTCTCCCTCATTGACCTGCAGGCTGACGTTTCGGACCGCGTGGATCGCGCCATAATAAACATTAATGTCTTTTACGTCTAACAAAGCGCTGCACCTCGCTTCCGATATAAGCTTCCACTACTTTGGGATTGCACCGGACATCCGCCGGCAAGCCTTCCGCCAGTTTCACACCATGGTCAAAGACCGTCACCTGTTCCGCAATATTCATCACCAGCCGCATCTGGTGCTCAATCAGCAGAATGGTAATCCCCCGTTCCTTCAGGCGCAGGATCAGCTGCAACAGTTCATCCACTTCTTTGGGATTCATCCCCGCAGCCGGCTCATCCAGCATCAGCAATTTCGGTTCGCTGGCCAGCGCCCTTGCGATCTCCAGACGCCGCTGCGCGCCGTACGGCAGATTTTTCGCCATATGCCCGGCTACTTTGGGCAAGCCGACAAACTGCAGCAGTTCTGCGGCTTTCGCCTCATTTTCCTGCTGCTCCCGCCGCAGACGGCCGGATTTCAGCAGACCGTCCAGCAGACCCGAACTCGTCTGCGTGTAGCGCCCGATGATAATGTTGTCCTGCACAGTAAGGTTTGGAAAGAGCCGGATGTTCTGAAAGGTGCGGGCCATGCCGCGCCCTGTCATTTCATGCGCCTTCAGGCGGGTAACGTCCTGATCGTTGAAAAAGATCCCGCCGCCACTCGCCGGCAGGATTCCGCTGACCACATTAAAGAAAGTCGTCTTTCCGGAACCGTTCGGACCGATGATCGCGGCAATTTGCCCGGTATCTACGGAAAAATCGATTTCGTTGACCGCAATCAGGCCGCCAAATGTTTTTTTCAGTTTTTCTGTTCTCAGCAGCAATTCCAGTCCTCCTTAGCGGCGGAACACGGTATCGGCGCCGAGGATTCCCTGGGGCCGCACCCGCATCATAATAATAAGCACCAGACCGAACAATACCAGCCAGGGATCAAAAGGCAATCCGATCAAGTCTTTCAGCATTCTGAGAAACTCCGGCAGGAGGGTGAGAAGGAAAGCTCCGAGAAAACAGCCGGGAATGCTGCGAGCCCCGCCCACCACCACCATGGTAAGCATCATGATGGATTCAGCCGAACTGAGCATGTCCGGGCTGACAAAGGAAAGATAATGCGCCAGCAGGCTGCCTGCCAGTCCGGCAAAAAACGCGGAAATGACAAAGGCCAGCAATTTATAATATGCAACATTGATTCCCATGGCCGAAGCTGCGATTTCATCTTCCCGGATCGCAGCAAAGGCCTGTCCTACCCGTGAATTTTCGATGCGTTGGGAGAAAAAGGCAAGAAACAGAGCCAACCCCAAAGCAATTACAATAAATGCTTCCTTTCCTGTTGCGCCGACGTCACTGAAGCTGATTCCCAAAGAAGGCGTCACAAGCCCGGGCAAACCGGCCGGCCCGCCTGTGATGTCGAGGTTCAGCGCTACATACTTGAATACTTCGCCGCAGCCGTAAGTGACAACAACAAGGAATGGACCCCTGACCCGCAGTGCAGGTGCGCCGAGCGGCACTCCGACCAATGCGGCCATGATGCCCGCCGTCAGAAAAGCCGGCCAATAAGACCAGTGATACACCTGCGTCAACAAGGCGGAAGTAAACGCTCCCAGTCCAAAGAACGCCGCATGTCCGAGCGAAGTCTGACCGATGTATCCGGAAACAAAATTCAAGCTCAATGCCGCGATGCTGTAAATCAGGCAGACAAGCAGCACATGTTTGAAGTAGGGCGGAAACAGATATTCCGGCCGGTCCACGACAGAATCGATAAAACTCACTCCCAGAACCATTCCGGAAAAGAGGATGGCGCCACGCCAGCCTTGCAGCCATTGCTTCCAAGCCATGCTTTCGCCCTCCTCACACTTTCTCTTCGAATTTGAAGCCCATCAGCCCTGTCGGCTTGACAATGAGCGTCAGGATCATGGCCACAAACGCGATGGCATCCCTATAGCCCGAGGAAATATATGCAGATGCCACATTTTCGGCTATTCCGAGCAGTATCCCCGCCACCATGGCGCCGGAAATGCTGCCCACCCCGCCCAGCACGGCTACCGCCCAACCCTTGAGTCCGGCCATCGAACCCATCATCGGATCGATCGCATAGAGCACGCCGACCAGAACGCCGGCTGCGCCTCCCAGCATTCCGCTGACGCCAAAAGTCAGCATGACGAGCTTTTCCACTTCCACTCCCATCAGCCCGACCATTTCGAAGTCCTGCGATGCAGCCAGCATCGCTTTCCCCATCATGGTACGGGTGATGAACCACTGCAGCAGGGCCATAATGATCAATGTCACGGCAAAAATGAATAATTGCAGGCTGTTGATCGTCAATGTGCTTTCCCCAAAAGGAATATGCATCACCTTAAAATCGAATGTCGAGGGATACGCCCGGGAGTGAGGTTCCCACATCAAGGCCGCCAGATAGCGCAGGAACGTGGACGCGCCCAACGCCGTAATGAAAGCTGCCAGCTTGGGACTTGTGCGCAGCGGCCGGTAGGCCAGCCGGTCAATCATCATCGCAACAAAACCGCTTACCATCATTGCGATGATCAGAGACGCAATCAGGTTGACCTTGAAAACGGATACCAGAAAAAAGCCGGCAAACGCGCCGATCATGAATACTTCGCCGTGTGTCCAGTTAATCAGGCCGACGATGCCGAACACCACAGTCCAGCCAATGGCGATCAGCGAGTAAATGCCGCCCAGCGCCATGCCGTTGATGATTTGCTGAATGAGGACCACGCTCTCACCTCCGGTGTGAAAATACGCGGGAACGGCGTCACCGTTCCCGCGCTGCCCGTTTATTCCGTTGGCTGTTTATTGTGCTACCACAAATTTTCCGTCTTTCACCGTCACAAAGAGATAGGGCCGGACCCAATCGCCCTTGTCGTCAAAAGTGACCGTGCCGGTAATCCCCTTGTACCCGCTGGCAGCCATTGCCTCCCGCAGGTTTTCGCGGGAAATCGCGCCTTTGGCGGCCGCTTTTTCCATGGCGTCCTTCAGGACATATGCCTGGTCATAGGCAAGTGCAGCAAACGTATCAGGTTCCATACCGTATTTTTCTTTATATTTCTTCACGAATTCCTGAACTTTGGGATCAGGGTTGGTCGGAACGAATACTCCGAGGAAATAGGAGTTATCCACAGCTTTGCCGGCGATTTCCATGTATTTGGGGCTGTAGAGGCCTGTAGGCCCGACGATAGGCATCATCAGTCCCATTTCACGCGCCTGCTTCACGATGAGGCCGCCATCGGTGTACGTACTGCCGACAAGCAGGACATCCGGCGCTTCCGCTTTGATTTTTGTCAACAGGGCGGAATAATCCTTGTCTGTTGCCAGATAAGTCTGAGCCGAAGTCATCGTGATCCCGTATTTTTTCACCTGGGGCTCGATCGAAGCCAACAAGCCCTTGCCATAATCGTTATTCAGATACAGCAGTGCCATTTTCTTCGGTTTGAACTTATTCTGCGACAAATCGACCATCAACCCGCCGACTTTATCATCCTGTACGGCCATACGGAAGAAATATTTGCTCATGCCGGATAATTTCGATGAACTGGAAGATATTACGCTATGCGGAATCTTGGCTTTATCTGTGATGGGGACCATCGCGAGTGTATTGGAACTGAGGCAGGACCCAACCACAGCAAGCACACTCTTCATGTCGGCGAATTTCTGGGCGCCGGCGGCGGCTTGTTTCGGGTCTCCCGCATCATCATGCGTCAGCAGTTCGATTTCCTGGCCTTTTACCCCGCCCGCCTTGTTGATTTCGGCGAGACCCAGTTCAAACCCATTCTTGTGACTGACTCCATAAGTTGCCGCATCTCCTGTCAGGGGATTCACCATCGCCACAGTGAGCTTCGCTTTTTTGTCGGCAGCCGGAGCGCTGCTTCCGCCACCGCCGCCGCAGCCGGCCGCTGCGATCAGGAACACCAACGCTAAAATCAGGGACAGTCCGCGCATTTTCATCGACAATTTGCTTCCTCCTTCATACTCTGTGAATTAAAAAAAATAAAGCACCGGTGAGTTTCTCTCCCGGTGCATCGATGCACTGCTCCCCAAAAAACACATTGGGTGTTTTCTGCAGTTGGATGAGAAAGCGCTCCACCAAAAAAACTGGTGACAGTCACGCACCTGTTCGGAACGTGCCCAGTACGGATTTTTGGCCAAAATCCAGTACTTCGGCGGTCAACCCTTCCCCGTCAGGTCTGCGATGCCTATCTCGCCGACGGTACTCATGTTGCCCGCGCCTCTATTCTCTGGGTATCTCTATAATTCAAACTTTATGTTTATTCTAAACCTGTGTTCCGACGCTGTCAACGGGAAATGTCTCAAAAACACGTCCCGCGTGATACGAACTCCGAACCAGCGGACCGGAAGCAACCTGCCTGAACCCCAGGTCATAGGCGGACAGTTCCAGTGCTTTGAATCGATCCGGGTGAACATAGTCCACTACAGGCAGATGCCCTTTTGTGGGACGCAGATACTGCCCCACGGTCAGACAGTTGACACCCGCCTGCCGCAAATCGCGAAAAACTTGCAGGACCTCTTCTTCCGTCTCTCCCAGCCCCAGCATCAGGCCGCTCTTCACCCAGGTGATGCCAAATTCGGCAGCCTGTCGCAACACTTCCAGAGACCGCCTGTAATGGGCCTGCGGACGCACTTTCGCATAGAGGCGGGGAACCGTTTCTACATTATGATTGAATACATCGGGCTTTTGAGTCAAAACGTCGGCCAGTGCTTCTCTGTTACCGGCAAAATCCGGGGTCAGCACTTCTACCGTTGTTTTGGGACTTGCAGCACGAATCGCCTGAATGCAGCGGACAAACTGCACAGCACCTCCGTCAGGCAAATCATCCCTTGTCACCGAAGTCACCACCGCATGCCGCAATCCCATTGTCTTGACGGCAGTTGCCACGTGTTCCGCCTCGTCCGGGTCAACAGGAGGAGGCGCCGCGCCTTTGGGAACGCTGCAAAAGCGGCAGCCACGGGTACAGATTCCCCCCAGGATCAAAAAAGTAGCTGTCCCGGAATGAAAACACTCGCCCAGGTTCGGGCAGGAAGCGCTTTGGCAGACAGTATGCAGTTTCAGGTCATCCATCAACCCCTGAACCTTATCCATGCCCCCGGCTGGAATCCTGCGAACGAGCCAGGGCGCTCTTTCAGCCATATCCGATGTCAACTTGATCCGCCTCTTTCCACTTCATGAATTTGCTTATAGTTCCGGACTCATCATGACCATCCCGGACTCCGGGTCAAAACGCCGCAGCATTTTTGCGCCGTCTACTTCGACGATCACGAGATCAATCGTTGCCAATACAGGATTATCGCCTGCGGAAAAATGGCCGCCGAATGAGCGATGTTCCGATGTTACGCATTGAACGTGCAGATGGATCATCCGCTCGCCTTGTTCCGACTGACATATGACTCCCTGGCCGCAAATTACCTCAATCGGCCCGGCTATTTCCACAGGATCTCCATATTTAAAACCCAACAATTCATTTGCATCCGGTATGGCAATGACAAACTTCGCTTTCTGCAAGCTGCCGATCACGCTGCCAAAATATCCGTATTTGATGTTGTGAGCCTTGCATACCAAATCAATTCCCGTAACCAAGTCGGTTCCCGGGGTTAGCCTTGCAACGACCGTGCGTCCTTTATGGGCGTCTACGGCAATAAACTCCCTGCGTTTTTCCACAGTTTCACTCCTCCTGTGCAACCTCCAGCTCCGCGCCGAAAACTTCTCCAAAATGCTTGATGATCAGCTTTTGTACAAGATTAAACTCCGTGCCTGCAGACAATTCCTGCAGCCTGATTACACCAAATTCTCCGATTCCGCAGGGTACGATGCTCTGAAATAAGCTCAGGTCGTTGCTGACATTCAGGGCAAATCCATGTCCGGTAATCCAGTGGCGTATGCTGACCCCTATGGCGGCAATCTTGCGGTTTCCTACCCAAACTCCCGTATAACGCGCTTTTCGTCCTGCCACGACTCCGAATTCCTTCAGTGTTTCGATCAGCACTTCCTCGAGTTGCCTCACATACCAATGCGCGTCTTCCTGCCAGGAAGAAAGGTTCATCACCGGATAGCCGACAATCTGTCCCGGATTATGGCAGGTGATGTTCCCGCCCCGCTCGCTCTCAAACAAATCCACTCCGGCATCCTGCAGCGCCTGGGCGGAGGAACGCAGATTTTCCCTGCCGCCGCTCCGCCCCATCGTTATGACAGGCGAATGCTGCAGCAACAGCAAGATGCCATCGCAAGCCCCCTTTGCCACTTCCTGGCGCGCCTGTTTCTGCAGTTCCAGTCCTTCCTGGTATGAAACGACCCCGCATATTCGGAGTTGCACCCGTTTTGCCACTATTTCTTCATCCCGGGCGGCCAGTGAATGGCCAGGTTATCGACTGCCATCGCCGCTTCGCCGATGGATTCGGAAACAGTCGGGTGCGCATGAACCGTCGTGACCAGTTCGTCCACCGTAGCCTCCAGACGCATGGCAAGAGTCGCTTCACCGATCATTTCCGTGACGCGGGGCCCGATCATGTGCACTCCCAATATTTCTCCATATTTTTCCCCGGCCAGAATCTTGATGAAGCCGGATTCGCCTTCTTCAATCATGGATTTTCCATTGCCTGCGAGAGGGAAAACGCCTTTCTTGTAGGCTATGCCCAGCTCTTTTGCCTTGTCCTCGGTCAAGCCGACAGCAGCGATTTCCGGGCTGGTGTAGATACAGGCCGGAACGATGGGCTGCCCGTGGGAAGCCGCAGTCACTCCCATCGCTTGTTCTGCCGCCGCAATCCCCTGGTGTGATGCCGCATGCGCCAGCATTGTGATGCCGTTGCAGTCGCCGATGGCATAGACCCCCGGCAGATTGGTCCGGTATTCCTCATTTACGAGAATTTTGCCGCGTTCCATTTTTACTCCGGCGGCTTCGAGCCCCAATCCATCCGTAAAAGAACGACGCCCTACTGCGACCAGCACGGTTTCCGCCACGATTTCCCGCGCCTCGTCGCCCAGCAAAACTTTTGCCGCCAAACTGCTTCCCTTTGCGCTTACGGAATCCAGTTTCGCCCCGTTCAGGAACGTTACTCCCTCTTTTTGCAGCACTTTTTTCAGGACAACGGATATTTCCGGATCAATACCCGGCAGAATTTCCGGCAGCAATTCCACTACCGTCACTTTGGAACCGAGCGCGGCAAACAGCGCGGCAAATTCGATCCCGATCACGCCGCCGCCGATGAGCACGAACGATTCCGGCAGTTTTTCCAGGGAAAGAGCTCCCGTGCTGTCAATAACACCCGGCAGGTCTGCGCCGGGAAAGTTCAGTTTCACAGGGATGGAACCTGTGGCAAGAATCACTGCATCTGCCTGCAGTTCTTCTTCCTTGTCGCCGTGTACTTTTACCCTGCCGGCTCCGAGCAATTCGCCGGTCCCCTTGTGCATCACCACACCGTTTGCCTTGAGCAGACCGCCCACTCCACCGACCAGACGCCGCACCACGCTTGCCTTGCGTTTCATCAAAGCGGGCCAGTCAAGCGTTATGTCCCCTTTTAAGCCTATGTTCTCGCCAAAACGCACCGCATGATAAATTTCCGCCGTATGCAACAGCGCTTTCGTCGGAATACAGCCCACATTCAGACAGGTTCCGCCATAGCTTTCCTTTTCCACGATATGAGTTTCTGCTCCGAGCTGGGCTGCACGAATCGCCGCGACATACCCGCCGGGGCCTCCGCCGATCACTACGATTTTCTTTTTCATCATAAACCTCCTGTCGAAACGGGGCACCCATCTGCACGGATGCCCCGTCATCCCACATATATACGCCTTGTTATCCTACAAGCAGCAGAAAAGGCTTCTCGATCAGTTCGCGGAACCGGGACATGAACTTGGCAGCAACCGCCCCATCAATGAGACGGTGGTCATATCCGAGCACGAAATTGCACATGGGTCGGATCACAATCTGTCCTTTAAGAGCAACTGGCTTTTCGACAGTCCGGCATACGGCCAGTATCGCACTTTCCGGTTGGTTGATGATCGGAGTGAAATGGTCCGTGCCAAACATGCCGAGATTGGTTACCGTAAAGGTGCCGCCTGAGATTTCGTCAGGCAACAGCTTGTTCGTCCGGGCTTTTGCACCGAGATCGACCACGGCCGCACGGATTTCCCGCAGGGATTTGCTTCCTGCATCGCGGATCACCGGCACGATGAGACCGTTGTCGATCGACACGGCAACGCCGATATGTGCGGCATCGTGATATATGATCTGATTCCCTTCGATGCTGGCATTGACAACCGGGATTTCTTTCAGAGCCTGGGCTGCGCACTTGATGACGATTTCCGTAACGGAAGCCTTCTCGCCGGAAGCTTTGGCCAACTGGTCCTTTAACAGCAAAGCCTCCGTCATGTCCACTTCCACTGTATGATGCACATGAGGCGCGATATTCCAGGACTTGCTCATCCGTTCGGCAATGACCTTGCGTATGCCGGCGATGGCGATTTTCTTCGCCGGGGCAGCTGCAGCAGCCGGTTTTGCGGCCGCCAGGACATCCGATTTCATAATCCGGCCTTCCTTCGTGATGCCGGAAACGTCAACGCCCAGCTCAGCCGCCACTTTCGCCGCGAGCGGGCTCGTTTTCACCGCTGCCGGAGCGTTGGCTGCAAAAGCCAGCACGTCTCGTTCGAGTACACGGCCATCCGGTCCGGTCGCAGTCACAAGAGCGAGGTCAATTTGGGTGTCTTTGGCCAATTTGCGGGCAGCCGGAGAAGCTTTCACCCAGCCGTCGTCACCCACTACCGCACTGCTGCCGGTTGCGGCCTTTGCCTCCGGTGCAGCTGCTGCGGACTCTTCCGCTGCAGGCTTTGCCGACACAGCAGCTGCGTGCGCAGCCACTTTCTCACCCGCTTCGCCAACCACTGCCAATACTGCCTGCACGGGCGCCACAGAACCTTCCGGAGTTAAGATTTCGAGCAGAATACCGGTCGCAGTGGCTTCAATCTGATTGGTGATTTTATCGGTGGAAACTTCAAACAGCAGTTCTCCCTGCGTCACTGTCTCCCCGACTTTCTTAAACCATTGGTTTACCGTTCCCTCGGTCATCGTCAGGCCGAGTTGCGGCATTTTGATTTCAGATGCCATGAATCAGGTCCCCCTTTGTTACATTCCCAGCAGCTTCGGCAACCAGAGCGAAAGCGCCGGTATCACGGTAATTAAGGCTAAGGCAACACAAGAAGCAAACAGGAAAGGCAAAACCGACCTTGAAATATCTGTCAGACTGAGGTCGGCAATATTGCAGGCCACATAGAGGTTGACGCCGACCGGCGGCGTGATCTGCCCAATCGCCACGTTGACGGTCAGAATGACTCCGAACCAGATGGGATCGATATTGTACAATTTGATAATTGGCAGAAATATCGGCA
>CAZXCC010000088.1:4609-10418 GCA_964638945.1 uncultured Veillonellaceae bacterium | reverse complement strand
GAATCCCCATCGCCAGAGACCAGAAGTGAGCCGGTTTTCGAATCAGAGGTGTTTGGAAGGGTTGGTCCCGGTTTTGTTGCTTTTTATTTCAAATGTATCATATACGTATTTGTTGTTGTTCGTATCCAGCCAATATTCTGTGGCTGTAATCGAATTATTTCCGTCATCCACCGTGAAAATGATATAGCCGGGACGTGCTTGCGCTGCAGGCACGGCAGTCGTCGGAAATACGCTTGTGAGTCGGCTATCCACGGTTGCAGGGTTATAGCTGATAAGCGAACCGCCAATATTGCCGATGACAATTTGCGGAATCCCGTTTGCCTGGCCGCGGAAATAAAGATGTTCGTGCCCGGAAACATACGCAGTCACATGGTGATCCGTCAGCAATTTCCAAAATTGATTCTGGAGGGTTGTCTGATCAAATAAATTGAACTGGGCCTGATTGCTGCTTGCGCTCGTATTGGGTGAAAACACCGGGCTATGCCCCATAACGAAGACGAGCTCCGCACCTTGTCTGTTTTCCAGCTCATTCTTCACCCAATCCAGCGGCAGCGTAACGACTCCTTTGGACGCATTTGCGAACTGGTCAATCATGATGAATTTGATTGCTTTGTGAACGAAGCTGTAGGATAAGCCTTTTGCATCCGACGGACCGTTCTGCGGCATAGCGCTTGCTTCATGCGTCGTATATGCTTTGGCTAATGCCTGTTTTTCATCTTGAAGACCAAAATCGTGATTGCCCCGGATCACATACAACGGAATATTGGCTCCGGCAAGAGGTGCTGTTGCCTGTTTATAGTAGGTATATTGCATGTCGAATTTTTCAACTGCCGGAGAGGTTAGCAGAGTTTGCGCCCCGGTAATCAAATCTCCTGTTTGTAATACAAAATCAGGATGTTCTGCGATAATATAGCGGATGATGGGGGCAAGGTACGGAGTGACCCCGGTCTGGGTTTTTGCCATGTCACTGTCGTGGGTGTCGCTGATCATGGCGAACTTCCAAGTTTGCGCATTAGCCGGCTGAAGCATGAGGAGCATAATACAGGCAAATGCAAGCGAGAAAACAAGAGAATTTTTTATATTGATTTTCATAGCAAGACTCCTTCGATAGTAGTCTATGGTCCTTGAAATGGCTGCGCCGATTCGTCACCTGTTTACTGTTTCTGCATTATCTTCGATTCTCCTTTTGGAGTTGCTGTCGAGTCTGCCTCTTAATTATGGAATCATTCTTCTGGATTTTTTCTGTCACCAGAGGCTCGTCGCAAGCCGGGTATTCTAATACAGTGATATAATAACCTTGTTTGGATCACCCCATGAAGAATAAAGGTTCCCTTTTTAAAAAAATAGGAGAAGAAAGGTTCATGATGGAAAACTATAAACTGCATGAAATCATCAAGTTCAATCCGAATGCTATAGCGCACATCGAGAATCCTTCAAACGAGCTGAGGTTGTTGGCTGTAAAAAGAAATGGACTCGTGCTGCAATACATAGATTGCCCAACGCGAGAGATGCAAGAAGCTGCCGTTGACAATAATGTCCGGGCGATCCAATTTATCGATGACCCCACGGAAGCAATGATGGTCAGGGCAGTCAGCGATGGCTGGACCAACCTGGAATACATCAAGAATCCAACGGATGCGATAATCAGATTGGCTGTCGATCAAGCCGGCTGGGCCATAAAATATGTTGATGACCCAAGTGAAGAATTGCAAATATTGGCTGTAAGAAAAAATTATGATTCAATAAGATTCATCAAGAAACCTTGCCGCCGTGCACAAGAAGAAGCTGTGAAGATAAGTTATGACGCATTGCGATATATGAATTCACCGACCCATGAGGCGGAACTCATCGCGGTCAAGGAGAATGCTCAGGCAATTCGATTGGTGAATGATTTGGATAAGACTAAAATGCTGAAATTCTTGAAGGTAAACATTTTAGTGGTGAAATATGGCATGAAAGAGATAGAAATAACCAGGGATGAATTGGAGCAAGCGGTAAAGGAAGTAATATCGGACGAAGATGTGGAAGAACAATACGTCAGGGATTTCATAAATTGCAGTGCCATCGAAAAACTCAGCAACATGCTGCCAATGGATAAGATGATGTTTGTTTACCAGTATGGCAGTAAAAAGGCGAAGAAAATAGCTGTCGATGAAAAGCTAAAGCGAATATAGGCAGGAGATATCATGAATTATAAAGATACGTTAAAAAGTGTTGCTTTAGTCCTCGCAACAGGAGAAGTCCCTTTAATCATAGGGGAAACCGGAATCGGAAAAACCGCGTTAGCCAAGGAAATTGCCGATGAAAACCATTGGCGTTTAATCGTAATTGACGGAAACCTGCTGAAGGAAGGTGAAATTGGCGGCTTGCCGACGTTGGAATCCTATACAAGGGTGAACCACAAAGGCGATAAAGTGGAAAAAAAGGCGACAGTATACGCTGTTCATCATAAGCTGAGGGAAATTGATGAAGAAATTGCCCAGGGGCAAACCGTTCTTCTATTTATCGACGAAATCAACCGCTGTGAACATACCGTGCAACAGGAACTGATGAATCTCATCCTAAACCGGGAAATTAACGGGTATACGCTGCATGATGAGGTTAAAATTATCGCAGCCATGAATCCTTCCAGCAAATATGGAGCGGATTTTGACTATCAGGTTGTCGATATGGATGTGGCACAGGAAAATAGATTTGTGTGGTTATACATGGAGCCGGATTATATCCAATGGGTGGATTGGGCTCTGGACGCAGGCATTGACCCCAAGGTTATCGAGTTCATTTCGACCTTCCCGGAATACTTGCTCAAAATTAACGAAGACGATATCAGAGCGACGCCCAGAAGCTATGAAAGAATATCCAGGATTTATAAAATGTATCAACAAAAAAAGGAGTCTGTTTCCCGATCCGTATTTCTTAATGTAATCCGGGGAAATGTCGGGAAACTCATTGCGGAAGAGTTTGTCAGTTTTGTTGAATCCGATCATCAACCGCTGATTTCTTATGAAGAGGTTTTTGGGGGAGATTCTCTGCATGAATCAGTCAGAGAAAAAATAAAAACTGAAAGTCATACCCGATTATATCTTGCAGCAAAGAATGTATTGAAACACCTGAACGAAACGATAAAGAAAGGTGAGCTGGAGCCAGCCGGCTATGTCGACAGAATGATAGCCTTTTTAGCAGCCTATCCTGCAGATTTACGGGTCGGTATCATGAAGGACATTAAAAACAGTTATGCAGAGGTATACAAAATCGCCATAGAAAAGGAAGCCTTTGTCGAATCCTATTTTGCATCCTATCGTTCATTCGGGTGACCGGTATGGAAACTTGTTTTGACAGCCACGCCAACAGGCTCTATGCAACCGCATATCAACTTATTCAAACATTTTTGGCGCAAACCCACACAGAGGAAAATACCCGGCTCGAGATTCCCGAAGATTTTAAAGAAGATTTTTTTAGTCTCATTGATAAAGTGAATTTAACTCTGCTGGAAGACAAAGACAATTTTTTCGGATATTTTTTGTTTCAAATGTCCAGAGAAATCAGATTTGATATCAGCAGTCCTACGGCTGTGAAATTTCAGGGCACTCAATATATTCTGTATTTTAACCCGATCATTTTTCTGACACTTACTGTCAATCAAATGCAAAGTACCATGAAGCACGAAATCCTTCATATCTGTTCTATGCATTTCATCAGGGCCAAAGAATTTAAAACCGGCTATAAACCTGTAGCGATCAATATGGCCATGGATGTGGTAGTCAACGCCTATCTGGATTTTCTGCCGCCCTATGCCACAACACTGGAATGGGTAAATTTAAATTATTCTTTACATCTTATGCCTTTTGAGCCTTTTGAATATTATCTGGAAAAGATTCAAACAGCTGTCGATTTGTTGGAAGTCGTGCAAGATGAGTCAGCGGATGATGCTCATGAAGGGGAAAAGATAGCCATGGAGTATAATCCGGGAGAAGCCCATAAGATTTGGGAAGAATCCAGTGACATCGATGAACAGACATTGAAAGAATTTACTGAGAAGTTTATGGAAGCCTCAAAAAAAGGCAGCATGCCCAATTATCTGGAAAGCATGCTGGCATCGCTAAAAAGCAGCAAGGATGATTTGCCTTGGAATTTATATCTGAAGAGGTTACTGGGAGCTGTTGAGAGCAATAATAAGAAGACGATAACAAGACGAAATCGAAGGCAGCCCGAACGTTTGGATTTGCGCGGTCAACTTCGGAGTCATCGGGCCAAAATAGCTGTTGCGCTGGATATCAGCGGCAGTATTAGCAATGAAGAGTTTTATCAGGCCATGACGGAGGTGCTTGCGATCGTAAAAAGTTATGATCATGAAATTACACTGCTGGAATGCGATAGTGAAATCAGACGTGTGTACAAGGTCAAATCTGCGAAGGATATCAAAGACCGGAGTCATATACGGGGTGATACCAGGTTTACACCGGTTTTCGAGTATGCCAATCATAACAAGGTGGATCTTTTGGTGTATTTTACGGATGGAAAAGGGGAAGAGAGGCTTTTATCGAAACCCAGAGGATATAAGACTTTATGGGTTATTTCCGGAAGAGGCGACAAGCTTTCCTTGAAAGAAGCTTATGGGACAGTGATAAAACTTGGTAATTTTGAACTAAAAGAACCTGCATCAGACATGAGCGGTGTTTTTTTTCGAGATGGTTACTCAATGAACGACCAAGAAAAAATTCATATTTAATCCATTTTCATTTCGTTGCTGTTACGTTTGCTTTATTAATACAACCGGGGAGGTAACCCTCCCCGGTTGTATTAATAATCAGGTGTTTTCTGTCAGGTTTTCCAGCGAACGCTATCTCCTTATGGCTCCTGCAGCGGCTAGGAAGGGATCTCGGCTATTCGGCACGGCTAGGAAAAGCAACTGCATATCCCCATATCCTCCAGCCTGCAGAATGACAATCAGGTCAAGGTTTTGAGGATCGCCTGCCACGGAAGAAAACTGAGGATAAACCAACCCTGCAACGTTAAGCAGGTTCGGCGTCTGAACCGTTGTACCGGGCGCCGAGCCGTCAGTTCCTTTGTTAGCAACCACACCGCCCAATTGCTTGGTTATGGGCTGCCAGTTTTTCGCATTGTTTCCGATTCCCTGAATTGTCAGGAAATGAGCTGTGTTTTTGCCGTATATGCTTCCCGGAACCATGCTGAACGTTTGCCAGCCGTAATTATTGGTTCCGTCACCATAGCTAAGGGTTGTTGCCGGATACATTTCCTGTATGTTGCCTTGTGAATAGGATATGCAAAAGCCTTCCGTCGAAGTGGCTGAAAAATTCAGCGCCACGGTCTGGCCTCCCTGCGTAAACGTCGTGCTGTTGAATACGATGGGAACCGTATCGTAAAATACGGTGGACGCGTAGCCGTTTAATTTGTTGCTCAGCTGCCAGGCGTTGTTCAGATTGTTCAGCGCCACCTGATAGGAATGAAAGGCGAAGCTGCCGCCCAAACCGCTGATAGAGGGAGCGCCCTGACCGGCAGGGGGTGGCGCCCACTTTTGATTGTTATAATTATAACCGGCCAGCCACATCGAGTTCCAGGCGGTTGTTGTCATACCGGAAAATATTTGTGTTCCTTGGCTCGGGCCGATGGAGATGTTCCAGGGAGTCATGTTAACGATGTCCAGCACGCCCAATGTGGAAACATTGGGATTATTTCCGTTGATATTGTTTTCATTGTAAGCGACAATGCTGGCGTAAGGGGCTGTTGATGTTGCCGCGGCAAACGCAAGATTGCTGAATGCCGTTATTAAGATTAACAGGGAGCAAAG
>CAZXCC010000088.1:0-4599 GCA_964638945.1 uncultured Veillonellaceae bacterium | reverse complement strand
CAAAGCAGGAGGTTTCTATTTTTCATTGCCATATCCTCGCTTTATCATCAATTTATTCTTGCCTGATTGTCTATTTGCGCTCCAGTTTGGTAAGGTACGGAACGATAGCCGGCAATTCAGACTTGTGTTTTTCAAAGATCGCTTTTAATTCATTGTTCATATTGTGAAGAGCTCCCGAATCATGTTTTATGCCGGGATACTTGCCTCGCATGCCGAACATGTCCAGAATGGTTTTTGCATCCTGAGGGTGATTCTTTGAAAGTGAGGTAAGTATCGTCAGAAGATTGAGCGTGTCCTGGGCCTGCTCTTTTGTCGGTTTGTATCTTGTCGCGCCTGTCGCGGAGGAAGTTCCGTTAAGATACTGCTGTATCTGATTTGAGGTATATACTCCATTGTTCAGGATCGTGACAATAAGCGTGTCCGCTGATGTTCGCTCGGTCGAGCCGGTATTGGACGGCATCTGCCGCCACGTCGTAAAAGCAATATAATTTTGCAACGCCAGCGGAAGACTGGTAGAAGTGGTGGACACTTCGAAAATCTGCGACTGGCTGTCTCCCTGATAGGGAGCTGTGCTGGTTCCCGTATAGGGAATGAAGGTCTGAGGAAATGCCTGATTGAAAGTAGCGGCAGCCGTTACGTAAATTCCTGCCGAAGCCGCTTTGTAACTGGTGTCGGTGGTAGTGTAGGCATTGGCGTTCGCATTGTCGACCATGCCTTCTATCGTCGCCGGCACGCCGGCAATGTAATCGATAATGCCTAATGGATCTCCACTAGCCAGCGTTGCGCAGTCTGTAATAATATCCAGGGCGGTATGCAGAGCACCCAATATGGAAGCGGCGGTCAAGCCGGACGGAGGATTTCCCGGAGTTCCGGCCCCCTTGCTATTGATGGCGACAGTATACGTGGCACCGTAGGTTATCGCTTCCGAGCCTGGCGCCGGTACGTTCCGCAAATTCAAATTGATCGAAGTGACGGCAGCGTTTCCGGCATTGAGAACGCTTCCACTGGTATAGTCGCCCTTTCCTGTCGAGTTCTTGGCGTTTCCTGTTGGATATCCGGATACTACATTATAGGAATTTGCTGCCGCTCCCACGTTGTTCAAATTGCTCAGAGCCACATACTGCATATTGGTGTAGGAGCCGGGTGTGGTCCAGGAGGGAAACACGGTAAACAGACTCATCCAATCGTAATTGTTGCTGAAGGTGAAGTTGCTTTTTTGCAGGCTTCCCAACGGATTCAAAGAAGCGTTGGACTGGCTGAGTGCATTCGAGTTGGCGATATTGGCCAGCGTAGAGGTCGCTCCACCGCTTCCTGTAAAAAAAGTTCCCGAAGAAGAGATCGTTCCACCGCCTCCGGTATAGTATATCCCCGGCAATCCGACCACCAGAGGAAACGGCATTGCGCCATTCGTGTAAAAGGAGGAATTGGTGGAAAGCGTAAGATCCACAGCGGACTGTGTCAGATTCAACACAATCACAGGAAGGCTTCCATACGTGTTCAGTTCCACAGAATTTGGCGGCGCCGCCGCGTCAGCTGTTTTTGCTCCAAGGCCTGAAAGCAGACTGACTGACAAGACCAGCGGCAGGACGCCTTTACAGAGGATACCTTTCAAAAAAAGCATGTGTGGGTTCTCCTTCCATTTTCTCTTTATCGGCTTTTGCATTTATCATTTCAATCAGAGTGGATACTCTGGCAAATCCTTTATTCCGTCTTCTACTCGACACATGATTTGCGAATTGGGTCTATAGTATTTTTTTTAATACAGGAAGATTGCACAAGAAATATCCTGCAACAAATGATAATACAACCGATGGGATCCCAATAACGAAAAAATTAACCAGAGGCATTTGTGACATATGCGGCAGGAGCAATTTCCCCAGAAAGCACAGCGGGATTCCCTGTATGATATAGGCTGCGAATGCTGATCTTGATAAGTACTGCGTCCATTTGTTTTTTGTATTGAACAATTGTCTGAAGCTGTATAGCAAAAAAATACTCATTCCGATCGTTTCAAAAGGAATCACACGGAAAATCATCGCAAAAATCCAGATAATGATCCAAATAAACGCAGTTTTGTGGGTTAATTGTTCTATCCATTGATTTTGATACGCTTTGATGCCAAAACAATACATCGCAATATACATGGGAAAGAATTTCAATAAGTGGAATCCTAAAAAATCACTTCCAAGGAGATTCATTACGTACAATCCGAAATAATCAAAAGGGATCATGATTAGTGCAAAGGCTATAATCGCAAATAATGACGGCATTGTTCTGCAGGAACGTATTGATTTAGCATTTGGCGGATCAAACATTCTGTAGATGATGTAGCCCACGTTAAATACTATCAGCGTCCAGCAAAACCAGGTAACCCCCAAAACGATGTTATAAGATTTCAACATCTCGCCATATATGGCAAAAGTATGCTGCATTGACTGAAAGAATGGATATTCATCGCATATATACGATACAACAGGGTCAATGATGAACACTGTCAATAGTACAGGAATGCCCAGTCGTATGAACTTGTCTTTCAAAAAGAACCATTTTCCCTTTTTGTTATAAGAGGGTACTACAAAATAGGCAGAAATAAAAAAAAACAAGCCCATGAAAAATCCCTGATTCGCAGCCTGAAAGTTGCTGAGAATGCCGTACTGATACTGCTCGGACTGAATCACATGAGGTAAATTCAGTGGAAATGGATCCAGCCCCGCAATGGAAGCGGCATGATGAAATATTACCAAAACCGCCAATATCCATTTAATGTTGTCAAGATAATCATATCTCTGGGAGTCGACAGCCTTTTTCTCTTCGTACTGGTTGGGGCATGTAGTATTGGCAGTCATCGTTTTCACACCTCTTGAAGAGATAGAATAGAGTTCTGTTTTTCTAAAACATTATTCGGGTAACATCGAATAAAATCCTTTGATAAATGTCAATATTTGAATTTTTTGCCAAGCTTTTTAATTCCTGTAGCGGTGAAATGAATAACACAAGAACCCGCAATATTCGCGGGTCCTTGTAAATGCATGGGTGCTGGAGCCAATTCGGACTTGAGTATCAATTCATTCGAACGGACCAATTGCATGACTTCATGTCGACGCGACCATCCGCTAAGAAAAGCACGCCTTCTTCTTTCAAAAGTTCCATGCGAATATTTGCATATACGCCTCCTGTAATCGACCCATCCGCCATTACGACACGCTGCCAAGGCAAATTGCTCGGGCAGCAACGCATAGCCCAACCGACCATGCGAGCCGCACGAGGGCGCCCCAACATCCGGGCGATTTGACCATAGGATACCACCCGGCCGTAAGGTATTTGTTCAACAACGGCGTATACTTGCTTAAAAAATGGATTGGTATCCACAATAATCTCATCCTGTCTTTGCATTGGATTTTGGCAAGCGGGATTCTCCCGGTAAAAGAATCGGCTTAACACCTTGGGGTTTTCATGATACGATAATGCCAAATACTGGTGGAGCAAACGGATACTGCAGAAAACGGGGCAGGTGATGATGCGGGGAGGACTTGTCACATTCAACAATTGAGAAACGAGCGTCAAAAGCAATGATGTTGGGAGGGGATTACTATGAAAATATTTGATTCTATGGAACAACATGACTATGAACAGCTTGTTTTTTGCCAGGATAAGGCGTCCAATCTCAAGGCGATTATTTGTATTCATGACACTACCTTGGGCCCCGCATTGGGAGGAACCCGTATGTGGCCCTATGAAACTGAAGAAGATGCCATCATAGATGTTTTGCGGCTTTCACGCGGGATGACCTATAAGAATGCAGCAGCAGGGGTGAATTTTGGCGGTGGGAAAGCCGTGATCATAGGGGATCCCCTCAAGGATAAAAGCGAAGCCAGCCTCCGGGCTCTCGGCCGTTTCATCGAAAGTCTCAATGGACGTTACATTACGGGAGAAGATGTCGGCATATGCATCGAAGACCTGGATGTTATCAAACTTGAAACTTCTCATGTCAAGGGAACAGGGGCTTTTGACCCGTCTCCTTTCACCGCGTATGGCGTGTGGCAAGGCATAAAAGCATGCGTTGCCGAGATTTGGGGCAAGGATGATCTGGCAGGAAAAACGATTGCGGTTCAGGGCCTTGGCCATGTAGGCTATTTTCTGGCAAAGCATTTGCATGGAGAAGGCGCAAATCTGATTGTAACAGATATCAACGAGGCGAATGTCCTTCGGGTGGTACGGGAAATGGATGCCAAAGCTGTCAGGCCCGAAGAGATTTATGGTGTTGAATGCGATGTTTTTTCGCCCTGTGCCCTTGGCAGCATTCTGAACGACATTACGATTCCCCAGCTAAGATGCAAAGTTGTCGCCGGTTCCGCAAATAATCAGCTGGAAGAAGTTCGTCACGGCGATCTTCTCCGTGACAGAGGGATATTGTATGCTCCCGATTTCATTATTAATGCCGGAGGGGTAGCGGGCGGAACACAAGAGAATCATGAACAGGCATTTAAAGCGGTCATGATCATCTACAAAAACCTTCGCGAGATTTTTGCCATTGCGAAAAAAGACAATATTCCTACGTATCAAGCTGCGGACACATTGGCAGAGCAACGGATTGCCTTG
>CAZXCC010000087.1:0-10433 GCA_964638945.1 uncultured Veillonellaceae bacterium | reverse complement strand
GCTACCTTGGGGTGGTAGAGGCCGCGCGTTCAAGTCGCGCCGCTCCGACCAGTATTTTAAAGGGTTCTGAGATTTGTCTCAGAACCCTTTTTCGTGCCGAAATATCGAAAATATAGAGTCAACACGCATTGATCCCCTTTTATGCAGGAATCCCTGTCGCTTTGTAGAAGTTTCCCATATGAAGGGAGGTGACAATATGATTTGCCCATTTTTCAGTACTGTTGAAATATTGGCGGTTTGTCAGGAAGCGGATTGCGCGATTTGGGTTGCAGAAAAACAAGCTTGCTCCATCCAGGTGCTTGCCACGAAACAGACACCGCCGCCACTGCCGCCACAACAAGGTTAGCCTGTTCTATTCCCGTCCTCCGGGATGGTTTTCTGTGCAAAAAGACCTGCAGATATTATGTTTCTGCAGGTCTTTTTCATATCAGTTATTTGTCCAATAAGTCCTAATATACTAAATGACGCCCATTACCCAAGCCACAATTGTCATCACGATGGTAGAACCAAAAGCCCATTTAAAAATGAATCGTTGGTGATCACCCAGCTCAACACCCGACATGCCAACAAGAATAAATGTTGATGCTGTCAATGGACTCAACGGGAAGCCAGTTGTCATCTGTCCCAGAATGGCTGCCCGCCCTATCTGTGCAGGTTCAATGCCAAAAGCACTTGCAGTCTGGCTGATGATCGGCATAACACCAAAATAATAGGCGTCTGGTGTAAACACCAAACTGAGAGGCATACTGGTCACAGCCACGATTAGAGAGAGAAACGGCCCTAGTGCTGTTGGAATCAATGACACCAGTGTCTGTGACATGGCGCCGATCATCTTGGTTCCGGTAAGAATTCCCGTGAAAATCCCGGCAGCGAAGATCATGGAAGCAACAAAAACGACATTGTTTCCTTGTGCTGTAATTCGAGCCATTTGATCCTTTGGATTGGGAAAGTTTACGACTAAGGCGATTGCGTACGCAATCATAAACAAGATCGGTAGAGGCATGACCGCAATAATCAACGCTACAACCAGAATCAATGTCAATACGAGGTTAAACCAAATAAGGTTTGGACGTCGAATCGCGGCTTCCTCTTCGGTCAACTCATTCTTGTATTCGAAATCCAGACTTTGTATCCCCAGGCGTTTCCGTTCCTGCATACCAAAATAGAAAGCAACGCAAAACACCCAGACCAGTCCGATGACCATAGCTGGAATAACAGGGTTGAAAATAACCAGTGAATCCAGTTTCAAAATCGTCATGGCACGAGCAGTAGGACCGCCCCAGGGAATGATGTTCATTACCCCTGCAGCAAGACAGATGGTGCCCGATAATACCAGTCGCCGCATCTTCAATCTTTCATATAATGGCAGCATTGCTGAAATCGTAATCATAAAAGTTGTAGCTCCATCGCCATCCAGTGCGACCATAATCGTAAGAAATGCAGTGGCGACGACTACCTTCAAGGGATCACCCTTAACGAACCTCACCAATTTATTGACCATGGGTTCAAAAAGCCCTACTTCAAGCATCAACCCAAAATAAAAAATGGCAAAGACAATCATAATGCCTGTGGGCGCCACCCGAACCAGCCCGTCCAGCATCATTTTCCCCATGGTCGGACCGAATCCGCCAATCGCACCGGTAATTACCGGCACGAGAATCAATGCGGCAGTAACCGATACCCTTCGGGTCATGATCACGAAGAGAAACGCCAAGACTGTAAGGAACCCAAGAAATGACAGCATTTTCTTTCCCCCTTATCTTGTTGGTTGCCAATAGTTTATGTCACAGTGCCGATACTGCACTTTATCAGGGAAAAACCTGTCCGATGCTTTCGCCCAGTTTTTCTTTTCGCTCTTTAAGACCTTTCCGTTTGTAGGATTCGTTGGGAATTTTAGGAATTCTTCCGTGTAAAATCGAAGAAGATCGCAGACGACGGCCAATCGTTTTTTCAAACAACATGCCGAGTTTCAGAATCTTATCTACATCGAGTCCGGTGTCAATTCCCATTTCATCCAACATCAACACCATGTCTTCCGTGCTGACCAGTCCAACTGAGTTAGGATCTTTATAGTAATAGGAACCGGTTCCCGGCACGGGGCAATCATCCAAAAAATTGGCAGGCTGGCCACCGATACCGCCTAAAGTGCTTTCGAAAATTTCGATCCCGGCCTGCAGCGCAGCAAAAACATTGGCAAGACCCCAACCCCGCGTTACATGGAAATGAGCGACATGGAGACTGGGATTGGGCAGTGCGTCCATCAGCATCGAAAAATAACGATATGCCTGATCAGGAGGCGCAGAACCGTCATGATCGGCGTGCTCGATATCTGTTGCACCAATATCAACCCACCGTTTTGTAAAGGTAATTGCGTCTTTCATTTCGGTCGGTCCGGAAATCGGACTGCCCCAAATCGTACTGACCGTGCCATTCACTTTGATACCTGCATCAGTGGCTTTTTTTATACACCGTTCCGCTTCTCTCCAATACTCCGGCAGCGTCAGGCCGGAATTGGCGAAGTGGTGATTTTCATCGGTCGATACCATCATCAGTATCCGATCCGGACCGATTCCCTTCTGCTTTAATTCAATTGCCTTATCGACAGCGCTTTCTCGAATAGTGACCGCTGTAAGTTCCATCTCCGCCCAATTGATTCCTGCCTTACTCAGCACTCTGCTATTTCTGACTCTTTTCAGCAATTCTTCTGCGTCACGAAACTGGGGCATGTTGCGCGGATTACCGAGATTTGTCAGTTCCAGGCGACGGACACCCGCCAAAATCAACTGTTCTGCGTAATAAACTTTGGCCTCGGTGGAGATGAATTTTTCTTCATGTTGAAGACCGTCTCGAATTGTAATATCACCAATTTGAACCTTTTTGGGGTATTTCATGTTATTTTCCTCCTATCCCAATGCTCCAGTTTTTTTTAATGCGTCGATTTGTAATTCATCAAACCCTGCCCATTGTTGCAGTACTTCATCCGTATGTTCACCCAGATTCGGAGCTGTTGTCCGAACAGAAGCTTTCGTTTCCGAAAATTTGATTGGGCAGGCTACTACTTTCATTGGCTCCCCTAATGGATTCAACATATCGACAAACATTTCCCTGGCACCAGCAATATGAGGGTCAGTTACAAGCTGTTCCACATTATTGATTGGTGCGCTGGGAACGCTGTTGGCCAAGAGGAGGTCAACAATTTCAGCCACCTTGCGTTGCCGTGTCCATTCGGTAACAATCGCATTCAATGCATGATTGTTTTTGACCCGGTCCGGATTTTTTTTAAACTCCGGCATATCAATCAATTCTTCACGGCCAATCACTTCACAGAATCGCTTCCACACTGCATCATTTCCAACAGCGATGACAGCCCAACCATCCGCAGCAGCAAATGTATCATACGGGTAAATAAATTCATATCGATTACCGATTCGGCCCGGAATTCGTTTTTCAACCAAATATAGCTGAATGATGGTTTCCATCGCGCTGACAACTGAATCTACCAGTGCAACATCCACACTTTGACCGCGTCCAGAGATTTCCCGCCCCTTCAGCGCAGCGAGTATTCCGATGCAGCAATTCAGTCCGGCAAGAATATCACCCATGGCTGTTCCGCTACGGGTCGGCGGGGAATCGGGCCATCCTGAGACACTCATCAAACCTCCCATGGCTTGCCCGATAATATCATATCCGGGACGTTCCCTGTAAGGTCCATATTGACCAAATCCGGAGATGGATGCAAAAATCAGCCGTGGGTTGATTTCCTTGAGATCATCATAACCAATCCCCAGCTTCGCCATCGTTCCTGGCTTATAATTCTCGATCACGATGTCGACGTTCTTGACCATCTCTTTAAAAACAGCTTTAGCTTCTGCTTTTTTCAGATCTAAAGTTATGCTCTTTTTATTACGGTTCATGTTGCAAAAATAGGCGCTGCAGCCTTCGATAAAAGGTGGATATGTACGGGTATCATCGCCTTTGCCAGGCTCTTCGATCTTGACAACATCAGCGCCCATATCAGCCATCAGCATCGTACAAAAAGGTCCCGCCAATACCCTTGTCAGATCAAGAATCCGGACGCCGTTCAAAGCGCCTGCTTCTGCCTGCAATAAATCCATCGTCAATGTTCCTCCCTGTTTCTTGGTCATCCTGATTATCCCTGTGAGCTCACGCCGATCATTTTATTGCATAATACATGCCAAAAGATTGTCTCTTGGTATATAAACGAAAAAGCGCTATAAAATAGCGCTTTACAAATATAGGCCCAGTAAATTATATAAAAATATTCTAAAACTTTAGAACATTTATTCCAAATTTCTAAAATTTTATAATTAGTTAAATCTTTTCCTTTTCCATCAAATATTTTGCCTTATTGTACAAAGTTGCCAATGAAATACCCAACTGTCCCGCAATAATCTTCTTTGCCTCCAAGCCGTCTCCGTATCTTTTTAACATCGTTTGAATTACTGCTCTTTCGGTATTTTCAACTATCTTTTTTAAGCTGTCCTGTTGTTGGGAAACCGTCTCCATCTGCCGTGTCGTTTCCCTCGGCGTCGCTTGCGGCAAGCGAATCGAATGGATAACACTCCCTTCACAAAGATAAGCGGAAAATTCGACGACATGTTTCAATTCTCTGATATTTCCCGGCCAGTCAAAGCTATTGATCATATCCCAGGCAGAAGGATGAAATGTCAAATACCTTCCATTGCGTTTGCACCACTCGCCCAAAAAATATTCAGCCAGTAGCACCAAGTCTCCTTGTCTGCTTTTCAGCGGAGGTACTTCCAGCGTCATGGCATTTAGCCGATAATATAAATCCTCGCGAAATTTTCCTTCTTTCGCTAAATCCAGTAGATTTTTGTTTGTAACAGCGATCACCCGAATGTTAATCGCTTGTTCCACAGATTCTCCAATCCGCCTTACCTTGCGCTCCTGTAATACTCGCAGCAACTTTGCCTGCATATCGTACGGGAGCTCCGCAATCTCATCCAGCATGATGGTCCCATTATCCGCCACAGAAAACAGCCCGACTTTTCCTCCTTTGCGGGCACCGGTAAAAGCACCATCTTCATAACCAAAAAGTTCACTTTCAACAAGTGTTGAATTGAGTGTGGGACAATTCACCGGAACGAATGGCATCGCAGCGCGTGAACTACCATTGTGAATTGCCTGAGCAAACATTTCTTTTCCGGTACCGCTTTCACCGCAAATCAGAACATCTTCATCGCATCTCGCAATTTTTTCTGCAAACGAGACTGCGTTGCGAATCCCCGGTGAGGTTCCCACAATATCCTGAAAAGAATAATGGGCATTATAAATATGACTTACAACAGCGGTGAGTTCCCTGTTCTTTTTTGCGTATTTTTCCAGCTCACGGGAAAGAGCCTGAATTCTGGCAATTTCTTTTAAGGTCGAGATTCCTCCAACAATTTTACCTTCATACCAAATGGGTGACATATCCACAACATACTCTGAAGTTCCTTCCCGTCGATAAACTCCCAAGCGAGCTTCTCCAGACTTCACCACCTGTGAAAGCACACTGCCTGGTCGAATTTCCACGAGCGGTTTTCCGACAATATCCGTTTCCTTCAACCCGGTTATTTTTAAATATCCAGCATTTACATAGCGAACAATCCCATCAACATCAACTATCAAGGCTCCGTCATAGATGGATTCTATCAAGCTCTGCGTCCATTGCCGATTCGCCATGACAATATTCACAAGCTCTGTTGCTGTCCTCTCCAAGCCAACCCCTCCACCCAATCTGCCCGCAATTCATCCAGTTCACCTGTTTGCTTTGCATTTAGCGTCTTCGTACAACAGATTCAATCAACCTTCCTGCAATGGAAACCACAGTCGGCCTTGGCGGAAGGTTATCCATTCCATACCAGGCTGCATCCTCTATCTCAACTCCATCGACCATTATTTCTCCGCTTTCGTGTTCAGCAACAAATCCGACCATTAAGGAATCGGGAAATGGCCAGGGTTGGCTGTCAAAGTATTGAATGTTTTTCACTTTGATACCGACCTCTTCCATTACTTCCCGCATCACGCAATCTTCAAAAGTCTCTCCCGGTTCCATAAAACCGGCAATTACGCTATACCAGTTGGGTCTGAAATTTTTGTTATGTGCTAAAAGAATCTCATCGCCCCGAACAACTGCAACGATTATCGCGGGTGAAATTCTCGGATAGAACACCGAACCGCAATTCGGGCATTTTTTGGCAAGTTCGTTTTGCTGTGCTTCTGTAAGAGTACCGCATTTACCACAAAACTTATGCATCCGATTCCAGTTTACTATTTGAAAAGCTCGACCTGCCAGGTAAAAAAGGTCCTCTTCAATCTGATCAAGCAAAGATCTCAAATCAGTAAAATACATGCCTGAAGGAGGGATGAATGCATCATCCACTTCCACACAATAGCTTGGATATCCCTCTGTTTCACCCAAATACTGCTTAAAATCAAATACCAGTTCTGTTCCGGTAAAATCTTCACTTGTTGGTATTCTCAGACTATCCAAGTCATTTTTAATTAAGATTTTCGCGGAATTGAAAATAAAGAGCCATTCATTGGAATCACTGTCGTTTCGCGGAACAAACGATGGAATATATCTTTTATATATGCTGCTGTCGGCCATATCAAGAATGCACCTTTCCTATTGTTTATCCTATCTGTAATCGATATTGTTTACCGCCGGGTTTGTCTGTTTTTCGGCAAACAACAGAATTTATATTTTTTCCCGCTGCCGCAAGGGCATGGATCATAGCTTCCCAATTCATTAAATGTTTTTACGGAGGCTTTCGTGGATTTGAGGCGACGGGCCCATTCCATCACTTTGGCAGGAGCGCCATTCATATCATATTGTCTTTTCATATATTCCATATAAGGTGCGGAATGTGTAAAGAACAGTTTCAAACCAGGGCACAAATAATTCAGCCCAGGTTTCCCGTCAGGAGTATTCATAATCCTGTGTTTCGGGCATTCGCCGGCGCAGATTGAACAGTATTCGCAATGGCGACAGTATTCAGGCAATGTGTCCTGTTTGTTTTGACCGAAGCGGAGCTGGCTCTCCGACGTCAGCATTTCTGCAAGGCCGGAAGTATTTAAATTTCCGAGCAGATATTCCGGGTAAACAAAATGGTCGCACATAAATACGTCACCGTTAGCTTCCATGGCCGGTCCTCCGCCACAGACATCGGCAAATGCGCAGTTGGGCGGTTCAATCCCGCACCATTTGGCAAGCAACGCATCAAATGTGATGACGTAGCAGTTGCCAACATCGTTCAGCACCCATTCATCAAAAATCTCACAGAGAAATTTCCCGTATGCTTCCGGTTCTACCGACCAGGGAGCAAGTGCAGCCCCCCCCGTTCCTGGGGCAACCAACTTGAGACCTTCGAATCCGGCGTCGTACGCAATCCTCTCAACAACGGGAGAAAATTGCATATAGCGGCTGCCGATACTTTTTAAGAAACGGTAAACCTCCAAAGGATACGCCGCCCCATAGTCATTGACCACAGACAGGGTATTAAACTCCACTTCGTGCTTTTTCAGCAGCTCGATTCCCTGCATCACCCTGTCGAAGGTCGGTTCGCCGCTCTTGTCCACTCTGTATCGGTCGTGAACATGCCTCGGTCCATCGATGGATACTCCGATTAAAAAACCGTTTTCCCGAAAAAAATTGCACCACTCATGCGTAAGCAACGTGCCGTTGGTCTGCAGGGAGTTGATTACCTGCCTCCCCTTGGCATACTGTTTCTGCCAATTTACAATCTTGCGGAACGTATCGGTCCCGAGCAGGGTTGGTTCACCGCCGTGCCAGTCAAAACGGACGCTCTGGGATTCCTGCGAAGCAAAAAACATCCTGATGTATTTTTCCAGCAGTTCATTGTTTATGAACCGCTCTATCCGTTCCGGGTACAGTTTCTCTTTTTCCAGATAATAGCAATACGCACAATTTAAGTTACAATCCGAACCAACCGGTTTCACCAGCAGATTTAATACTTGGGGTTTCCGGGCAAACATGTTTCCAATCACTTCCCGTCAGCGGTGATGGTTGGTGGAACAGAATATACATACTCTATCACGATCTGACCCGTGGAGTCGGAAGGAATTGGGCTCCAGTCCTCAACTTTCTCCGGCCTGCGAACATATATGACATTTCCCGAAGCATCAAGTAATGTATCCTGAATATTGCGCAACCGATCCGGGTTCCTATTAAAATGAAAAAGCCCAATACTTGTCGTTGCGCCTTCCGGGGTCTTCTTCCTATAAGCAAACTGAACCCAGGCCTGCCGGATTCCTTCCCCGACATCATTGACATTGGCACGGTCTATCAATACAGTTTGATTCGCATCCTTTTCCACGACAATCCAGTCACTTGCCGTAGCGGCATAGGCCACCGGTACAACACTAAAAAGCACTGCCAGAAACAAAGCAACACTAAAGCGGCATTTTTTCACCAAAAGAAATCTCATGATTCTGCTCCGTTCTTTCCGACTAACAAATCGTTCCACCGGTTTGTTTGATATCTTCTAGTGAAATCAATGCAGTTTTTAAGGCTATTTCAAGACCGTTCACAATCGTTTCCACCGACATGCTGGGCTGGGCGCCAAGCCTTGCTGCCTGTTCAGGCAAATACGGGATGTGCACGAACCCGCCACGGACCTTACCTCCGGATTGGGCCAAATGATGCATCAAACCATAAAAAAGATGGTTGCAGGCAAAAGTACCTGCCGTATTTGAAACCGATGCCGGGATTCCTCCCTCCTTCATAGCCGCCACCATCGCTTTAATGGGCAGAGTGCTCCAGTAGGCAGCAGGCGCTCCAGCAACAATCGGTTCATCGACAGGTTGCAACCCGCCATTATCTGGAATCCGATAGTCGTCCACATTGATCGCAACACGTTCCGGCGTAATCTCCAATCGCCCGCCGGCCTGCCCGACAGCCATTACCAATACTGGATCAGTCTCCTGAATGTGCTTCAAAATTGCGTCAATCGCCAGATAGCGAACAACAGGCATTGCACGGGTCACGATTATATGGTTTGCGATCACGCGGCCCTCCAATCTTTTGATTGCTTCCAACGCAGGATTGACAGGCTCGCCTCCAAAAGGTTCAAATCCAGTCACCAGAATATTTCGCATGTTATTTTACTCCTTTGCAACTTATTTTCCCGGAAAAGCCAGAAAATACATAAGGAAGATATTGACCGCCAGAAGCGGTAATGCCGTCATGACCTGTGCTTTTATTACACCGTTTTTATCCTGCATTTCCAGCAATGCTGCAGGCACCACATTGAAATTGGCGGCCATGGGAGTCATCAGCGTACCGCAATAACCTGAAAGCATGGCAATGACTCCTGCGATGGCCGGGTCTGCGCCATGCATCTTTACAACCAACGGAATTCCTATGCCGGTCGTAATCACTGCAAAGGCAGCAAATGCATTCCCCATGATCATCGTAAACAGCGCCATCCCGACGCAGTAAGCAATCACCGTGGCCAGTCGCAGATCTACCGGAACTACTGTCGATACCATCTCCGCCACTACCTTGCCTACACCGGCTTTATCAAACAAAAAACCCAAAGCTGCTAAAAATTGGGATAAAATAATCGCCCACCCTACAGCGTCAAGCAATCTTCGCCCTTCCTGAAATACCTGCACCGGCATGGTACGAGTCAAGAGGACGGCAAGGAAAAGAGCGACGACAGAGCCAATCCCGAGTCCCACCAATGCCCCCATCTTTGGTGCCAGCCAGGCAACGAGAAAGGTAACTAATGGCACGGCCAAAGCCGGTCCAAAAAGCCAAAACCCGAATTTATCGGCCATCTGGCGCCGAAACTCCGCTGTCGCACTCCAATATTCACCGATTCCCATCCATTTGGCGCCTGCTATCAGAGCCATCAAAACCACCATACCGCCAACGACAGCCGGAGGTATCTCTTTCCCCCAGACGAAAGTGATTCCGTATAAACCCCAAAAAAGAGCTGTACCCCATTTTGCCTTACCGTTCTGCTTTTTATCAAGCAAGGTCAGCACTGTAAAAATCAAGAGAAATATTCCGGTTACTGCATAGATTTGGTCCAAGGTAATAGTCAAGATTGCTCGCCTCCTTTGTTTTGCCCAGCCATCCGGATAGATCGGTCAAGCAATAGGAAGCGAATGAGTGCAATGACTGCAGCCGCAACTGCCGATGGAATAGCATATTGAGCCATGACCAGCAGATCGACTTTATACCCGGCGTTTTCTAAAACGCCTTTAATAAGCAGGAGGCCTCCGGCTGCCGGAAATAAGAGCTGTCCGAAAAAATTTCCGTAGTTTTCGGCAGATGCTGACATCGCTCGAACACGGTCCAGCCAAACAGTTCCGATTGCCCCTTCCCTCGCCGCCGCGGCCTCTGTCATGGGCGCAATAATGGGACGGATGAAACTTGG
>CAZXCC010000086.1:3815-10565 GCA_964638945.1 uncultured Veillonellaceae bacterium | reverse complement strand
GATAGCTTCAGGTGACTGGAGTTCAGACGTGTGCTCTTCCGATCTGTCCGTTTTGAGTGGCGGGGGGGAATGAATTTGAAAAACCTTGGTTTATTGCAGGTATATACCGGCGACGGCAAGGGTAAGACGACGGCAAGCCTGGGTTTGGCGTTGCGTGCCATAGGACACGGAATGAAAGTATGTATGATTCAGTTTATGAAAAACAGCGATATCTATGGAGAAGTACGCCTGGCGGAAAAAATGCCGGGCTTGACGATATTGCCGGTAGGCAGACATGATTTTGTGAACCTGAAGAATCCTGAAGAAATCGATAAACAACTGGCGCAAGGCGGTTGGGAAACTGCAAAATCGGTAATTGCTTCGCAAAAATATGATATTGTTATACTGGATGAAATCAATGTTGCGCTTTCTTGCGGATTGTTGACAGAGAAACCAATTGTCGAGTTTTTGTCGCAGCCGCATACGGGAACGGAAATCATCGCAACCGGTTGCTGGGCTCCGCAGTCACTGCTGGATATTGCTGACTTGGTCACTGAAATGAAAAATATTCGTCATCCTTATTCCCGGGGAATAGACAGTCGTGAAGGGATTGATCATTAGATGGCAAAACCAATCGTAGCAATAGTCGGTCGACCCAATGTCGGTAAATCGACCTTGTTTAACCGCATTGCGGAAAAAAGAGTATCGATAGTGGATGATACTCCAGGTGCAACACGTGACAGAATTTACGCCGATGCCGAGTGGACAGGGCATCTGTTTACCATTATCGATACTGGCGGGATTGATTTCAATGAGGCGGATGAACTGTTGCCGGCCGTGCGAAAGCAAGCAAAACTGGCGATGGAAGAAGCCGACGTAATCATTTTCGTAGTGGATGGAAAAGTCGGCATAACACAGGTGGATAGTGAAATCGTATCCATTTTGCGCGGCACGAAGAAGCCGATCGTTCTGGCTGTCAACAAGGTGGACAACCTGAAAGGTATGGCGGATAGTTATGAATTTTACAGTCTCGGCATTGGGGATCCTGTGCCTGTTTCCGCAGTAAATGCCCTGAATCTGGGGGATTTGCTGGATCTAGTCGTACAGTCTTTTCCGGAAGAAGTCCCGCTGGAAGAAGAACCGGATACAATCCGTGTCGCAGTGGTTGGGCGTCCGAATGTCGGAAAGTCTTCGCTGGTGAATGCACTGCTTGGACAGGAGCGTCTCGTGGTAAGCAATATACCGGGCACTACGCGCGATGCCGTCGATACCTATCTGAAGCAGGATGGAATCACTTTTGTGTTTGTGGATACTGCAGGCATGCGGCGGCGGGGAAAAATAGACCTGCCATTGGAGCGTTACAGTGTCATTCGGACATTGCGGGCGGTGGACCGGGCGGATGTGGTGCTGATGCTGATCGATGCATCCGAAGGGGTTTCAGAACAGGACAAAAAGATCGCCGGTTATGTGCATGAAGCCGGAAGGGCCACTGTCATCGTGGTCAATAAATGGGATCTTGTGGAAAAGGATGATAAAACATCTCTTCGATTTACGGAGATGCTGCGGGAAGAATTGGGTTTCATGCAGTATGCTCCCGTAGTATACCTTTCCGCCATGACAAAACAGCGGGTGCACCGTATTCCTGAAGTGGTAAAATATGTGGCGGAACAACATGCCATGCGTGTTTCGACCAGTTTGTTAAACCAAGTTGTGCGAGATGCGACCGGAATCAACCCTCCTCCTTCGGACAGAGGGCGTAGGTTGAAGATTTACTTCGCGACACAGGCGTCGGTCAGTCCGCCGACAATCGTATTCTTTGTCAATGATCCGGAACTGATGCATTTTTCATATCTCCGTTTTTTGGAAAACAAATTACGGGAAGCTTTTGGGTTTGAAGGCACTCCAATAAAGCTGTTTGTACGCCCACGAAAACAGGAGGAGTAAGTAATGCTGTTGGCAGGAGTTGTTCTTGCAAGTTATCTCCTTGGTTCGTTGCCAAGTGGCCTTTGGATCGGCAGAAACCTTTATGGAATTGATCTGCGTGAGCATGGCAGCAAGAATACCGGGGCTACCAATGCGTATCGAATATTGGGGAGAGTGCCGGCCCTGCTCGTCTTTGTTTGCGATACCGCCAAAGGGATGCTGGGAGTATATCTGGGCACTTTGCTGGTGGGGGGAGAGCTGGCAGCGGTTATTTGCGGCATTGCTGCTATCTGCGGCCACAACTGGTCCGTATTTCTTGGTTTTAAGGGTGGGCGCGGCGTAGCGACCGGCCTGGGTGTGATTGCACTATTGTCGCCCCAAGTTACGTTGATTGTCTTTGCAGTCTGGGCTGGAATAGTATTTATCACAAAATATGTGTCCCTGGCATCCATCATTGCGGCAGCGTTGGTTCCGATCCTCATGTGGTGGTTCGGTGAAGCGCGAGAAGTATTGATGTTCGGTGTTGCAGCAGCCGCTTTTGTTATCATTCGGCACCGTCCCAATATTGAACGTCTGCTCAAGGGTGAAGAACTGAAGATAAAGGCTGCGGACAGAAAAACGTAGGAGGATCGGCGTGAAAGTCGCAATAATTGGCGCGGGCGGTTGGGGTACTGCGCTGGCTTCCATATTGACGGAAAAACACGGCAATGTGAACCTCTATGTGCGTAATCCTGAACTTGCCGCAAGTATAAGACAGAATCAGGAAAATAAAGTCTATCTGCCGGGAGTGAAAATTCCCCGTCAGGTTTTGGTCATCAGTGATATGGCAGAAGCTTTGGTTGAGGCAGAATTGCTGGTTCTGGCAGTTCCATCCCATGGAATGCGCGATGCCGCGAGAAGTATCTCGCCGTTATTGAAAAAGAACTGTACCGTTGTATCTGTGGCCAAAGGGCTTGAACTTGATACCTGCCTGCGGATGACAGAAGTGTTGGCTGCGGAAATGCCTTCTGCGCAAGGACGGTTTGTTGTCTTGTCAGGTCCCAATCATGCTGAAGAGGTTGGGCGCAGATTGCCGAGCGCATCGGTAGTGGCCAGCAGTGATGTAAAATTGGCTGAGTATGCGCAGGATGTATTCATGACATCCTCTTTTCGCGTTTATTCGAATCTTGATATGATCGGTGTGGAACTGGGCGGGGCATTGAAGAATATCATCGCCATCGGTACGGGAATAGCAGAGGGCCTTGGTTTTGGCGACAATTCGAAGGCAGCACTGATGACGCGGGGCTTGGCGGAAATTGCCAGGCTGGGTGCAGCTTGTGGCGCAGATACTTCAACTTTTTCCGGTTTGGCAGGGCTGGGTGATCTGATTGCCACCTGTACCAGCGTTCACAGTAGGAACCGACGCGCAGGGATTGCCTTGGCCAAAGGGCGGAACAATGGCGACAATCTGTTCGATTCCGGTATGGTAGTGGAAGGAATTCGGGCCACAGCAGCTGCACGGGAGCTTTCGGAGAGGGTTGGCGTAGAAATGCCGATCACAGAGGAACTTTATCAAGTTTTATATAAAGGGAAGCCGCCTGAGGAAGCAGTAGTGGAATTGATGGGGCGGGGCAAAAAACATGAAACGGAAGAATTGGCGTTTCCGGGGTCAACCCGGTAACGGGAGGAATACCAGTGGTGATTGGTTTATTTACATTGATGGTTATCAGTTTGATGTTTTTGTTGGCGGTTCTAAACTCCGGCTGGCTTAGCCGCCTGATTCGTCAGGAGCGACGCAAAGGGTTTCGCCTGGCATATGCCGTGCTGACCCTGATGGCTGCCGCAGCATATGTCGGAATGCGCTTTACCGGACAGTATGACTGGCTTGCATCGTGTGCCGGCATTTTTTATTTCGGCTCATTCTGGGCCATGTTGCAGTTATTGTTGCTCCTTGCCTGGCCGATTTCAAAAATCTTAGCTATGCTGCAGAGGTTTTTGCATGGAAAAGCACAGGCAACTACGCCAACATCAGGGCAGAATTGCATGACAAGGCGTTCTTTTCTTACCCGGGCGGCTTTTTTTCCGCCGGCAGCCATGACGGGAATAAACGCTGTGGGTTTGTTGGACGCGGAATTGGGCATCGTGGTGCGGCGGATGGATATGGTTTATTCGATGTTGCCGCAGTCCTTGCATGGCTTGAAAATAGCACATCTTACGGATGTACACCTGGGTCCGTACGTTTCTGTGGCTGATTTGCAAAAGATGTTGGCGCTGCTGCAAAAGGAAACACCGGATATCGTGGCGATTACAGGAGATTTTGTTGACGATATTTCCATGTTGCCGGCAATTCAGAAGGCCTTGCAGCCGTTTGTTGCTTCCGTTCCTCTGGGAACATGGTTTTGCATGGGAAATCATGAATATATACGCGGCGCAATGCCGATCAGAAAAATGTTGAACAGCTGCGGGGTTCAGATCCTCGATAACCGGAACCATCAGGTTGCGTATAACGGCGGCAGACTTTTCATTGCGGGAGTGGATTATCCGATGGGGGCACGCATGAAAACCCGGCCGGAAGACGTGGAAGAGAATCTGAATGCAGCCTGCAAAGGCATTGTTCCTGATTCTTTTACAGTAATGCTCGCTCATCATCCAGACTTTCTTGCTGGGGCTTTTGCGCGAAAAGTAGGTCTGACACTGGCTGGACACACGCACGGCGCGCAAGTGGGCTGGGGTGGGCGCTCGGCTTTCGAATTCCTATATCCCTATATGCGTGGTGTTTATCAGTCCGAAGGAAGTATTGGATATGTGAGCAGCGGTGCAGGACACTGGTTGCCATTTCGCCTGAATTGTCCGCCGGAAGTCAGTGTGATATCCCTGAAAAGAACAAAATCCGCGACATCCGCTACATGAAAGACTTGTCAGATTTAATTGACCGGTGTATAATGTCTTTCATTGGTGGATGTTTATCTATTGTATAAAATACGTCAGGCAGGAGTGAGAGCATGACCGAAACGAAATCGAACTATTATTTGGTACGGGAAGAGATTCTGCCGGAGGCAATCAAAAAAACGATCAAAGTGAAAGAACTCCTGAAAAAAGGAGAAGTACGCACCATCAACGAAGCTGTGGAAAAAATGAACCTCAGCCGAAGCGCTTATTACAAATACAAAGATTTTGTTTTTCCGTTTTATGAGGCCAGCAAGGAAAAAATTGTTACACTTGCTTTATTGCTGGAACACCGGTCCGGAGTACTTTCCAAGGTTTTGAACGTGCTTGCAGCGGAACATGGCAGTGTATTGACGATCAATCAGGGGATCCCCCTGCAAGGTGTGGCAAATGCCACTCTTTCGATTGAAACGGTGGAACTTGTGATTGACCTGGAAGCATTACTGGATAAAATCAGGGTAATCGAAGGTGTAAAGCGTTTGGAAGTTTTAGGCCAGGCCTGATTGAAAGAAGGGAACCAAAGGTATGGAAAAGACAGTACATATTGGTTTGCTCGGATTTGGCACAGTAGGTACCGGTGTTGTACGTATTCTTCAGGATAACGCCAAACTGATCAAACAAAAGACAGGAACGGATACAAATATAAAGAAAATTTTGGTCCGCGATTTGAAAAAGCCTCGGAAAATCGGCGTTGACGCGCAGTTGACCACAGAGGCGTCGGACATATTGAATGATCCGGAAATATCTATCGTGGTCGAACTCATGGGCGGCGAAGAACCGGCAAGATCACTTATGTTGCAGGCTTTGAACCAGGGCAAGCATGTTGTGACAGCCAATAAGGATGTTATTGCAAAATATGGCCGTGAGTTATTTGCGGCAGCAGAAAAACACGAAGTGAATCTTCTGTTTGAAGCCAGCGTCGGCGGAGGAATACCGATTATTCGCCCGCTAAAACGTTGTCTTGCTGCCAATCGTATCCATGAAGTAATGGGGATTGTCAATGGGACAACCAATTATATGCTGGATAAAATGACGACTGAGGGTGCGGATTTTGCTTCCGTCCTTGTTGAGGCACAGGCCAAGGGGTATGCAGAAGCTGACCCGACGGCCGATGTCGGCGGCTGGGATGCAGCACGCAAAATTGCGATTTTAGCATCCATTGCTTTTGGGACCAGGGTGTCGCTGGACGATGTTTCTGTGGAAGGAATTACCAAGATTGAACCGGAAGACATTGACTATGGAAAAGAATTGGGCTATGTTGTCAAACTGTTGGCAATCGCCCAGGAAAATGAAAAGGGTGTAAATGCGCGGGTGCATCCGGCTTTTATTCCGAATAATCATCCTCTGGCAGCTGTGCGTGATGTTTTTAACGCTATTTTTGTTCGCGGGGATGCGATCGGCGAAGCGATGTTTTACGGTCGCGGTGCGGGTGAAATGCCCACGGCAAGTGCGGTATGCGCCGATATTATGGAGGCGGCCCGTGATGTTTGCCATGATTCCCCATGCCGCATCCTATGTACCTGCTTCGAGGAAAAACGGATATCACCGATTGCGGAAACCGAATCCCCTTATTATATCCGTCTGCTGGCGGAAGACCGTCCGGGTGTAATGGCAGCTATTGCCGGTGCTTTTGGGGATCAAGCGGTCAGTCTTAATTCTGTTATTCAAAAACGACGTGTCGGCAACCGGGCTGAAATCGTTCTCATCACATACAAGGTGAATGATGCCGATTTGCAACTGGCAGTGCAGGCTTTGAGCAATCTTCCGGTGGTAAACAAGGTTTCCACTGTGATACGGGTGATCGGCGATGGCAGGGAGTAATCGGGTCCGGGTTCGTATACCGGCAACAACGGCTAATTGCGGACCTGGCTTTGACACGCTGGGTATTGCCTGTACCATGTATAATGAAGTGGAACTGGAATT
>CAZXCC010000086.1:0-3715 GCA_964638945.1 uncultured Veillonellaceae bacterium | reverse complement strand
GCTTTGACACGCTGGGTATTGCCTGTACCATGTATAATGAAGTGGAACTGGAATTAACAGGTTCCAAGGAATCGGTGCAGCTCCACCTAACCGGTGACGGAACGGACACTTTGCCGACGAATGATAGGAATCTTGTCTTGCGATCCGTGAGGACAGTGCTTGAACGGGCAAATGCGCGCGATACAGGCATCCGATTGGATATGCACAATGTCGTGCCTTTGTCCCGTGGGCTGGGTAGTAGTTCCGCCGCGATCATCGGCGGATTGGTGGCGGCAAACAGCGTTCTGGGAGAACCTTTTACCAAACCGGAATTGCTTGATATGGCCACCAAAATTGAAGGACACCCTGATAATGTCGCACCGGCCTTGTACGGTGGTTTTACTGTATCGGTAATGCAGGGGGACCGGGTAATCTGTCTGCAATTGCCGATTCCGGCAGAATTACAGCTTGTAGTCTGTATACCGGATTTTCGGCTTTCCACACATAAGGCCAGACAAGCTATCCCTTCCACTATTCCCCACACCGACGCCGTGTTCAATGTCAGTCGCACGGCTTTGCTGGTTGGGGCTCTGACGACAGGTCAGCCGAATTATCTGGCGGATGCGCTGGATGACCGTCTGCACCAGCCTTATCGGGCTCCACTCATTCCAGGTATGGATGCAGTATTTGCTGCAGGACGCCAGGCGGGAGCTCTGGGAGTTGCCATGAGTGGTGCTGGACCGTCCTTGATGGCATATACGCTGGAGAAGGCGGATGCGGTGGGAGAAGCCATGACGAAGGCATTTCAGGCTTATGGGGTTTCGTCACGCTATGTGCGGCTTGGTGTTGATTATGAAGGGGCCAGGGTCGTAGAATAGGATTTTGTTTTATTGACGCAGACTCAGCGAAACTTGGATGTATTCCGAGTTCCGCTGAGTTTTTTTCGGTATTCGAAGGGGTGTCGTAGATTGGAAAAGCATCAATATGACGGGGAAGGTCAATCTTTTGCATCAGTTTTTTGGCGCTTGTTGCGTCCGCATACATTGACTGCGTCATTTGTTCCTGTGGTTATCGGCAGTACACTGGCGTGGTCCGTAAATTCCTTTCGAATTGAACTTGCCATGGCCATGCTTTTTTCGAGTATGCTTCTTCAAGGGGCAGTCAATATGTTCAATGAGTACTATGATTATCGACGAGGACTCGACAATGAGGATTCGGTAGGCATCGGGGGAGCAATCGTTCGCGACGGGATGAACCCTGAACAAGTATTTCATATTGCTTTTGCTTTTGTCATCTTGGCTCTACTGCTGGGTATATACATCATGCAGCAGAGCAGCTGGATCATTTTGCCGTGGGGACTAGCCTGTATTGCAATTGGTTATCTGTATTCCGGCGGCCCCTGGCCGATTTCAGCCACGCCTCTGGGGGAAATCGCCGCGGGCTCCTGTATGGGGTTTGGGATCATATCCATCGCCTACTTCATTCAAGCTCTCACTGTAGACGGAAAAGTGATAATGGTCTCTGTGTCACCATCGATTACAATCGGTGCAATTCTCATGGCCAATAATATCAGGGATCTTGAGGAAGACAAAAATCATGGCAGAAAAACATTGGCCATTTTACTCGGCAGGAGGAAAGCTGTCCTGGCATTGGACTTCATGTTCCTTTCCGCCTATTTATGGATAGCGTCATTAGTGGCGCTGCATCAGATTACTCCCTGGGCTTTGCTTGTTGTGTTCAGTTTTCCTAAAGCGCTCAAGGCTGGAATCGGTTTTCGTCACGGCACCCGTCCTGAAGAACTTATGGAGCCCATGGTGGCAACAGCACAGGCCAATACGCTGTTCGGGCTTTTGCTTGCGCTGGGGTTGCTGATTGTACAAATTTGATATGCTGAACCGGGTTTCCAATCAAAGCAGATTGAAAACATGATTTCTAGAGGAGTTTTCCATAATTATTAGAATTCTTCCTAGTATACTCATCTGATGAAGGAAGCAGCCTATTTCTCGGGTATGCCAGGCGAATTTGCAGGGAGGCAATGATGAGGAAAAAGTGGGATATTGTATCGATTGGTGAGATATTAATCGATTTTGTGAGTAAAGAGCAGAATACAGCGTTGCCGGACGTAACCGAATATAAGCGTGCTGCTGGAGGTGGCCCGGCGAATGTAGCGGTTGGGGCGGCCAGACTTGGAAAGAAAGTTGGATTTATAGGGAAAGTCGGAAGAGATGCTTTCGGCAGACATTTGATTCAGACGCTGGAACAAAATGGCGTAGATACAGAAGGGGTTGCCGTAGATAGCGCAGCGGATACAACACTGGTTTTTGTTGCATTGAATCAGGCAGGCATCCCGGATTTTTCCTTTTTCCGCCACGGCACTGCCGATACTCTGTTGCGGGCAGAGGAGCTACCCATAAAAATGTTGCAAGAAACGAAGGTTCTTCACTTTAGCTCGGTTGCCCTGACGACTGAACCCTCCCGCAGTGCTTGTATAAAAGCGGTTGATATCGCTCGCGAGGCCGGAGCACTGATTTCATTCGACCCCAATATTCGTTTGCCGTTATGGCAAGCGGAACAAACAGCCCGGGATGAAATACTGGCTGCTGTCGCTATGACTGATATTTTAAAGATGAATGATGAAGAATATATGTTCCTGACAGGCAACGCTTTTTCGGAGCATGTTCAAGCAGACGAATCCTTGTGGAAAGAGCGCGTAAAGCTTCTGATTGTTACACGTGGCGACAAAGGATCTGTTCTGTTTACGCGCAAAGAAACGGTGAGTATTGCAGGATTTCCTGTGAGTGTGGTGGACACGACCGGCGCCGGGGATGCCTTTATGGCAGCGATACTGACAAATTTAGCGGGAATGTCGCTGCAGGATAGTTTTCATCGCTCCCAATTGGAAGGGCTGGGAAGATGGGCAGGCGTAGCGGCGGCACTGGCTTGCCAAAGAATCGGAGGTATCCCCTCTTTGCCGGATTTGGCGGAAGTGCAACGCTTTATGGAAAGAGAGGGAGTATGCACGTTGTAATATGTTCCATCGAACTATTTCTGCCGGGGGCAGTCTCGCTGAAAGATAAGCGGCATAGCATAAAAAGCATTACCCAAAGAATCCGGGCACGGGTCAATGCCTCAGCCTCTGAGACCGGTTTTCTGGATTCATGGCAGCGATCTGAAATTGGCGTGGCAATGGTGAGTAGTGACAAAGTGATGCTTGACAGGCAAATCAGCATCATCCGCCGTATCGTCGATGACTGTGCGGAAGTGGAAACTGCGAAGTTTTTGGTCGAATACGTATAATGAAGCAATTGCAAATCATTACGGAAAAAGGGGGCAAAAACATTGATCAAACTGATTGGGGTTGTCATTGTTATCGTCGGATTGCTGATGAGGTTCAATCCACTGCTTGTGGTCCTGGTAGCAGGTTTTGCCACGGGACTGGTGGCCGGCATGTCGCCGATCGATGTTTTGACAGCCATCGGACAGGCCTTTGTTACGAACCGTTATATGTCCCTGCTCATATTGGTGTTGCCGGTCATCGGCGTGCTGGAGCGTTTTGGCCTGCGCGAAAAAGCCGAGGATATTATCCGCAGCATGCGATCCTTAACGTCGGGCCGGGTCATGTTTGTGTATCAAATCTTTCGACAGGTGACAGTGGGGTTGGGATTGCAGCTCGGTGGGCATCCAAGTTTCATCCGTCCCATTATTGCGCCCATGACAGAGGCCGCGGCGGCGAGGG
>CAZXCC010000085.1:0-10581 GCA_964638945.1 uncultured Veillonellaceae bacterium | reverse complement strand
AGGATACCCCAAAACTATCTGCCAAGCTTCCAAAAGAGCCGCTCAGGGTCAGTTCCGGTTTGCCCATTGCATCAGGCAAAGTTTCGATTTCAAGCCATGTGCCTCCACCGGCAAGCCCTGTCCCCAAGGCTTTCATCACAGCTTCCTTGGCGGCAAACCTTGCTGCAAAAGAAGCTGCCCCCTGTCTCCCGCGGCTTTGGCAGTAAGAAATTTCCGCAGGTGTGAAAATGCGGCGCACAAAAGCCGGATTATCGATGGCGGCCCTCATGCGATGGATTTCTATGATGTCGATACCAATCCCAACAATCATGGAAGCTGCCCCCTGTCTCATTTCAAAACAAATTTTTCGATTGCTTCCGCAACGCCGTCCTGCGCATTGCTTGCGGTAACATAATCGGCAGCTGCCTGCACGGCAGCCTTGGCATTGCCCATGGCTACACCGATGCCTGCATACCGGATCATGGCCACATCGTTCATCCCGTCGCCGATAGCCATGACTTCCTCTTGTCTGATTCCTAGGTAGTCTGCCAGAAACGCAAGAGCTTCCCCCTTGTTGACGCCGGCATCGACCATTTCAAGATACCGTGTCCTGGAAGATGCCGCATTGATACGGTCACCCCAGCGTTCTTCCAAAACGCCGCGAATTTCGTCCAACAACGGTTGGTCGGCCAGACTGAGCAATTTCGTCGGAGCTTCCGGCATGGCATAGAACTCATTTCCCAGAGGTATCGCTTCTGCTTTGACATAATCTGAATAATATCGGGAGTTCTCGTTCAATTCAGCTACATACAGCACATCGTCTATATGTTTTTGCAGATACCAGCCGCGTTCACGGAAAAGCGCCGCTACTGCCGTGGCTGTGTCCCTGTCAATCGGGCGGTGAAAAAGTGTCTTTCCTGTGAGTATGTCGCGAACCATCGCTCCATTATAATTGATCAGGGGAACTGTGATACCCAGATACTGCGCAAAAGGCAACGTAGAACAGAACATGCGGCCTGTAGCGATTGTCACAGCCACACCTTTTTCGATGGCCCTCCGGATTGCCTCTTTGTTCTCCGGAGAAATCTGATGCTCTTCGTTCAATAAGGTATCATCCATATCCATTGCTATTAGTTTTATCGTCATTTTCTCTCCCGAACTTTCGTCGGCGGCATTCACCGCATTATTTATTTTTTGTTCCCGGTTTCCAACGCCAATAGTTCCTGCTTCAATTCCAGCCCGCCGCCGAAACCGGTGAGACTGCCATCCGCGCCGACAACCCTGTGGCAGGGAACCACAATGGGCGTCCGATTGGCATGCATTGCCCCGCCCACTGCCCGTGCGGCTCCGGGACTCCCCACACCTGCCGCAACACTGCCATACGATGCAACCTGACCGAATGGAATCTCTGCCGTAAAGCGGAGCGCCTTCAACCGGAATTCCGAATAATCACTCCAGTCGATCGGTACGGTAAATATTGTCGGCAGGCCCTGAAAATATTTTTCCAGCTCGACAGTGAGTTGTTTTTCCCACACAACCTGTTCTGAAAAGGCATTCCCTTCGGTCAGTCCGCGTGTCGTGATCTTTTCCCCGGCTTTTTCTGCCGTCGGGTAGGGAAAAGTCAGTTCATACAGGCCCTTGTCAGACCAGACTGCAGCCAGAATGCCCCTGTTCGTGTGCAGAAAGGATAATCTTTTTGTCATCCGGTTCACTCCGTATCCTGTAAATTGGCATTCGCCGCTTTCCATGCCTCTTCCCGGATCAATTCCAAAACTTCGCGTTTGATGGAGAGAAACTCATCCGACAGCTTCAGATCATACGTCCGTTTGGTCGGAAGCTTGACTTCAATCCGTGATTTGATCCGTCCTGGGCGAGCCGTCATAACATAGATGGTATCGCCGATAAACACCGCTTCTTCTACGTCATGGGTCACAAACAGAATGGTTTTGTGCGATTCATCCCATACGGAAAGCAGCAGTTCCTGCATCACCGAACGGGTCTGCGCATCCAGGGCGCCAAACGGCTCATCCATTAAAAGCACTTCCGGATCATTCGCGAGCGCTCTGGCAATCGCCACTCGCTGTTTCATCCCGCCGGATAGTTTTCGCGGATATGCCTTTTCAAAACCCTTCAGACCGATTTTTTCGATATAATAGCGGACGGCATCCTGCTGTTCTGACTTCGGACGGCCGGCCACATCCAAGCCGAACGCGATGTTCTCTTCCACTGTCAGCCAGGGGAAAAGGGTATAGGCTTGAAACACCATGCCGCGGTCTTTGCCTGGTCCGCAGATTTCCCTTCCATCCAAAAGCACCCGGCCGCTCGACGTCTCTTCCAGGCCGGCTATAATACGCAGTATCGTCGATTTTCCACATCCGGAAGGTCCCAAAATCGTGACAAATTCGCTTTCCGCCACACAAAAGCTTGTGTTCTGCAAAGCCGTCACTGTGCCTGCCCGTTCGTTAAAAATCTTGGAAACATTTTCAATGCACAATTTGGAATCCATCAGGCGGCGCCTCCTTTGCCCATCCATGGATACAGGCGCTGGTAGAGCCATTTGAAGGCCAGGTCGATGATGATCCCGATAACGCCGATAATGAGAATTCCCACAATAATATGGGATGTTTTCAGGAATCGCTGTGACTGCATAATCATGAAACCAAGCCCGGAACTGGCTGCGACAATTTCTGCCACCACCAGATAGGTCCAGGCCCAGCCGAAAGTAATCCGCAGGGTGTCGGTGATTCCCGGCATGGTGGCCGGCAAAATGATCCGCCAGAACACGCTGCGTTTGGAAACTCCCAATGTATAGGACGTATCAATCAGTTCCTGCGATACGTTTTTTGTCACATCCATCACCATTAATGTCAGTTGAAAAAAAGTTCCGAAAAAAATAACGGCAATCTTTTCGCTTTCTCCAATGCCCAGCCAGAGAATAAAGAGGGGAATGAACGCGGATGCAGGCATATAACGGATAAACCCGAGAAATGGTTCGAAGAACGCTTCAAAAATTTTCAGACTCCCCATGAGCACTCCCAGCGGCACTCCGATAACGGCCGCCAGCAGGAAGCCGGCTGACACACGCATTACGCTGGCCAGGATATCCTCCACCAGGTTAAATTCTCCAAAGAGCAGGCAGGCACCTTGTACCACCGCACCCGGAGTCGGCAGAAACAAGGGCGGCACATAGCCGCTGTAAGTCAGAAGCGACCATACGGCAAGCAGCAGAAAAAAAGCGGAGCCTGCCAGAAACCAATAGAGTTTTCCCGGAATTTCGGCTTTTGGGGTTCCCCATTTTATTTTCACCAAAAGTAAATCACCTTCCACTTAGAATTATCCATCATTATACTATGGCATAGGAATGAGCAGCCGGTCAAATCCTAAGAAAGCCCGGCTTGCGCCGAGCCTCTGGCGACGGCGGAAGTCGTGGGTTTCTTAGGTCCCGGAAGTTAACCTTTCTGGTAGACTAAAAAGAAGGAGAGGCTGTGAAAACGGCGCAGGCGCCTTTTTCACAGCCTCTCCGCTGTTTATTTGTTTATTTTATCTTGCTGATGAAAGTATTGTCAAGAACCTGGGAAACATCGGGAACTTTGGTCAGAATCTTTTGCCCGACATAGAATTCTCCGGCGATTTTTGCAACGTCAGAAAGAGCGCCTGGTTTTTCCTTGGTGCCGAACAGAGCCATGTTATCCTTCAGATTGTAAAACTGGATTGTCTTGTTGCCTTCGAGAGTCTCTTCCGGCTTTTCCTTCAACACGGTCGCCATGATTTTTGCTGCTTCTGCAGGATTTTTCTGGATGAAATCGGTTGCTTCAGAAAGAGCGGCAACAATTTTTTGCACAGCATCCGGATTTGTCTTGACAAACTCTTCATGCAGGGCCAGAACATCGGCGATCAGCGCCGGGGTGTCTTTGGTCGTGGAAAGGATGATGTTTCCAGCTGCTGCTGCTTTCGTGATGTGCGGTTCCCAGGTCACGGCCGCGGGAACCTTGCCGGCCATCAATGCGCTGGCAGCTTCACTGGCCTTCATTTCGACCGCTTTGACGTCTTCGTCCTTCATCCCGTTCTTTTTCAGCAGGGTGGACAGGTAGAGATGGGAAGCGGAGCCCTTGTGGTAGGCTATCTCTTTTCCCTTCAAGTCGGCAACGGTCTTGATGCCGCTGGCCTTGGTAACGAGAATGCCATCCGCACCGGCAGATGCGTCAAAAGCCCAGACAAATTTCAGCGGAACGCCTTGCCCCAGTGCAGCGACAGATACATCCACCGATGCAGCCATCCCCTGGATCTTTTTTGCCACAATGGACTGTTTGCGGGCACCCACGTCTTCGATCGACTGAATCTGGACGTCCAGTCCTTTTGCTTTGAACATCCCCTTGTCAGCCGCTACAAACAAAGCACCATACCCATTCCATGGAGTATAGGCGATGATAATCGGTTCCGCTTTTGCCGGTTGCGCAGGCGCAGCAGCCGGTTTTGCCGGTTCGCTTTTGCCGCAGCCGGCAGCAAAAGCCATTACCAGTAGTAATACCAAGGTCAACGAGAGCAGTTTTTTCATGTCGAGATTTTCCTCCTTTATTACGCTGAAGTACAAAATTATATATTCGCTCCTTTTAGAAATTCTCCTGTAGAAAAATTCCTGCCGCGAAAAAAAATATGAGGAGCTTCGCCGGAACTGCGAAACTCCCCCATTTTTGAGTGAGCGATCTGCAATCTTATTTTTTCAGCACTGCCAGTAATGCTTCATTCTGTTCATGCGTTCCTAATGAAATGCGCAAATAGGATGGATATCCCCAGCCACCGCCGGCCCGGATCACGATTCCTTCCGCACGGGCCGCGTCAGCAACGGCCGCTGCATCCCTCCCGGTATCAACAAACAGGAAATTTGTCTGTGAAGGGATGACCCTGCATCCCAGCAAAGAAAGCTCCTCTGTAAGCCATCTGCGCTCTGCGGCGTTTTTTTCGGCAGACATTTTCAAAAATTCCGCATCATCCAGTGCCGCCATCGCACCAATTTGCGCCAGGTTATTCACATTGAACAAGGGCCTCACCCGCTGGACCATTGAGACGATCTCAGGACGAGCCATGCCGTAACCGACCCGCATGCCGGCCAACCCGAAAATCTTTGAAAAAGTGCGTATTACCACAACATTGGGAAACGCCGGCAATAAATCCACTCCGGAAGCAAATGCCGGCTCGGATACAAATTCAGCGTACGCTTCATCGATTCCCACTAAAACATGCGACGGAACCGCCGTCAAAAACTGGCGCAACTCTGTTCCGTCGACTGCGACTCCTGTGGGATTATTGGGATTGCAGAGAAACACGATCTTCGTCCGGGAGGTAATCGCCGCTGCCATGGCGGAAAGGTCTGCCTTCAGATCATCCGGCCTCACCGGAACTTTTACAGGTACACCGTCCATAATGGTAGTCGCCGCCGCATACTGTCCGAAGGTCGGCCACGGCATCACCACTTCATCACCGGGAGAAACAAAAGCGTTCACAAGCAAGGCAATCGCTTCATCCCCGCCGTTGCCAACGAAGACATTATCCATCGCCAATCCAAAGCGTCCGGCAATTTTCTGCCGCAGTTCCTTGGCTTCCATATCGTGATACAGATGCGTCCGGCAAGCCTCTTCACGCATCGCTTCCACAGCCTTTGGCGACGGCCCGTACGGGCTTTCATTGAAAGAAAGCTTTGCAACCGATTCGCGGCCAAGCAAGCGGCATAACTCAGATGGCGTCCGTTCCGCCCAACCCGGTACGACCTGCTTGATTTTTTCCACCACCGGGCGCGGCACTGAAGTTCTCTTATGCATCGTTACATTTCCCCCATTTATCGTCCCATGTTCCATAGACGGACCCTCCGGAACCGATCCGGAGGGTCCGCGGACGTCTTATTCGGCGCTGAACTGGTCTTTGGCTACGCCGCAGACCGGGCAAACCCAATCGTCAGGAATCTGGTCGAAGGGTGTCCCTGGTTTAATTCCATGATCCGGATCGCCTTCTGCCGGGTCATACACATAGCCGCAAACTTCACAGACATACTTTTGCATTTTCATCGCTCCTTCTTCTTTTTACCTTACTTATGATATGGTCAGGCTGTTTCACCGGCTGGAACCTCCTCCGCCGCCGGATCCGCCGCCAAAACCTCCACCGCCGCCTCCTCCGCGTCCTGAACCGGCAAAGAAAAACAACAGACGCGTAAAAAAACCTCCCAAAACAAACCAATCAATGAGTAGAAATACGATCAGGGCAATCCCGATCAATATCTGGGTCCACCACGGCATGGCATCCCAAAAATCGACGCCTGTGTTGCTGCGTTTTTTCGGGCTGCTTTTGGAAGTGGCCTTGAGCTGCTGCTCGTATTCCTTCGCTACTTCCTGCAAAACCGCCGTATAGCCGTTCAATACCGCGGTATTGTAATCTCCCGCCTCAATTGCCGGCCGCATCGCAGAATCCTGTATCCGTCCGGTCTTTGCGTCAGGCAGGGCGCCTTCCAGTCCATAGCCGACTTCGATACGGGACTTTTTTTCCTCCACCGAAATCAGTATCAGTACGCCATTATTCAGCTTACGGTCGCCAATACCCCACTTTCGGAACAGTGCCAGACTGTACTCTTCTATTGCTTCGCCTTCCAGCGACGGAATCGTTACCACTGCAATCTGCGCACGGGTACGGGAGTTCATTTCTGAGCTTAGACGGTTAATCCTGCTTCTGGTCTCCCGCGAAAGAACATTGGCGTAATCCTGGGCATAGATTTCACTGGTGGGAACAGGTGGAATCTTCGGCGCGGCTGCCGCCGGCAATGCAAGGAGGAACAGCCATCCAACAAGCACCAGAAAAGCCGTCATGCGTTTCAACATGCTTGTCCATCCTCCTCCCAAACACCGGAATCCAGCTTGTCAATCCGTGCTAGAACTTTACCTGCGGCACTTGCTTTGCGCCTTCCTCCGCCTTGAAATATTCCTTCTGCCCAAAATTAAACATCCCGGCAATAATACTCTTGGGGAATGTCCGAACTGCGGTATTATAGGACTGCACAGCATCATTGTAGTCACGGCGCGCAACGGCAATACGATTTTCCGTGCCTGAGAGTTCATCCATAAGACCGATGAAAGTTTTATCGGATTTCAACTGCGGATAATTCTCCACAACTACAAGCAACCGGGACAAGGCGCTGTTCATTTCGCCGTTTGCCTGTGCTTTGGCGGCGGGTCCCTGGGCGCCTGCCAGCTTTGCCCTTGCATTGGTCACAGAATCAATCACGCTTTTTTCCTGAGCCGCAAAGCCTTTCACCGTATTGACCAGATTTGGAATCAGATCCGTTCTGCGCTGCAGCATATTCTCGATCTGGCTCCATTTGCCGTTTACCTGTTCCTGCTGCGCAACCAGGCCATTGTACGAAGACATCAGCGTCATCCCGAACAGACCCAGTACAACAACAATACCGATCAGGACGATTGTTGATTTGCTCATTATTGTTTCATTCCTTTCCTGATTATGAGGCTGCTCAATTCTATTCATTCAAACATTTTATGCAACCAAAACGCCATGAGGAACAGAATTCCCGCACTGCGGTGCAAGGTGCGGAACTTCATAGTTTTTGGCATCAGTCTGATGCAAAAGCCGGACAAAGCGGCGCACGTAAGAAACAAGAAGGCCAGCAGCCCAGTGTACACAGCCGGATTAAAATTTCCAGCCGCCCAGATCATCCACAGGACATAACCGTGAAAGAGAACCGTCACAAACACCAGCAGGCCAATAAACGGATGACTGAGCCGCAAAACTGAAACAAAGTATTTCGCCCCGGCGTCAAGCACTCCAGGCAAATCCAAGTTTCTGCGCCTTGTCGCAACATACAGTTCCCGCAGCAAATAATAAGAAATTGCGATCACCGCAATCGTTGCAGCAATTTTTCCGGCACTCTTGCCCAGTTTGTGAAGAAACTCAAACGCCAGCCAGTTCTCGAGCCAATGCGTACGCATGTCAGCAATCAGAATACTCCCGACGGCAGCCAGTGCAAGAAGAGCCAAAACATACAGATGTCTGTGCAGAAATTGAGCCAGTTTCTCCAGCCATCCAGCCAACAGTTTCCCCTCCATACTCTTCTATTGTACCCATTGACGGAGTTTTTGAACAGTAGGGCGATAGCCTCACGATGAAGCCGGATGAAAGAAAGCAAAAACGGCACTGGCTGCGGATGCATTCATTCCCGGCGCCAGGGCAAGTTCTTCCGGCGTTGCAGAGCGGATACGCTCCATCGTTCCGAAATGCTTCCATAGCGACTGACGACGCTTTGGACCGATGCCCGGTACGTGATCCAAAACGGAAACCAGATTGCGTTTTGCCCGAAGTTTGCGGTGATATGTTATGGCAAAGCGGTGCGCTTCATCACGGATCTGCTGCATCAGACGCAACGCCGAGCTGTGTCTGGGCAGCACCAGAGGCTCTGAAATGTTTTCCCTGAAAATATGTTCAAACTCTTTCGCCAGTCCTATCACCGGAACATCAGAAAGCCCCACACCGCGAATCACTTCCAGCGCAGAAGATAGCTGCCCTTTCCCGCCGTCAATGACGATGAGGTCCGGCAGGGGTTCTGCCGCTTCCCGATAACGCCGCAGCGTCACTTCCTGCATGGAGGCGAAATCATCCGGACTGCCTTCCACCGTTTTCAATTTAAAGCGTCGGTATTCCGCCTTATCCGGCTCCCCATCGGTGAATACCACCATGGAGGCAACCGTTTCCGCTCCCTGGATATGAGAAATATCAAAACACTCAATGCGGCCAGGAATTTCAGGAAGTTCCAGCCGGTCAGCCAATTCCCGCAAAGCCGCCAATCGCTGTCCGTCCCGGACGGATTCCCGTGCAAAACGTTGGCGAAGAATCTCGGAAGCATTCTCAGCAGCCAGGCAGACGAGTTCAACCTTCGTACCCCGCTGCGGAACAATCAGTTTTACATTCCCATTTTTCCGCTCCGTCAGCCAGGTTGCTAGCAGCTCCTTTTCCGGCAAAACGGCCGGCAGGATTATTTCCTGCGGAATGAAAGAAGCTTCACTGTAATATTGCTTGACGAATGCCGTCATAATATCGCCTTCGTCTTCGGCTTCCCCGCCGGACAAAAGAAAATGGTCCCTTCCTACCATCTTGCCGCTGCGGATAAAGAACACCTGAACGCAGGATTGGACTCCTTGACGGGCCATCCCCAACACATCCTGGTCGCCTGCGCCTGTAACAATGTTCTGCTTTTCGGTAACATTCCGGACAGCCGCCAATTGATCCCGCAGGCGCGCGGCCAGTTCGAACTTCATGTCGTCCGAAGCTTTCTGCATCCTGCTTTTCAGGGTCTTCTCCACTTCGCTGGAACGGCCTTCCAAAAAAAGACATACCGTTTTCACCATGTCTCTGTAGGCTGACGCGTCCACCAATCCCGCACAGGGCGCCAGGCAGCGGTTGATGTGAAATTCCAGGCAGGGACGGCGCGCTTCCATCGTCCGGCAACTGCGCAACGGAAAAAGTCTTTTCAGCAGGGCCAGCGCTTCGTGCATCGCTCCGGCGCTGGCATAGGGGCCGTAGTATTTCGACCCGTCTTTTTCAACGCGTCTTGTTGCATATACCCTCGGAAATTCTTCATTCCAGGTGACTTTTATGAATGGATAGCTTTTATCATCGCGCAGGCTGATATTGTAGCGCGGCCTGTATTTCTTGATCAGGTTGCACTCCAGAATGAGCGCTTCCATCTCCGAAGCGGTGATGATTGTCTCAAAGCTGCATATGCGTGCCACAAGCGCCTCGGTTTTGGGACTCAGGCCCCGCAGCTGAAAATAGGACCGCACCCTGTTTTTGAGGTTCACGGCCTTCCCGACATAAATTATTTTACCGCCGGCATCACGCATCAGATAAACCCCGGGCTTATCCGGCAGCAATGCCACCTGCTCCAGAAGTTCCGCTCTTATTTCATCACTCATACAGTACTTTTTCGACGGCGGGAATTGCGATCCTGCCTGTCTTTTTGCTGCTCCGGCAAAACTCCTTTCAGGTATTGTCCCGTATACGACGACTCAATCGACGACAATTCTTCCGGTGTACCTGCGGCGATGATCCGGCCGCCGCGTTTCCCGCCCTCCGGTCCAAGATCAATGACATGGTCGGCCCTTTTAATCACGTCCAGGTTATGTTCAATCACAATCACCGTATCTCCCGCGTCCACAAGCCGGTCCAGCACTTCCAGCAGCCGGTGGACATCTGCAACATGGAGTCCGGTTGTAGGTTCATCGAGGATATACAAGGTCTTTCCCGTACTGCGGCGGGCCAGTTCTGTGGCAAGCTTTATACGCTGGGCTTCGCCCCCGGACAGAGTGGTTGCCGCCTGTCCCAGTTTGATATAGCCAAGTCCGACGTCATGCAGCACCTGCAGCTTACGCTGGATTTTCGGAATGTTGGCAAAAAACTCCAGCGCTTCTTCGACAACCATATCCAGCACTTGTGCAATATTTTTCCCCTTGTAATGAACATCCAGCGTCTCCCTGTTGTACCGGTCACTTTTGCACACCTCACAGGGTACGTATACATCAGGCAGAAAATGCATCTCTATCTTGATGATGC
>CAZXCC010000084.1:2816-10621 GCA_964638945.1 uncultured Veillonellaceae bacterium | reverse complement strand
TTGAAAATATTGAACAGGGCGCCATGGCGCACGGTATTGTTGTTGATGATCTGATTGAAGACCTCAACAAATCCGTCGAATAAGTTCAACTTACCAACTGACTAAAAAACCGGATGATTTTTTCATCCGGTTTTTTCTGTCAGTTATCTTTCTTATATTTTTGCGCTGACCTTTTCAATGATCTTCTCTTTTGGCATAAAACCGATCAATTTATCCACTTCACTGCCATCCTTGAAAAGAATCATCGTCGGCAGCCCTTTAATGCCAAATTTTTGGGCCAGATCACGATTTTCATCCACATTGACCTTCATGATTTTGACCTTTCCATCCAATTCACCCGCAGCTTCATCAAGAACCGGCAGAAGTTTTTGACAGTGACCGCACCAATTGGCAAAAAAGTCCAACAACACCGGCGTTGTTGATTCGGCAACCATCCCCTGAAAAGTATCCTTTGTCACGATTTCCACGTTTGCCATGGTCTGCTCCTCCTCTATGGGATCTACGTCCCGCTTTTTTACAGGTAGGGATTCTGTTTGCGAATCTCCACCAGGATGCACGAATTGTGAATCGTATTCAGTCCCTGTTTCTTTGCCGCATCCACCACAGTATCGGCATTTGCGCCCGGCTGCAGCCAGACATTCTTGATGCCCAGCTCCGCACATTGTCCCACAATAGCTTCCCCCACCTTGGGAGGCACAACAAAATTGACCGCTACCGGTTTCATCGGCAGATCCGCCAGTGACGCGTAACACTTGTCCCCCTGGATGGATTCCAGTCCGGGATTGACAGGATAAACCGTATAATCCGCCTTTTTTAACAATTTATAAATCTTGTAGCCAAATTTGTCCGGGTTGTCTGTAGCACCGACAACCGCCCAGACTTTTACGTTCAGCATATCATAGATCTGGTCTGTCGAATCCATACGGCAACCCTCTATTCGTTAAAATCTCTTGTTTATATTGTAGGACGGCAAACGCGCCGGGTCAAGGGAGGAAAAATCATACAGATGATTCGCATCATTGATCAGACGCAAAATATTGTATTTTTCCTCATACTCCACGATATTCACCGCCGTGTTGTCCTGGCGGAAACACCACAACAGATCCAGTGAAATACCCAATGCAGAACACAACATCGTACGAATGGCTCCGCCATGTGTCACCACGGCTACGCACTGACCGTCATGTTTGCTGCGGATTTCGGCCAAAGCTTTGTCTGTCCTTTGTTTCACTGCATGAAAGGTTTCACCGTCCGGTATTTTCACCTGTCCCGGTTTTTGAAAAAAGTCATCCATCGCTGTCGGCCAACCGTCATAAATCTGATTGTAGCGGAGGCCTTCCCATGCCCCGAACATCACTTCGCGAAAATCCGGCGTGACTGTAACAGGCAATCCATGTTTTTTTGCGATAGTATCCGCCGTAACGCGTGCACGCACCAAGTCGCTGCTGTAAATGGCGGAGAAGGGTTCCTTTGCAAGACGGTTTGCAACCAGTTCCGCCTGCTGAAGTCCTTCCGCCGTAAGTTCAATATCACTGTGCCCCTGATATCTAAGTGTTTTGTTCCATTCCGTCTGTCCGTGACGGATAAAAAATATCGTTGTCATTGCTCATCTTCCCCACAAATCATCTTTTTTAATCTATTGACCAAGAGCCTGTTTTCCGCCGGGCTTTTGACTGCCACCCTGATATGCGAATCTGAAAGCCCAATGAAATTTTCACAGTTGCGGACCATGATCCGGTGCGGCCAGAGAGCCGCCTGCAGCCGACCGGCATCCCAACCGGAAGAACCAATATCAGACAGCATAAAATTTACGGAGGGAGGAAACGGTTGAAAACCCGGCAGTTTCTGGAATTCACGGAACAAGTATTCTTTTTCCCGTCCGACCATATCCAGGGTCTGCCGTCTATACTCCTGGTCAGCCAAGCCGGCCACTCCTGCAGCTTGCGCCATCACATTGACATTCCAGGGGTCTCTCATGCTTTTTGTTTTTTTTGCCAGATTTTCCGAGGTCAGCAGGAAACCCAGACGCAATCCGGGTATCGCCAGAAATTTGGTTAAAGAATGCAGGACAGAAAGACTGTCATATTTTCCAACAAGCATTCGGCAACTTTCCTTTGCCCCTGGATCGCGAAAGTCGATGAAGGATTCGTCCACAACCACGTGGGCGCCCACTGACGAAGCCGCCGCGATCAAAGGCTCCAGCTGACTGCATGTCAATACCGTCCCAGTAGGGTTGTTGGGATTGCAGACAAACAACAGGTCGCGAACTCGCAATTTTGGGATGAACAATTCCATATCAGGCGCGAATCCATCTTCTTTTCGCAGAACAATCGTTTCCACCGGCAGTCCGGCCGCACCCGCTGCTGCTGCATATTCGCTGAAAGTCGGCGCCGGTATGAGCACGCGCTCCGGGGACACGGCCCGGCACAAAAGATAGATCAGTTCAACTGCTCCGTTGCCTGTCTCGATGTTGTCCGGATGAACCTGGTAGCATTCGGCGATCGCCTGTTTCAGCGAAGTCGCGTCGGGATCCGGATAGCAGACGACTGCCTCCATGGATTGCTGCAAAGCGATGCGCACCCGGGGCGAAAGCCCCATTGGATTGATATTGGCGCTAAAATCATAATAATCAGCCAAGCTGCCGCCGCGGCAACGCATCGCTTCGTAAAGATTTCCGCCGTGTTTTTTTCTGTCACCTGTCATGGGAAGGAGCCTCCATAATCGTCAGTCCGCCACTCACTATGCTGGCGGTGCGAAGATATTCCATCTCGGGAAATTGCCGGCATATTGCACGGATACATTCTTCCACCCTCTCAGCGGCCTGCGCATCAAAGAGCAAGCCGAGCACGGTACCGCTATGGGCGGCATTGACGCCCACCGAACCAAACGACCCTGCTACTTCAATTATATGCTCAAGCGACGGTTTGCGCAAAATCGGCTGATTCGCCAGGGCGCTCAACGTGGCCCCGGCTCCGATCAGAGAGCAATCGGCATTTTTAATGCCGCGTTCCACCATCTGCAACGCCGTCAGCACCTGAGGCTCCTTGCGCCGATTCAACTCGGCAAGGTCAGTGCGTTGGTTGAAATGAATCGTATCCACTTCCCCGCCAACATCAAAAATCGCCACAAGTAATGCCGGAGGCTGCCCCAGACAGCGGCGGATCAGACCATGCACATGATCAAACATGGTGATGCCCGGCAAAAAAATCCCGTCAGTCGGTTCAATCGCCAGCGCAATATCGCCGATGGCCGCCTCGCTTATCTCGCGTCCAGCCGCCAAAGCTGCTGCCAGGCAGGCTGCGCTGATGTCGGCACTGCTTGAGGCCATGCCCTTGCCGACAGGAAGCTGCGAATCGACCTGCACCTCTGCCACCCCGGCAGTTACATGCAGATATTCAAGGGTCCGCCGCACGGCTTCCCTGGTTTTGTTGCCGGCAGGCTGCTGCAGGGCAGTGCCGGAGGTCAGGGACACGGAAACCCGGGAAAAAATATTCACCGGACAGGTCACCAAAAAGTTCATGCCGTCTGCAGTCCCCTGGACAAGTTCGCCGCAGGAGCCCGGGCAACTTACCGTGGCTTTCAAGCCTTCACCTCAATCATTTTACATAAGCCGCCAGCAAAAACACAACCAACGTCAACATTTCCGACAGTTCCGTCACTGCTCCGTACGTGTCGCCGGTAAGGCCTCCGAGAAACCGGGTCAGACGGTGTCCGGCCCATAGGGAAAATAGCAGCGCAGCCAGAGAAGCCACGACAGTGACACCGGCAACAAAAATTCCGCCTGCAAAATAAAAGCCCAGGACCATTCCTGCGATTGTCAATGCAGAAAAGAAGAAGGACTTTTTACAGGCATATTCGGCAAAAGCTTTTCCCATTCCCTCCGGCCGCGCATACGGAAAATAAACAATCGCCACAGTCATGGCAAAACGTCCGATTGTCATCATGGACACCAACGCATAGGGCAAAAGCGATTCCGGCATATCATGAATCAAGGACCATTTCCCAAGCAACAGAAAAATAATAGCGATGACTCCGAATGCGCCCACTCGGCTGTCTTTCATGATTTCCAGCGCCCGTTCGCGGGGACGTCCCGACATCATTCCGTCCGCCGTGTCCATAAGCCCGTCGCAGTGCAATCCGCCCGTGAGCAGCACTGCCAGAAAAACGAGCAGCGTACTGCGCACTGTTCCCGGCAGCCAGCCTGCAGTGAACAACGCGACTATCGCCACCAAGATGCCGGCAACGCATCCCACCAGCGAAAAAAATCGTACGCTGCGACCAAAAGTCGCCATGTCGCAATCCGGCTCCCGTACCAGCCTTAGCCGGGTCAAAAACTGCAACGCCGTGATAAATTCATTCACCACGTTTTTAACCCACCCACATTCTCTGGATGCCTGCCAACCCCAACCAGGTAATCAGCAGGGCAAACAATATCGTGACCATATAGACCATTGCCGCCGTATTCCGGATATGCGCCGCTTTCAACTCCTGCAGCGGCTCCCCCATCGTCGCGCGGTGAGAGGCAATCCCGCCGTAATAATTCAGCCCGCCCAACTGAACACCCAACGCGCCGGCTACACCGGCTTCGCTGATGCCGCTGTTGGGGCTGGGATGTTTTGCCGCGTCACGCCAGATGCTCCTGACTGAGCCCGCAGCGTCAAAGCGCAGCAACATTGCGGCAATCACAATCAACACGCCTGTGATGCGGGCGGGAACATAGTTGAACACATCGTCGGTACGGGCTGCTGCCATGCCAAAGTCTCCATACCGGGCGTTTCGGTACCCCAGCATCGAGTCCATCGTGTTCACGGCCCGGTACAGATAGGCCAGAGGCACGCCGCCCAGCCAGGCAAAAAACAAGGGAGAAATAATGCCGTCCACGATATTTTCGGCCATTGTTTCCACTGTCGCCCGGGTAATCTCCCTTTCCCCGAGGTTCTGCGTGTCCCGCCCGACAATCTGCCCCACCTGGCGTCTCGCTTCCGTCATATCGGCTTCTTCAAGTCGTTCCCTGATCCTGTTGCCGGCTTCCGTGAGGCTGCGGGGTGAAATCGTGAAGGAAAGCAGCAAGGCCTGTACCGGAATTACAGCCGAGGGCGGCAGCCAATCCCCAAGAAAGCGCAACATCCCACACATAAAGCCATAAGTGGCGGCCAGAACGAGGATTACAAGAAAAAAACCCTTCAATTTTTTCAGAAGCGGCGTATCACCCGCAACAAGCAACCACTGCTCAAGACTGGCAATCAGGCTTCCGATCAGGGCCACCGGATGCATCCGGGAAACGGGATCGCCAAGCGCCAGATCGAACAATAACGCAAGGGGATATAACCAGGCTTCGCTTATCATGCCTGCAGTCCCATGATGCGCCTGACATAATCCATGTCCAGATTGCTGCGTACTAGCGCAGCCAGACGGTCATAGGCGGCTTCCTTGCCTTCCTTGTAGGATACGGCTGCGGAACGGTCCAGTTCCGGCAGACCCTTGCGGCGGCGCAACGCATCAAGCAAGGAGCGACGAAAGTTGTCGTTGTCGAACAAACCGTGCATATAAGTACCCATCACCCGGCGGTCCTCGCTGACAAAGCCGTCGCTGCACTCCACCGGTTCACCGGATCTCTGCAGGATTACAAAGGCTGGTGATGCAGTATCTGCAAACTCAGTCCGTCCCATATGGATTTCATAGCCGCACAATTCTTCCGTATTCGCCGCAATGTCCAGAAAGGTTCGTTCTCCCTGTTTTGCGTAAACCTGATGAGTCAGTTTGTCGGCGGCAAAAGTGGTAACTGACGGAATCAGCCCGATTCCGTCAATCTCATCCAGCGAAGATTCCGTATGCAACGGATCGGCAAGCTTTCTCCCCAGCATCTGATATCCGCCGCAAATTCCGATCACCGGCGTTCCTGCCTCAGCTAGCCTCCTGATTTCCTCCACGAAACCCTGTTTTTGCAGATATAGCAAATCTTCCGTGGTGTTTTTGCTGCCTGGCAGGATGATCAGGTCCGGTTTTCCCAGGGTTTCCCCTTCCCGCACGTACCGCAGGGATACGTCAGGTTCCCGGGAAAGCGCGTCAAAATCCGTAAAATTGCTGATTTTCGGCAGCCGCAGCACCGCGATATCCAGTTCGCGGCCGGCGCTGCATTTTTTGTCGTCAAGGGACACCGAATCTTCGTCATCAATGCCGATGTCAGCCAGATGCGGAATCACTCCCACCACCGGTTTGCCTGTTTTGGCCGTGATGATGTCGAAAGCAGGGCGCAGCAGGTTGATATCCCCGCGGAACTTGTTGAGGATGATGCCCTGCACGCGCTCCTGTTCTGCCGGTTCCAAAAGGCTCATCGTGCCGACGACGGAAGCAATCGCTCCTCCACGGTCGATATCCGCGATAAGAAACACCGGGGCTTCGACCATCAGGGCAATCCGCATATTCACGATGTCATTCGCCTTGAGATTGACTTCGGCTGGGCTTCCAGCGCCCTCGATCACCACAATGTCGAAGCGTTCCTGCAACTCATCCAGGCAGTTTTTGATGACACCAAGCAGTTTGGTGCTGTGACCGGCGTGATATTCACTCGCCGACATCATGCCGATCGGTTTCCCCATGACAATGACCTGGGAACGGGAATTCCCCGTCGGTTTCAATAAAACCGGATTCATCTCCACTGCCGGTTCCAGTCCGGCGGCTTCGGCCTGTGCGACCTGCGCCCGCCCCATCTCCCCGCCGTTTGGCGTGACAAAGGAATTGAGCGCCATATTCTGCGCCTTGAAAGGGACCACCCGATACCCGTCCTGCCGGAATATCCGGCACAACGCAGTGGTCAGGATACTTTTCCCCACATGGGAACTGGTACCCTGAAACATGATTGTTTTTGCCATTATACAGTTCCTCCCGTGGTACGGCGCGCCCGGTTTTTTATTTCCACCGGCAGACCGCAGACCACCCAGTATACTTCCTCAGCGACAGCGGCAACATGCTGGTTGACCAAACCTGCCACATCCCTGAATTCACGGGCCAATTTATTGTCCGGCACGATACCGTCGCCCACCTCATTGGTCACAAAAACCACCGTTCCGGGAAAAGTCTTCGCCGCTTCAGTCAGCTGCCTGACAGCATTCAGAACCGCTTCGCATCTTTGCCGGAAAGGTTCTGTATCAGGAAGGGCCAGCAGTTGGTTGGTCGTGTACACGGTCAGGCAGTCGAACAGTACAAATTCCAATTCGCCCGCAGCTTCCTTGAGCACCGCATCCGCATCCCGCGGGGCTTCGTAGGTGATCCATTCGGCCGGGCGCCGCATCCGATGAAGTTCCACCCGGTCCGACATTTCCCGATCCCAGATTTCGGCGGTTGCGATATAGCCCACCCGCGAACCCGACTGCAAGGCCAGGCTTTCGGCAAAAGTGCTCTTGCCGCTACGCGCTCCGCCTGTTACCAAAACAATCTTTGCCATTACTTTTTCCCCTTCGCAGTCTGGCGGTAAGCGGCGCACTTGTCGACGAACCGCATGGCCGCAGATGTATTGCCGGCAAAATGCATGTGCAGGTAAGAAGCCAGCAGGTTCTTCTCTGCATAGCCGCCTGAATGTTCTGCGCCGGTCCTGTTCTTTGTGATCAGGAAGGCGCGTTTTTTTTCAACCGACTCCTGTTCCTCCAACATGCTGGAAAAGTGGAACTCATGTCCACGCAGCGATTCGCCTGCCAAACAGAGCAAATTATCTGTCAGAGCTTTTGCTTCCACATAGCCCACTGTCTGCAGAGACCTTTCCATTTGACAGCTTTCCGGAATCAGATCCGCCATCTGATACCTGTCGC
>CAZXCC010000084.1:0-2806 GCA_964638945.1 uncultured Veillonellaceae bacterium | reverse complement strand
CCTGTCGCCGGAAAAGGAAACCACCTGCCGGCACAGATACATATAGCCGCCGCATTCGCCAAGTATCGGCATTTCCGAAAAAAAAGCATTTCTTATACTTGCCAGCATGAACCGGTTTGCTGCAAGTTCCTCCAGAAACATTTCCGGAAACCCTCCGCCGAACAACAACCCCTCTACATCAGGGATCGTCTCATCTCGCAGCGGACTGAAATCGACCAGCTCCGCCCCCATCTCCTCCAATATCCGCAAGCTTTCCGGATAATAAAAAGAAAATGCTTCGTCGCGGGCCACGCCGATCCGGGTCCTTCGCTGCAGCGGCAAAACCGGTGAAGAAGGAATCTCCATGCCAGGCGCCGACTGCGCCAGTTCCACGAGTGTATCCAGATCGATCTGGCCCGCAATGCTTCGATGGATAATGTCCAAAACCTGTTCCGCATCGTTTTCCGTCACAGGCAACAGACCCAGGTGGCGTTCCGGAACTTTCAGGCTTTCAGAGCGGCGAATCACGCCAAACACCCTGACACCGATTTTTTCCAGCGCCTCTGTGATAATCTGCCTGTGTGAATCAGAACCGATCTGATTGAGGATCACGCCGGATAGGAGTACTTCCGGATCATACTGACGAAACCCAAGTACGGTTGCCGCAACGCTTTCGCCAGCCGAGCGGGCATTGACGACGAGCACCACCGGAGCCTTCAGCATACGGGCGATGGCCGCCGTACTTGCCACACCGCCCCTGCCTCCGTCAAACAGGCCCATGACGCCTTCCACAACAGCCATGTCCATATCGCGCGACGTTGCCGCAAACATCTCAAGCAAACGGTCCTGCGGCATCAGATAGCTGTCCAGATTGTGACAGGGACGCCCGGAAGCCAGCGCATGATAGCCGGGATCGATATAATCCGGCCCGACTTTATACGCCTGTACCGCCAGGCCACGTTTCCGCAGCGACATCAACAAGGCGCTCACAATGGTTGTCTTTCCTACACCGCTCTGTGTGCCGGCAATCACCAGCCTGGGAACCCTTACTTTTTCCATCAATATTCACTGCCCCGCCTGCCAAAAATACCCTGGGTAATCGGATGCTTCACCGCAACGCATTCTGTTGTTTCTTCCGACAGCGCCACAAGCTCCGGAGGCATGTTCCGTCCGGTCAGTATCAGCCGTACCTGGCCTGTTATGCCGTGTATCCATTCTGTTACCTGAGCCAGGTCCAGCAGCCCCTTGTTCACTGAATGACTGATTTCATCAAGCACAAGAACATCCCACTCTGCTGATGCCGCAGCTTCTTTTGCACATTCGAAAGCCTGCTGGGCAAACCGGTTTTCCGGACGTCTGTTTTCCCGGAAACACGTTCCACATCGGGTACACTCCGCCACTCCGGCCGCAATCTCCGCCGACTGAAAACAACCGGCGCCAAACTGGCGGATTCTCAGCTGTCCCTGCCAGTGCTTCGCAGCCTCCAGTTCTCCGGTGTAACCGGTTCCCTTCAGAAACTGCACCACCAGAACCCTTTCCCCCGATGCGGCCGCAAGAACGGCGCGCCCCATCGCGGTCGTCGTTTTCCCTTTGCCGTTTCCCGTAATGACAGAAAGCCGGGGCAAATTCTGCATCAGGCCCTCGGTCCCGTCATATATAAAAGCGCATTGAAAATCGCTGCGGCAATCGGGCTGCCGCCTTTATTCCCCAGTACCGTGATGTAGGGAGCATTTGATTTTTCCGCAAGCAGCGCTTTGGATTCCGCCGCACCGACAAACCCCACCGGTACGCCTATCACCAGCGCCGGTTTCACGGCTTCTTCCTGCATCAGCCTGAACAGTTCAAACAGCGCCGTCGGTGCATTTCCCACTAAGGCGACCGCTCCGTTCAGAGAACTGCCGAAAGTGCGGAACGCAGCCATAGAGCGTGTAATTCCCTCTGCCTTGGCCAGAGCAGCAACTGCCGTATCTGCGATCAGACAGTTCACTTTTCCTCCATATTGAGCTAACGTGGTCTTGCTGATCCCGGTCCGTACCATCTCCACATCGCAATAAACGTCGGCTCCGCGCCGGATCGCTTCCATGCCCGCGGCAATCGCCTCCGGATGGATATGAATATGATTGGCATAATCCGGATCGCCTGCTGCATGAATCACGCGGGAAAACACCTTGACCTGCTGTTCCGTCAGGTTCCTGCCTGCAAGATACGGCGCGATCAGTTCCATGCTGCGTTTTTCAATCTCCATGGGGTCCTGGATGAAATTCATCTGCCAAAGCTCCTTTTCACATGCTCGGTCAGCTCAGAAACCGAACTGAATACTTGCTCCTGAACCAAAGCCGGTCTCTGTACCACGACAACTTTCATTTGCATTGCGATGGCAGCCTTCATTTTTTCGTCCATGCCGCCTACCGCACCGCTATTTTTGGTCACCATCACATCGGCGCCGTATTCCCTGAACAATGCCATGTTGAGTTCACAGGAAAACGGTCCTTGCAGGGCGACGATGTCCGCCGGGGAAAATCCTGCAGCCAGGCAGGCAGCGATCACATCAGGCTGCGGCAATACCCTGGCAATCAGCCGGCAATTCCTGCCTTTCGCGGCAGCACGGAAAATGGGCAGCGTATGGCTTCCTACTGTCAAAAAAACCGTATTACCCAAATGTACGGCCATTTCCGCCGCACTCTGCATATCAGAAGCCACAAAGAGCCCGTCATAGTCAGGCAGGTTGGAACAGGGTCTTTCGTACCGGAGGCAGGGAATGCCCGCACTCTGTGCTGCAGCCGCTGCATTGCGCGATACGTTGACAGCATAGGGATGGGTTGCATCA
>CAZXCC010000083.1:0-10662 GCA_964638945.1 uncultured Veillonellaceae bacterium | reverse complement strand
TATATTCCGATTATCGGCGCTTTTGTCAACCTGATCTGGCCAGTTCCGATAATTCTCCTCGGAGTCCGGCATGGTTATAAATGGAGTCTGATGGCGACGGCTGTCGCAGGCATCCTGATAGCACTCCTGATCCATCCTTTGCATGCTATTAGTGTAGCAGTCGGCTTTGGCTTGACAGGTATCGTTCTGGGGCATTGTTTCCGCCGGGGATATAAGCCCGTCACTTCGGTTTTGTTTGGCTCGGTTGCTTCACTTGTTTCGAAAATCATCGTGCTTTCCATCAGTGCGGTGGTGCTCGGCATCAATCCTTTGGCTGATCAGTCGGCGGCTATGGCCAAAGCGGTGGAACAGGCGATAAACGTATATCGAGGCTTTGGCATGAACGAGGCCGATTTGGCTAAAATGTCCGAAAATATGCGGGGAATGCTGGACCTGATGAAAATGATTTTGCCTGCCGGTTTTGCCCTCGCTTCTGTGGTGGATACGTATCTGAATTTTCTCGTGGCCCGGCTCGTGCTCAGGAAACTTGGGCATCATATACCGTCGTTTCCGGCGTTTCGCGTCTGGAGCTTTTCCCCCATTGTGCTGTACGGCTTTATCGTATCCGTCATCATGCTCTATTGGGGAAAGAGCCGTGAAATATCCTTGCTTTCCGATGCAGGAATCAATCTGCAGGTTGCCACCAGCATGTTGTTGATGCTGCAAGGGATGTCTATGGTATTTTTCTACGCCGCAAAATATGAAGTACCAAAATTCATTCGCTGGATTATTGTTTTGATGGCTTTTTCCAATGGCTTTATCATGCAGATGGCTGTTTTTGCTGGTGCATTTGATATCGCCATTGATTTTCGCAAGCTGCGTCGACAGGCGCCGCCGTCGGACGACAACAATTCAAATCTGGGAGAATGACACATGGAAGAGCCCAAGGGATTCTGGCAATATAAGAACTTCAGTTTGCTGCTTCTCGGTGCAGGGCTTTTCCTGTTGCTGTTCATGGAGCCGTCAACACTTCTTGCCGTAGTGACGTTCCTGTGGATGGTTTCGTGTTTCATCAGCTGGCGCAGTGATAGTAAGAGCACTGCAGGCGTTGCTGCATCATGCGATGTTGAGACTGCTGCAGGTTCAAAATGCTTGACCGAATTGAAAGCGGAACAAGAGCCGTCATCGAACATGACGGCGGTGGATTTCTCTGGACCGGTGATCATAATTCTGCAAATTGACAATTTGGACGATGTATTGCAGGGTCTTGACGATACCCAGCGGAATTCCCTCCAGGCAGAAACACATCGATTGTTAGTTGCCTGGGGTTGTCGCTTTAATGGTTTTTTGCGAAAGTTTTCCGAAGATACCTATATTGGCGTGTTTTCTCAGGCGGAATTGGAGCGGATGATCAGCGAAAGATTTGAAATTTTGGATGAAGTCCGGGCACTGCGCACAGGAAATAAGATTCCGGTGACGCTTAGCATGGGAATAGCCGCCAACGGCGGCACGGTGACAGAGCGGGGAGAGAAGGCGCAAAGTGGTCTTGATCTGGCACTCGGACGCGGCGGGGACCAAGCGGCAGTTTACATAAGCGGAGAAGTACAATTTTATGGCGGCAAAGCCAAAGTCGTGGAAAAAAACACACGGGTCAAAGCCAGAGTGGTGGCCCATGCGATCAGGGAGCTCATGAAGGAAGCTCCGGCTGTTTTTGTCATGGGACATGACGGAGAAGACTTCGACAGTCTGGGGGCAGCTCTTGGTGTGGCCAGAATGGCCCGACATATTGGAAAACCAGTGAATATTGTGGTGGGCGAAGATGGAATGTCGTTTGAAAAACTACAGGAATTGCTGCCGGAGTATGCTGAATATGCAGGAATGTTCATTTCGTCAAAACAGGCGGAAGAGAAAATAACATCCCAGACGTTGCTTTTTGTTCTGGATACACACCGAAGTTTTTTGACCGCTGCACCGAGCTTGCTCGACAAAGTGGAGCGCCGGGTTGTCATCGACCATCACCGAAGATCGGAAGATTTTATTCCCAGCCCGATGCTTGTATATCTGGAGCCATCCGCTTCGTCCACCAGTGAGTTGGTTACGGAGTTACTGACATATTTTGATGAAAAAATTGAACTGACCCGGTTGGAAGCTGCAGCCTTATATGCCGGAATTGTTGTGGATACGAAAAATTTTGCCGTGCAGACAGGTGTGCGTACTTTTGAAGCAGCATCCTATTTGCGTCGTTCCGGTGCGGACCCCGTGCTGGTGAGGCACTTGTTCCGCGTGGATATGGATGCTATCAAGCTGCGGGCCCAAATTCTGACCGGCACGCAAATGTTGCCTGGAGGAGTTGCCATCGCCGCCTGCCCCGCCGAGGTAAAGAATGGTCAGATCATTGCAGCCCAGGCGGCCGACACCTTGCTCAGCATTGAGGGTGTGCGCGTGAGTTTTGTACTCTTTCCAGCTGATGGAGGTGTGGGGATCAGTGCCAGATCAAATGGCGAAGTTAATGTGCAGGTTGTCATGGAAGCGTTTGGCGGCGGCGGCCACCAGACCGTGGCCGGTGCCCACATCGACAAAGTTGACATGGGAGAAGCCCGGAGGCGTCTTGAAACCGTAATTGCCGAATATATTGGGGAGGGTAAAGAATAATGAAAGTAATTTTATTGCAGGATGTAAAAAAACTGGGTAAAAAAGGCGATATCATGGAAGTGGCTGAAGGGTACGCACGGAATTTCCTTTTGCCGCAGAAACTGGTAGCGGCAGCTACTGCAGACACTCTCAACCAGATGCAGTTACAGAAAACTGCGCAGGCGGAGCGGCAGAAGCGGCAGCTTGAGGAAGCCAAACTGCTGGCTGTTCAGCTGGGCAAGGTTGAAGTAATAGTAAAGGCAAAATCGGGTGAAGGCGGCAAACTGTTTGGCGCCATCACAAGCAAAGATATTGCAGATGCGGCAAAAGCACAGTTTGGAATCGAACTGGACAGGCGCAAAATTGAAATTCCCGAAGCGATTAAAAATCTCGGCCAGACGACCGTAGTGATGAAAATCCATCCGGAAGTGACTGCGGAAATCCGTGTCCAAGTGATTGGAGAATAATGTGACTCGTAAGAAGCAAATTTCACAGGCAGTGGAGCCTGGCGTTGACTCAACAGAGAAACCAGTCAAACGGCGTATTGCAAAACGGAAACAAACGGAAGCAGAAACACAGCAATATGCAGAATTGGCTCTGGAAACAAGGGCTGTTTTCAATATGTGCGCTTCCGTATGGGGGCCGGAAAAAGTTGTGCTTAGGGCCAGTAAATTCGGCGCACTGGAACTCATGCAGTCCGACAAGCTGCAGGAGCAGGTTCTCGCACTCAAGCGAATGGTCCTGGAAGACTTGACTTATGACGAAATTCCCACGCTGGATGAGATTCATGGCATATTGGAAAATGTCATGAATGAAATGGCGGAACAGATCGCGCGCCGCTCTGTGGAAGACGATCTGGAAAAGAAAATTACAGCCAAAATGGAAGAACGGCATCAGGAATTTGTGAAAGAAATCCGAATGCAGGTGCTCAAGGATGAGTCCAGTGTTGAAACTCCGCAAACACAGCAAAAGCTCGAGAAGCTGCAGGCTTTGGATGAAAAATCTCTGACAAAATCAATGAATGAAATGCTCCGGCCAGCAAGTCTTGATGAGATTGTCGGACAGGAGCGGGCGGTGGAAGTATTGCGGTCAAAACTGGCATCTCCCTATCCACAGCACCTCATCCTGTACGGTCCGCCCGGAGTTGGCAAGACTACGGCTGCCCGCCTGGTGCTGGAAGAAGCAAAAAAGCTCCCCTATACGCCTTTTGCGCAAGATGCGGTATTTGTTGAAGTCGACGGCAGTACGTTGCGTTGGGATCCCAGAGATATTACCAATCCGCTGCTTGGCTCCGTGCATGATCCGATTTACCAGGGAGCGCGACGCGATCTGGCAGATACGGCTGTACCCGAACCCAAACCGGGTTTGGTGACTGATGCCCATGGAGGGATTTTGTTTATTGATGAAATCGGGGAAATGGACCCGATGTTATTGAATAAACTGTTGAAGGTACTGGAAGACAAACGTGTCTTTTTCGAATCGGCGTATTATGATGAGACAGACCCGAATGTGCCGGCATATATTAAAAAGTTGTTCAAAGACGGCGCACCGGCTGATTTCGTGCTGATTGGCGCTACGACCAGAGATGCCGGAGAACTGAACCCGGCATTGCGCTCGCGTTGCGCAGAGGTGTATTTCGAACCGCTGACTCCGAAACAAATTGAAGAGATCGTAACCAACGCTGCAATAAAACTCAAAGTACGCATGGATCCGGCAGTTCCGCCGTTGATCAGCGAATACACGGTGGAAGGGCGCAAAGCGGTGAGTCTTTTGGCTGATTCCTACAGCCTGGCGCTTTATCGACGTGGGAAAGGTCGGCGCGCAATACAAAAGATTAGTCGCGAAGATGTTTTTCGCGTCATGCAGGTCAGCAGAATGACGCCTTATGTCAACCGTAAGGCTTCCTCAGAATGGGAAATCGGCAAAATCTTTGGGCTCGGTGTTTCAGGCTATCTGGGTTCGGTCATTGAGATTGAGGCGGTGGCCTTTCCGGCTGCTCAAAAAGGCAAGGGCGTGATGCGTTTCAATGATACAGCGGGCAGCATGGCAAAAGATTCGGTGTTTAACGCTGCCGCGCTAGTCCGGCAGATTACTGGAAAAGATCTGGCAAAATACGATATTCATGTCAACGTGATCGGCGGCGGACAGATTGATGGACCTTCGGCTGGACTCGCCATTCTCAGCGTATTGATCTCGGCGATCACAAACCAGCCTTTGCGACAAGACGTTGCGGTAACCGGTGAGGTGTCGATCCGTGGAAAACTCAAGGCGGTGGGCGGAGTTTTTGAAAAAGCCTATGGAGCGAAACAGGCCGGCGTTAAGACTGTTATCATTCCCCGGGAAAATGACAAGGATATTCCAAGCGATCACCTGGGCCTCGTAGTGAGACCGATTGAAACTGTCGAAGAGGCATTGGACATATTGTTCGGTAAAAAGACTGAAGGAGCGCAGTCCGATGTTGGATAAGGTGCCGCCGCAAAATATCGAAGCGGAGCAATCCGTTCTCGGTGCCGTGATGATTGATACGGCAGCGATTGCCAAAATCTCTGACATACTGCAGGCGGAGGATTTTTACCGCGAAGCGCATCGCTTGATATTCAGGGCGGCTATGAGTCTGTTTGAACATGGGGAAGCGATTGACTTCATAACAGTGACGGATGCACTGCGCCGGGATGAAGCGCTGGAACGCGCCGGCGGTATTTCTTATGTCACGTCTCTTGCCAACGGGATCCCGACGGCAGCGAACGTCGTTTATCATGCAAAAATCGTGCAGGAAAAAAGTCTGTTGCGACGTGTCATCCATGCAGCAACGGAGATCGCTGCCATGGGCTATGATGAATCGGAGGAAGTAGAAAAGGTTCTTGATCAGGCCGAACAAAAAATACTCGAAGTTTCGAGCCGCAAAACAGGGCAAGATTTTCAGCCTATCAAAGAAATCATCTTCTCCACACTGGCCCGTATTGATGAAATGCACGCTGCGAAAGGCGGAATTACAGGGATTTCTACTGGTTTTGTCAATTTGGACAAAATCACCGGCGGCTTGCAACGATCGGATCTGATTTTGATCGCAGCCCGCCCCAGTATGGGAAAGACTGCGTTTGTGCTCAATGTGGCACAGCACATGGCAACACGGGATAAGAAATCGGTTGCAATATTCAGCCTTGAAATGCCGGGAGAACAACTGGCGATGCGCATGCTGTGCGCCGAAGGGCTGCTTGACAGTCAGCGCTTCCGCACAGGCGATATGAACAGCGATGACTGGAAGAAGCTTGTCGATGCTGCGGATCGGTTATCGGGCTCTCCGATTATTATCGATGATACTGCCAACATCAGTGCGATCGAACTGCGGAATAAAGCTCGACGTATCAGTAAAGAACATGGTTTGGACTGTATAATTATCGATTATTTGCAATTGATGGACGGCGGGGCGCATAGTCGGATCGACAATCGCCAGCAGCAGATTTCCGATATTTCTCGGTCTCTCAAAGCACTGGCGCGTGAACTCAGAGTGCCGGTCATTGCCCTGTCACAGCTCAGCCGAGGACCGGAAACTCGGACCTCAAGACGTCCGATGCTGAGTGATCTCAGAGAATCGGGCTCCTTGGAGCAGGATGCCGATCTTGTGGCGTTTCTCTACCGGGATGATTATTACAACCCCGAAAGTGAAAAGAAAAACATTACCGAACTGATTATTGCGAAACACCGCAATGGCCCCACAGACACTGTGGAGCTTTATTTCCACAAGAATTACACAAGGTTTACCGACTATACGCCACGCCAAGAGTAGAAAAAATCCGAACATTAATATATTTATATTTGTAATCATTCGGGATTTTGTTGACATGGGTAGGTCAAAATGGTAAGATAAATAGGGACAAAACGCAGAGTTTGTCTTTATTTTTGCGAAAAACCCCCCACCTGATAAATTTTGGGGAGTGATCCTAATGAAAGAATTTGATGTAATCATTATCGGGGCTGGGCCGGCTGGTATTTTTTCCGCATTGGAACTAGCCGATTCCGGCCTAAAAGTTCTGATTCTGGAAAAAGGACGCGATATTGGCGCTAGGGCCTGTCCTATTCACACAATGGGCGTAAAATGCGTCCATTGCAAACCTTGCGGAATTTTGTGCGGTTGGGGCGGCGCTGGCGCATATAGCGATGGCAAACTTACGCTGACAACAGAGTTCGGCGGCATGCTGGACCTTTATCTTGACAAACCTGAACTGGCAAAACTGATTGACTACGTGGACAGTATCTATCTGAAGTTTGGCGCTACCGAGAAAGTATATGGCGATGACAACAAGGATGCGATCCGAAAAATTCAGAAAGAAGCGGCGTCGGCCGATCTTTCGCTGGTACCGGCACGGATCCGTCATTTGGGAACAGACAAATGTTTGGAAATACTGACATTGATGCGTGAGTATCTGGAAGAAAAGTGCACGATTCGCACAAGTGACGGGGTTTCACGAATAATTGTCGAGAATGGATGCTACGCAGGCGTTGAGACCATAGAGGGCGAACGCTACAGCAGCAAATATCTGATTGCCGCACCTGGCAGAGAAGGTGCAGAATGGTTTGCGGACCAGGCAACAACTCTTGGATTGGATATGGTTACCAACCCGGTTGACATCGGAGTACGGGTGGAAGTTCCGGCAGTTGTGATGGAACAAATCACGGATGTGGTTTACGAATCAAAACTGGTTTATTATACGAAAGCATTCGACGACCGGGTGCGCACTTTTTGCATGAATCCTTATGGCGTAGTCGTAATGGAAAACAATGCCGGTCTTATCACAGTAAACGGACACAGTTTTGCAGAAAAAACTTCGCAAAACACCAATTTTGCAATTTTGGTTTCCAAAAGCTTTACAGAACCCTTCAAAGAACCGATTACTTATGGAAAGTCTATAGCCAAACTGGCGAATCTGCTGGGTGGTGGTGTGATCGTACAGCGACTTGGAGATCTGAAAGCTGGGCGGCGCTCTACCGTAGAACGGATTAGCAGGGGCTTGGTCACTCCCACATTGAAGGATGCAACTCCTGGTGATTTGAGCTTGGTTCTGCCGTACCGGTTTCTGGCCGACCTGGTGGAAATGCTGGAAGCGCTGGACAAAATTGCACCCGGTGTCGGTTCGCGCCACACATTGCTCTATGGCGTAGAAGTCAAATTTTATTCATCCCGACTGGAACTTACTTCTTGTCTCGAAACGCAGATCCCGAACTTTTTTGCAGCCGGCGATGGTGCCGGTGTTACCCGCGGTTTGGCACAAGCATCGGTTTCAGGAGTTATGGTGGCTCGGGAAATCAAAACACGAGAAAATTGCACTAAGGGGGCTGTAAAATGATTGAGCGTTATACCTACCCTGAAATGGGCCGGATATGGACCGATGAGAATGAATTTCAGACCATGCTCGATATCGAAATTTATGCCTGTGAAATCATGGCAGAGTTGGGTGAAATTCCGGCTGCGGCTGTGCCTGTAATCAAGGAAAGGGCCAAGTTTACCGTGCCGCGTATTCGAGAGATTGAAAAAGAAACCCGCCATGATATTCTGGCCTTTTTGACGGCAGTTGCGGAAAACGTGGGAGATGAGGCCAAATACATCCATCTCGGACTCACTTCAAGCGATGTCAAAGATACAGCACTCGGGGCCATGATGAAACAAGCGACAAATATCATCCTGGAAGATTTGGCGAAATTTCACGCCGTATTGAAACGCCGTGCGGCCGAGCACAAACATACCGTTATGATCGGACGTACACATGGTATCCATGCCGAACCCATAACCTTGGGATTGAAGTTCGCCCTGTGGATGGATGAAACCGAACGCAACATCGAGCGGCTGAAACGGGCGCAGGCTGCGGTAGCTGTGGGCAAATTGTCAGGCGCTGTGGGAACGTATTCCAATATCGATCCACGCGTGGAAACCTATGTTTGCGAAAAAATGGGGCTGACAGCGGCCCGTCTGGCCACACAGGTCATCCAGCGCGACAGGCACGCTGAATTGATGACGACTTTGGCGATCATTGCCAGCTCTCTGGATAAATTTGCTACAGAAATTCGCAACTTGCAACGCACGGATATTCGTGAAGCAGAAGAGTTTTTTCACCCCGGACAAAAGGGATCTTCGGCAATGCCGCACAAGCGCAATCCGATAACCTGCGAAAGAGTGGCAGGGTTGGCCCGTGTGGTTCGCGGCAATGCTCTGGCTTCGATGGAAAATGTTGCACTGTGGCACGAACGGGATATCACCCATTCTTCGGTCGAACGTGTCATTTTGCCTGATAGTACGATTTTGGTCGATTACATGCTGCGGATTTTCACCAATATTGTCGATAAACTCCTGGTTTATCCCGACGCTATGAAAGCCAACCTGGAGAAGACCGGCGGCTTGATTTTCAGCCAACGCGTGATGCTGGCGCTTGTTGACAAAGGTGTGGTTCGCGAGGATGCGTATCGTTGGGTGCAGCGCAATGCAATGGCCCGATGGCTTGAAGGCGAAGATTTCAAAACCAATGTTACCAAAGACGAAGATATTGCTAAATATCTTTCCCCCAAGGAAATTGACACATGCTTTGATACGGCTTATCCGCTTCGCAACATCGATACGATCATGTCCAGATTCGGACTGTAAGAAAGAAGGGATCGTTATGTCAACGGTTGTAGTAATGGGAACTCAATGGGGAGATGAAGGAAAAGGTAAAATTGTTGATCATCTGGCTGAGCAGGCCCAGGTTGTTGTCCGTTATCAAGGGGGAAATAACGCGGGACATACTGTGGTCGCAAAAGGTGTCGAGTTCAAATTGAACCTGCTTCCTTCCGGTATCCTCTATCCAGGAAAAACTTGCATTATCGGCAATGGAGTAGTTGTCGATCCGGCCCATCTGTTAAAAGAGATCAAAAACATGCAGGCAAAGGGTATCGATATGTCCGGTCTCAAAATATCAAATCGTGCCCATATCATCATGCCGTACCACAAAATGCTCGACGAAGCCGATGAAGACTCGCGCGGCGACCGAAAAATCGGTACCACGAAGAAAGGGATCGGTCCCTGCTATTCCGACAAAGATTCGCGCACAGGAATCCGCATGGTTGATTTGATGGATGCGGAAGAATTTGCTATTCGTCTCAAACAGAACATCGAAGAAAAGAACCGGTTGCTTGCAGGTATTTATGGCAAGGAAGCACTCGACTACAACAAAGTGTTGACCGAGTATCTTGGTTATGCCGATGAATTGCGGCCCTATGTGACAGATACCATATACGCTCTGCATGATTCGCTGCAAAAGGGGGAAAAGGTTTTATTTGAAGGAGCGCAGGCAACCATGCTTGACGTGGACTTTGGGACCTACCCATATGTGACGTCGTCTCATCCTTTGGCTGGCGGCGTATGCATCGGTGCTGGAGTGGGGCCCAAAGCAATCGGCAAAGTCATTGGGGTTGTCAAGGCCTATACCACTCGAGTGGGAGAGGGGCCATTTGTCACGGAACTGCATGATGAAACAGGCAATATGATCAGGGAAAGAGGTCATGAATACGGGACCACTACGGGTCGTCCCCGTCGTACCGGCTGGCTGGACACGGTAGTTGTTAAGTATGCCTGCCAACTGAGCCAGATCGATTGCCTCGCGATCACTCGTCTGGATATCCTGGATACACTACCTTCGCTGAAGATTTGTACCGGTTACCGTTACAAAGGGAAGCCGCTTCATGAATATCCTGCGAGTCTCAAAATGCTGGATGCGGTGGAACCGGTATACGAGGAATTGCCTGGCTGGCAGCAGGATATTTCCGGCATTCGCCGTTATGAAGACCTACCGCTCAAAGCCCGCCGGTATGTCGAACGATTGAGCGAATGCTCCGGTGCTCGCCTCGGAATCATTTCCGTCGGACCTGACCGTGAGCAGACGATTGTACTGGAATCTATGTTTTAGCCGTTGATCGTTGGATTGCTTGACACGTCCACCTATTGGGTCTATAATACAAAACTGTGAACAATGACTCACTAGCTCAATTGGTAGAGCATCTGACTCTTAATCAGAGGGTTCGGGG
>CAZXCC010000082.1:0-10734 GCA_964638945.1 uncultured Veillonellaceae bacterium | reverse complement strand
GACTTCCGCTGTCGCCAGAGGCTCGGCGTAAGCCGGGTTTTCTTAAAAATCCCAGCGCACCTTATTGCCGGAGTACTTATTGTTGGGATTGCGCTCTGTGACGACCAGGATCAGGTCGTTGGCTCCGTTGGTGGCCCACTCATTATTTTTGTAGAGTGAAAGGATATACTTGTCGGAAATGGCGAACAGAATCCCGTTGCCCTCCCCGGTGCCGCTTTTGGCCGTGCTTGTGGGGTCAAACGCGTAATACCCGTTGTCGTTGCTGACAGATGTGCTGTATTTCCAGGAAGTCTGGCCAAAAGGCGGCTGAATGGTTACTGCAGCACTGTGCCGGCCAAAATACTGCGAAAATTTGAGACTGAAATTATAAGCGGTATCGTTGGCAATTTCAAAGGGGACCGTCGTGGAGCAGTGGTCGGGAAACATGTCTTGATGCGAATTGCTTTTCCATGTGGTGAGGTTTATGTCCGGCGATGTCGATGCCCCTCCGGTTGATTTACTGTTGCTGGAGTTCCCCGGCGGATATGCAGTGCTGTAGGGAAAGCCGCTGCCCAGATAATTGTCGGACTGGCTGTCGGTGGAGCCTTTGGCGCCGATCTTCACATTGCCGCTTGTCAGGTTGATCAGGCTGAAAGTCCAGGTAAAACTATCATTCGACCCCGAATCGGTCCCGATGAGTATGCCGGGGGGAAACTGGGCGCAGTCCGCCCATGCCGTCACCGGAGCAGCAGCAATAAGAGTTATGGCAAAGAACAGAAGGACGGCGGTTCGCAGTGTCGCTTTCATCATTCCACTCTCCTTTCCTTACTTGCTTTTATTCGCAGGGATAGATTGCGTCACTGGCGCTGCGGAACGTGGTAGTGCGGTTTCATGTTTTTCCAACGCGTCGGCGAATCGGAGCAAAAGGGCCTCCTGTTCGCGGGTCAGTACTTTTTTATCCCGAATCGCTTTATAGGCGCCGTCAAACAGTTCCCGTTCGCTGCGATTGAGCGTGCGGGTCAGCTTGATAAATGCAGCGTGTCCTTTGCGGCCTTCGCGCTGCAACTGTTGCGTGATTTTATAGCCGGCAGGGCTGGCCTGCATCGTTGCCGGAGTTTGCGAAGCCAAGGCAGCTTCCCAGTCGCTGACGGTGGCCAGGGTGACAAAGACCACCGGCATATGTCCGCTCAGCGACCCGTCACTCGGTCCTGTTTCCCGTTGCACCAATACCGCCGGAATAATAAAAGCCTGGGGACAGCCCTGTGTGGTTCCCTGCTGGGAGTATAGACCATCGTAAGGAGCCGCGGCATCGGCTGAAGTTGCATTCAAGTTCGTACCGCCGTATACGCCGGGGAAATCACTGGTCGCGCTGTTGTTTTTGGGAAGCGCATAAGCGCTGAAATAGACTTGATTGCTGCTGCCGTCACGATCTGCAATTTCTTTGGCATCGTTGGCTATTTCGTAGGCGCTGAGCAGAAACCCCGTCAAGACGATCGGGTTGGGTTCCATCATAGATTCCGCCCCATCAAGGAGGAACTCGGTGCTATGGACAATCAGTTTAAATACTTCGCCTTTCAGTGATTTTTGGACTTCTTTCACGCGGTTGAAATCCAGATGGATCGCCACGTCGCCGGTCGTAGGATTGGGGCAGGCGCTCTGGATATAGGCAGGGGAGGAATTCACCTGTTTCATGGTATAGGATATATTCAGGTCGGCCAGGACATTATCGTTGTTGAAACCACTTTTCAGAGCAGTATCCAGCCAGGACACAACAAAAGAAGCTGCGGATTGCTTTGGAATCACTTGAGGGATGCCTGACGGGGAAAAGGCAAAGGGAGATGCTTTTGTCGATCCGTATTGCGGATGATAGTCGGTAGGGTAATCGATGTCTTTGAAGTCGCTGCTGGCCAAGTCCAGCTCGAAACCGGTGGTGTTGAAGATGTGAACGACTACGGTGCTTCGGCTCGTCTCATTCCAGACAACATTGGGCCGGTCCGGATAGAGCGGATTTGTCGCTCCATCGGCATAAGCCGGCGAAACTGCGGAAAGTACGAGGAGCAGGGAGAATGCCAGGGAACAGAAGATTTTTTTGTTACCCGTATTCATGCTTGTCTTTCACTCCCTTATGATATAATTTTGATTTCCTCTCTGTACCGAGATTTCGCAAGAGATATTTTTGCCGTGCACAGGTACAGTGTATCACTGTGTTCCTATGATTTCCAATATTTTGACATCTTTTTTGCTGACTTCGAATTTTGCTTTGTCCTGTCGGGCAGGAAGGAAATCCATCGGATATAAGCGAAAGCACTTATTGTTTCCTCGGTGCAAAGTCTTGAAAGACGAAATCGATCCGTGAGCAGAGAGGGGTATTATGAAACATTACGCGGATTTGAAATCACGGTTTTCCAGTGTACATGATCTGATTAAATTCAGGGTTACGGAAATACTCCTGATTTCTACGCCGTACGATGGCTTTGTGCTTGAAGAGGACGGGAAATTATCCGAACAGATCTACAATCAGTTTGCTGATTTGAATCTTCCTTTTGTTCCCAGGATTACACGGGTTTCTAACCTGGAAGAAGCACTGGAAGCACTGGAAACAAGGACGTATCATCTCATTATTGCAATGTCCCGCATTAGCGACCTGAGTTCTTTTGAGTTTGAAAAAGCGCTGAAAAATGTCTATCCCGATATTCCTATCGTCATGCTGTCGTATGACAGGCTGACTGACGAAATGATCGCCCGCATCAGAAAGACCCATTGTATTGACAGGGTTTTTTATTGGTCCGGAGACGGAAAAATATTGCTGGCGATTATTAAATATATCGAAGATCGGAAAAATGTGGCAGCAGACAGCAAACAGGGCGTTCAGGCGATTCTGATCGTGGATGATTCGCCGGTTTACTACTCGCAGATCCTGCCGATCATCTATACGGAGATTTTGACGCAAACCCGCTATCTGGTGCAACATGCGATGAATACGAGCCATGGACTCCTTCGGGTGCGTCTGCGGCCGAAGATACTGCTTGCCGAGACGTATGAAGAAGCGATGGAGATCATCATGACGTACCGCCAAAACTTGCTTGGCGTTATTTCCGACGTCAGCTTTCCCAAAGATGGAGTGATCAATCCGGCCGCAGGGTTTGAACTGGCTGAGAGAGTAATCGAAATGATTGCCGGTTTTCCTTTTCTATTGCAGTCAGAACAGCTGGAAAATGCTGAAAAAGCGAAAGAAATCAATGTGCATTTTCTGAACAAGAATTCACCGAGTCTATTGCATGATTTACGTGCCTTTATCTTAGGAAACTACGGATTTGGCTCGTTTGTTTTCAAATATCCGGACGGAAGAGTGATAGCGGAAGCAACCGACATCACTAATTTTGAAAGGATCATCAGGGACTTGCCGGATGAAAGCCTTCAATATCATGCGAAAAACAATCATTTTTCACGATGGTTCCGGGCACGCACGGAGATCGAAGTCGCTGAAAAGCTGCGCTGTCTTGATGCGTTCGATTTCATCAGTGCGGAGGACATCCGGGCATGTATCCTAAACGTGTTGAAAGCATATTTCGAGCGATATCAGTCAGGCGTGATTCTTGATTTTGAAGGTCTTACCAAGAAAGATATGGAGAATGCCTTTATCCGGCTTGGGAACGGTTCCCTGGGAGGGAAAGCCCGGGGTATTGCCTTTATCAATTCATTGATCTCAAAAGCCCAGCTGACGGAAAAATACGATGACATTAAGGTTGAAGTTCCACGGTCGTTTGTAATCTGCAGCGAGATCTTCGAAAAGTTTCTGGATGAGAATAATCTATATGATTTTACTGCCGGCACGAGTGACGAAACGGAAATTGCGCAGAAATTCATTGAGACCGAACTGCCTGAAACCATACGGAAAAACCTGCAGGTTCTGACGCAATATATCAGATGCCCTTTGGCGATCCGTTCTTCAAGCCTTCTGGAAGATTCACGGGTATTGCCTTTTGCCGGAATATACAAAACGTACGTTGTTCCCAACAGTCATGAGGATTCTGAAATCCGTTTCAAGCAGCTTTCCGATGCGGTGAAGCTGGTTTTTGCATCGGTGTTTTGTGCTGCGCCCAGACAATATGCCCAAAATGCCGGCATACGCATTGAAGAGGAGAAAATGGCTGTCCTTATTCAGGAACTTGTGGGAGAGAGATACGGAGATCTTTTCTATCCGGTAATTTCCGGAGTGGCGCAGTCCTACAATTTTTATCCTTTTCATCCCATGAAAGCGGAGGAAGGTACAGTTGCCCTCGCACTGGGCCTGGGAAAAACCGTGGTGGACGGAGAACAGGTTCACCGTTTTTCCCCGGCTCATCCCAAAATGAACCCACTCGTTGCCGGACCGAAGGATTACTTTGTGAAATCGCAGATCTCTTTTTATGCGCTGGATTTAAAGGCTGCGGCGGATATCACACTGAACGGAAACGAGGACTGTACTTATGAAAAACTGCCTGTTTCCAGGGCGGAACAGGATGGCACGCTGGAATATATCGGCAGCACATATTCGGCAGAAGATGATTATATCTATGACAACGTCAGCCAAAAAGGCCCCAAGCTGGTTACGTTTGCACCGATTCTCAAATACAACAGGTTGCCTCTGACGAGTGTCATCAAAGATTTGCTGCAATTGGGAAAGCAATCGTTTGGCGCTGACGTGGAAATCGAATTTGCCGTCAATATTCCCAAAGATAAAGATAAGCCCAAGGAATTTTATTTTCTGCAGATACGGCCCATGGTAGCAGGTTTGGAGGCGGAACAGGTCAGGATCGATGATGTGAAGGAATCCTGGTGCTTCAGCAGCCATACGATCGGCAACGGGTTCTATCAGAGTATCCAGGATATTATTTTTGTGAATCCTCAGAGCTTTGAACTGAAAGACAGTGTCGAAATCGCCACAGAAATCGGAGTGCTGAACAACAGGTTGTACAGGGAAGGGCGCCGCTGCATTCTGATCGGTTTTGGACGGATGGGTACCTCGGACCGATGGCTGGGTATCCCTTTGTCCTGGGCGCAAATGTCGCAGGCTCAGGTGATCGTGGAGGTGGACACGAAACATCTGTCTCCGGAGCCTTCGTTGGGCAGTCATTTTTTTCATAACCTGACGGCAACGCAAATGGGGTATTTCCATATCCGGCACAATGCTTTGGAAGAGTCCCGGATTGACTGGGAATGGCTTCTGAAACAGCCGGTCTTGCAAGAGACAGCACACGTGCGGCTGATCCGGAGGGAAGACCCTTATTGGGTCAAGGTGGACGGGAGAAGTTTCCGGGGTGTAATATATCAGTAATTTATGCCAGTTGTCTTTTTGCCTGAATCAGGGTAAAATATTTGCATTAAGTTACTAGGGAATTGCATATGGTTTTAGGGAATGGGTGCTTATGCTTAATAGGGAAGCCCGGTGAAAACCCGGCGCGGTCCCGCCACTGTAACGGTGAGTGCAGCTACACGAATATGCCACTGGGGCGACCTGGGAAGGCTGGGCTGTGTGATGAACCGGAGTCAGGAGACCTGCCTGTTTCAACACACGCCGTTACGACCTACGAGAGATAGGCAGGTGGGTAGAATGAATGATATGCCGCGACTATTATTTATGATACCCCCTGTTTGCAGGGGGTATTTCATTTGTCCGGACCTGTATTGCGCTCCGGGATCACGACCGGGACCTGTGCCGCCGCTGCAGCCAAAGCTGCCGTCATGGCCTGGCTGAAGCAGTTGACTGCAACAGTGGAGATTGTTTCCCTGTCCGGTGTCACGCTGCGGATCCCGGTGGAAAAAGCCGAAGCGTTTGCTGAGGGAGGGCGTGCCAGTATCATCAAAGATGCCGGCGACGACCCGGATATTACGCACGGGGTGCAGGTATGCGCCGAAGTTCATGTTTCAAAACAGGATGATGCGATTCGGTTTCGCGCCGGCGATGGGATCGGAACGGTCACTTTGCCGGGATTGCAGATTCCTGTGGGAGAACCGGCCATCAACCCTGCGCCGCGGAAAATGATCGAAGACGCCATTCGTCCTCTGCTGCCTGCAGGGTGCGGCGCAGCGGTGACAATCTCGATTCCCGGTGGAGCGGCGCTGGCAAAACGCACTCTCAATCCGATTCTGGGCATTACCGGCGGTTTGTCCGTTATCGGAACGACCGGCATCGTGGAACCGATGTCGGAAGAAGCTTTTAAAAATTCGCTCAAACCGCAGATCAGCGTGGCAAAAGCGCAGGGCTACAATTCCATCGTGATGGTTCCAGGGAAAATAGGTCAGGATTTTGCTGTGGGGCGCTATGGCCTGCCGGCTGCGGCAGTGATTCAAACAAGCAATTTTATCGGCTTTATGCTTGAGGCGGCTGCGGAATATAACATCAGGGAAGTGCTGCTGTTCGGGCATCTGGGAAAGCTGGTGAAAGTCGCTGCCGGTGTGTTTCACACCCACAACCGGATGGCTGACGCCAGAATGGAAACCCTGGCTGCTTATATGGCGGCTGCCGGTGCGCCGCAACAGGCGGTGCTCGCCGTATTGGAATGCAGAACGACGGAAGCGGCCATACCGATTCTGGAGCAGTATGGCCTGCAGTCTGTTTACAGGGTGCTGGCCGAGCGCGCCAGTCTGAGGGCGATGCGGTACGTGTTTGATGCTTTTGCAGTTGGTACGGCGATTGTAACTATGAAAGGCGAAGTGCTGGGAATGGACGACACAGCCCGCCAGATCGGAGGCCGTCTCGGATGGAACATACCCTGACGATTGTCGGAATCGGACCCGGTGCGCCGGAATATATCCTGCCTGCAGCGCAGCAGGCCATTGATTCTGCGAATGTGCTTGTCGGCGGTGCCCGGGCGTTACAGGACTTTGCCAGACCGCATCAACAAACGGTAAAAGTGGATGGCGACATCCGGGGCCTTTTGATTTCCGTGCGGGAAAAACTGGGCGGGCAGGATGTGGTGGTCATGGTTTCCGGGGATCCGGGCTATTACAGTCTTCTTGAGACGATGAGGCGCGAATTCCCATCTGAATGTATCCGGGTGATTCCAGGAATCAGCTCGTTTCAGTATGCCTTTTCCCGGCTTGCGTTGCCCTGGCAGAATGCCAAACTTGTCAGCGCGCACGGGAGAGTGCCTGACATGGCGGAGCTTGTCTATGAAACCGGACGGATTTTGTCTTTTCTGACAGACGGCAACAATCATCCGGCGCGAATTGCCTTGTGGCTGCAGGAACAGAACTGGCCGGACGCAGCCAGGGTTTGGCTCTGCCGCAGTCTGTCATACCCGGAGGAAAAAATATTGGCGACAACACTGGAAAAGGCAAGACAGGTTTCCGGTTTTGACAGTTGCGTGATGGTGGTGATGGAATGAGCCGAAAACTTCCGGTGATTTCGGATGAACAGTTCCAGCGCGGGGAAGTGCCGATGACCAAGCAGGAAATCCGCCTTTTTGTTATGGCACAGGCCATGGTTGAACCTGAAGAGATTGTTTGGGATATAGGTGCCGGTACCGGTTCGTTGTCTGTGGAAGCTGCCTTTCGGGCCAGTCGGGGACAGGTTTTTGCGCTGGATGGTGATGCGGAAGCTTGTGCTCTGGTGTATGCGAACGCAAAAAAATTCAGTCTGGAAAATATTACGGTCCTCCATGGGAAAGCTCCGGAAGCATTGAAAGGACTGCCTGACCCCGACGTTGTGTTCGTCGGCGGCAGCGGCGGAAACCTGACGGAAATCCTGTCAACGTCCGCAAGCCGACTGAAGCAGGGCGGACGGTTGCTGATCACGGCGGTGCTGGTGGAGACGCTGCACGATACACTGCGGTTTATGGATGAACAAAATGATTTTCGTGTGGAGTCCTGCGGACTGCAGGTAACAAGGATTCGGCCGGTGGGCGGCCGTCATATGTTTCAGTCACTGAATTCCGTGTATGTGGTTACATGCCGCAAAGGAGAGTGCTTATGACAAAGAAAACAGTGCATTTTGTGGGAGCGGGTCCCGGCGATCCGGAATTGATAACCGTTAAAGGAAAACGTCTCTTAACAGAAGCTGATGTCGTGATCTATGCCGGTTCGCTGGTGAACCCCGCCCTGCTGGAAGTGACAGCACCCGGGTGCGAAATATACAACAGCGCGTCCATGACTTTGGACGAAGTGATTGCGGTAATGAATGAAGCTGTGAATGCCGGCAAAAAAGTGGTTCGCCTGCATACCGGCGATCCCAGCATCTATGGAGCCATTCAGGAACAGATCGACCGCCTGAACAGTCTCGGCATCGCCTGGTCTGTAGTGCCCGGAGTCAGCTCGTTCCTGGCGGCGGCGGCATCCCTGGGACAGGAATATACGCTGCCCGGAGTTTCGCAGACAGTGATCATCACCCGGATGGAAGGGCGGACTCCAGTACCGGAGCGGGAGAAGATCCGAAGCCTGGCCGGACACAAGTCGACGATGTGCATATTTTTGAGTGTCCATATGTTTGACGAACTTGTGCGCGAATTGACGGCAGGCGGTTATTCCCCGGATACACCGGTTGCTGTCGTGGAAAAGGCATCCTGGCCCGAAGAACGGACGTTCCGGGGGACTCTTTCCACCATCGCAGCTCAACTGGAAGCGGCTGGTGTAAGCCGGACAGCCATGGTGATTGTTGGAGACGTGTTGTCGCGGGAGTATGAGGAATCACGTCTCTATGCTCCTGAATTCGGACACATGTTTCGGGAGGCCAAATCATGAAGATTGCCATACTTTCTGTTACGATGAAAGGAGCCCTGCTGGGAGAAGAGCTGGGCAAAAAACTGCATGCTGAAGTAGACCTTTTTTCCTGGGCACGGGCTTCCCTGCACGCTTCGACATACCCTTTTGACAATCTTTCCAAACATGTTGCGAAAATATTTTATGAATATGATGGATTGATTTTTATCATGGCGACAGGAATCGTCGTGCGTGTTATTGCCCCATATATGATTGACAAGCGTTCCGACCCTGCCGTTGTGGTCATGGACGAAGCCGGAATCCATGCCATCAGCCTTTTGTCAGGTCATATCGGCGGCGCCAATGAACTGACGAGAAAAGTGGCGGAGGTAATCGGTGCAAGGCCGGTAATCACAACAGCCACGGATATTGCCAACCTGCCTGCTCCTGACGTGATTGCGGTGAAGATGGACCTGACCATCGATCCTTTCGAAGAGATGAAGGCAGTAAATGCTGCCATCGCCGCAGGGAAAAGGGTTCCATATTTTATTGACAAGGATATCGCAGATGTAAAGAAATATTTTAACTGGGCCATTGATGCCGGGATTCAGTTCAAAGGACTGGAGGAACTCGGCAATCACGACGAATATGATGCGGCAGTGATCATTACCGACAAAATTCTCTATATGCCGCAACTGCATGTGTATCTTCGACCTGCGACCCTTTCCATAGGCATCGGTTGCCGCAAAGGCGCCAGCAGTGTGGAAATTCTTGCCGCGATCAACGGAGCCTGCCTGAAAATCGGGCGTAGCCCCAAGAGTATTGCGATCATAGGGTCCAGCAAAGTAAAGCAGGAAGAAATTGGTTTGCTTGCGACGGCGCAGCAAATGGAAACGCCGGTGGAGTTTAATACTAATGAACAGTTGCAGGAAGTCATCGACAAAAACCAACTGAAAAATTCGCTTTTTGTGGAAGAAGAAATAGGAGTGGGAAATGTATGCGAAGCATCGGCTCTTCTGGGTGCACGGGCATCGACCCTGTTGCTGCCCAAGACAGTGTACCCCAAGGTAACGGTGGCCATCGCCGAGGTCAAATCGCGGTGGTGGGAATTGGACCAGGCAACATCCGGAGTATGACGCTGGAGGCCAAAGCGGCCTTGGAACAGGCGGATTCGGTTGTAGGCTATCATGCATATCTGGAACTTGTGGCTGAACTGGTTGCAGGAAAACCGGTGATCGGATCCGGAATGATGCAGGAGGTTGAGCGTTGCGAAGCTGCTGTCGAAAGAGCTGGAACCGGTGAAAAAGTGGCCGTGGTTTCCAGCGGTGATCCTGGAATTTATGGAATGGCGGGCCTGGTACTGGAGCTTGCCATCAAGATTCCGGAAGAGTCGCGCCCGGAAGTGCGCATCATTCCGGGAGTCAGTGCGGTGAGTTCGGCTGCAGCTGCGCTCGGCGCTCCGCTGATGCATGATTTTGCGGTGATCAGCCTGAGTGATTTGCTGACTCCCTGGGAACTGATTGAAAAGAGAGTTCGTGCTGCGGCGGAAGCCGATTTTGTGCTGGCTATCTACAACCCCAAGAGTACCCGCAGGACGCAGCAGATTGAAAAAGTCCGCGAGATTGTTTTGCAGCATCGGCCTGCAGAAACTCCTGTCGGCGTGGTCCGTTCCGTCACGAGGGTCGACGAGGAAGTGTCCATTACGACACTGGACCGTTTTACGGAGGAAAAGATCGATATGTTTACCACTGTGATCATCGGCAATACCCAGACTTTCCGGAATGGTTCGTTTATGATCACGCCGAGGGGTTATGCGCTGTGATTCTCGTGCTTGCCGGAACGCGGGACGGGCGCGAAATAGCTTCTGAGCTGGAGAAATCAGGCTATAACGTGACTGTTTCCGTGACAAGCGAATATGGCCGTGAACTGGCCAAACAGAGCGCAGCCAGAGTTCAGGCGGAGGCCATGACCGAAGCGGAGCTGACTTTGTTCATCAGGCAGGAGGGCATTCGGGTTCTCGTTGATGCAACCCATCCCTATGCTGTCAACGTATCGCGCAATGCAGCGGCTGCAGCA
>CAZXCC010000081.1:0-10763 GCA_964638945.1 uncultured Veillonellaceae bacterium | reverse complement strand
ACGGCATATCTGAATGAAAAACATAAGATGCCCGTGCGCATGAGTTCTGGGGAAGGCGGAATGCCTGTCAAGCTGATGGAATCAGAATACCTGAAATATTTCATGATCCAGATTGCTTCCGGCCATTTTGGCTGGAACCGGATTGTAAAGGCATTGCCCAAAATGAAAGTTGATCCGGCGGGTATCATCATCAAGATTGGGCAAGGTGCAAAACCTGGCGACGGCGGGTTATTGCCAGCCGCTAAAGTAGCCGAACATATCCAGGCGATTCGTGGTGTTCCCAAGGCGGACCTCTTGTCACCGCCAAATCACCAGGGTTTGTACTCTATAGAAGAATCCGTGCAAAAAATGTTTATGTCCATGAACGCCGCCTTTAAGTTCAGGGTGCCTGTTGCTATTAAATGCGCAGCATCGGCTACTTCTGTTTCTGTATACAATAATTTGCTGCGTGATCCTTATAAAATCTGCGGCGGATTCTTTATTGACGGGATACAAGGCGGAACTGGAGCAGCCAATGAAGTTTCACTCGACCACACAGGCCATCCTGTAGTCTCAAAAATTCGCGATTGCTACCTTTCGGCAGTCAAGCAGGGGAGTCAGGGACGTATACCTCTTTGGGGCGGCAGTGGAATAGGGTTGACTGGCAATGCGGCTGCTGATGCCTTTAAATTAATCTGCCTGGGCGCCAATGGCGTGTTTATGGGTAAACTATTGATTCAGTTGTGCGGTTGCGTAGGGAACGAAAGAGGCCGATGCAATGCATGCAATACAGGATTGTGCCCCACCGGAATCTGCACACAGGATCCGCGTCTCGTGAAAAGGCTTGACATTGATAAGGCTGCTCAGAATATTGTGGAATATATGCTTGCATTCGATGCCGAATTGAAAAAACTGATGGCGCCTGTCGGAAACAGCTCTCTACCTGTAGGCCGATCCGACGCTCTTGTTACAAATGATCGCGCAGTGGCTGACAAATTGTCAATCACATATGCGTGTTAGGGGGTGCGGACATGTTCAAAATCAACACACTGCAAAATAATGAAAGAATGTCGACACAAGATCTGCTGCAGGCGATCAATGCTGCATTGGCCGAGGGAGAGACGGATTTTGTAGTTGAGGCTTCGGGACAACATGATATCGGAGGTCCGCTATGGCACCCCGAGGGAAAAACGTTGCGATTTCATGTGACAAACCCCGGGCAACGCGTCGGTTGCATGTGTCTCGAGGGGACAGAAATTTATGTCGAGGGGCCTGCATCGGCTGACGTAGGCTGGCTAAATGCCGGCGGCAAAATTGTTGTTACGGGGGATGGCGGTGATACTTCTGCGCACTGCGCTGCCTCAGGCAAAATTTTTATCGGTGGCAGGGCGGGAACTCGCTCCGGCTCCATGATGAAACACGATCCTCTCTATAGCGCACCTGAGTTCTGGGTATTAAAGAATTGCGGAAGCTTTTCCTTTGAGTTTATGTCCGGTGGAACCTCGGTTGTATGCGGAGTTGACAGCGAAGGATTTGAATCGGTTATCGGAGACCGTTCCTGTGTCGGCATGGTTGGAGGGAAGCTGTATTTTCGCGGCTCTGCCCATGGTATTTCAAAAAAGGACGTGAAAGTTGGACCTTTGGCGGAAGCGGACATTGCTTACCTGCAAGGCGGTATGGACGAATTTCTTACTGACATTGGCCGCACTGAGCTAAAAGCAATGCTCACAAATTGGAGTGAATGGAACAAGGTTACCCCGCTTACTTATGACGAAAGACCGAAAAAAGCAAGTATTGATATTCTTACCTATAGAAAAACAACATGGGTAAACGGCAGTATTTTCGGCGATGTATGCGATGACGACTGGCAAGTGATGGGTCTTGTTGCAACAGGAAAATATCGCCAGAGAGTTCCATTCTGGGAAAATCAAAAGTATATGGCTCCATGCGAATTCAACTGTACTGCGTCCATTCCTTCACAACAACGTTTCAACCTGCTTCGCGAAGGCAAGGTTGATGATGCATACAAGCTGGTTCTTGATTATACTCCCTTTCCCGGATCTGTTTGCGGTGCGGTCTGCATGAATCTCTGCATGGACGAATGTACACGCAGTCAAGTTGACATTTCAGCACAAATCGGACGGCTCGGAACCTACTCTGCCAACGTTGATATTCCTGCACCGGAAAGATTGACGGGAAAAAAAGTCGCTGTAATCGGCGGTGGTCCTGCAGGACTTTCTGCAGCGTGGCAACTGGCAAAGGATGGGCATACGGTAGTTGTATACGAGGCGCATGAATCGATGGGCGGCAAAATGGAGCAAGTGATTCCTCGCTCCCGACTGCCGCATGAAACCCTGGAAAGAGAACTCAAACGCATCGAATCCATAGGCGTCCGTTTTGTGACAAACCATCCGGTGGATGCGGAATCTTTCATGGCAATACGTCAGGAGAATGATGCAATTGTCGTAGCTTCCGGAGGGCATATAACCCGAATGATTCCTTGGCCCGGCAATGAGAGAATCGTCAAAGGATTGGACTTCTTGAAAGCGATTAACAGGGGGGAAGGCTTCAAAGTCGGGAAAAGAGTCATAGTGATTGGATGCGGAAACTCAGGCATGGATGCTGCGGTCGGTGCCTATCAGATGGGTGCGGAACAGGTTGTATGCATTGATGTGCAGCGACCGGCTGCATTTCAGAAAGAAATCGAACACGTACAGGAATTGGGCGGAGAATTAATCTGGCCAGTCTTTACAAAGGAGATTAAGCCGGAAGGGATCATTACTCAATCAGGAGAATTGATTCGCGGTGATATGGTCATTATCACAATCGGTGAAAGTCCGGATTTGAGTTATTTGCCGAAAGAGATCGACTTGGACCGGGGGTACTTGAAACCTGACGCAAAGATGTGCATCGCACCAGGTATTTTTACTGCCGGTGATACGGTAAAACCTGGCCGGCTTGTTGATGCTATCGGCACAGGGAGGCAAGTGGCGCTATCCGTAAACGCTTTTTTAACGGGAACGATTTACTCTGGCGAAATGAAAACAAAAATTCCCAGCGCTCGTTTAAAGACCGCCTATTTTAAAAAATGCCATAGTTGCGATCTGCCCTCTGCCAAAGATGAATATCATCGCTGCATTAGCTGCGGTACTTGCAGGGACTGCCATATGTGCATGAAGTCCTGTCCGGAAAACGCAATTTCCCGCAATCAAACCTCCACTGGTTTTGAATATGTAGTGGAAGCCGAAAAATGCATTGGTTGCGGAATTTGCGCAGGGATTTGCCCTTCCGGAATATGGGCCATGTATCCAAATGCCGAAGCGATTCCCATGTACAAGACTGTTTGAATTTACAAAAGTACATTCCAAAACAACAGTGAGTTACAAAAAACTCGAAATGTATTGACATGCTATGCCTTAGAATCCTATAATAATGCACATAACGGCAGATTGCCGTCTGCCGTCTTGGTCGATGTGCGTGTTTACGGAGAAAAAAGGAGGAGAAAGTGTGTCGAAAAAGGCAAAGCGCTTCCCAGTTCTCGTACTGGCACTCATGATTCTGTCTCTGGTAGTTGCAGGATGTGGCGGTGGAGACAAAAAAGCGGCGGCACCGGCTGCAAATGACATCAAGATTGGTGCGAATTTTGAACTGACTGGTGGCCAGGCAACATTTGGTCAATCCTCCCTCAATGGTGTCAAGATGGCGATCAAAGAAGTGAACGCTGCTGGTGGCGTAATCGGCAAGCAACTCACTCTATTCACGGCTGACAACAAATCTGAACCATCTGAATCCACCAATGCGATTACAAAACTAATCACGCAAGACAAAGTCGTTGCAGTAATCGGTGCTGTGACAAGCGGCAGTTCCATGGCGGCTTCTCCTGTTGCCCATGCAAACAAAGTGCCGTTTATCAGCAATACATCTACCAATCCCAAGGTAACTGTAGGAGATGACGGAAAAGTTAAAGAGTTTGCTTTCCGCGCATGCTTTATCGATCCGTTCCAAGGGACTGTCATGGCAAACTTTGCTGCCAAGTCTCTTAAAGTAAAAACTGCAGCAATCTATGGCGACCAAAGCTCCGACTATGCCAAGGGATTGGCAAAATTCTTCGAAGAAGGATTTACGAAAGCTGGCGGCAAGATTGTATCCAATGAAGCCTATCTGCAAAAAGATAAAGATTTCAAATCTACCTTGACGAAAATTAAAGCAGCAAACCCGGAAGTTATTTTCGTTCCAGGTTATTATGAAGAAGCGGGCCTCATCGTGAAGCAAGCCCGTGAATTAGGATACAAAGGGCCGATGATCGGCGGCGACGGATGGGATTCTCCGAAACTGGTCGAAATAGCTGGAAAAGAAGCCTTGACAAATACCTTCTTCAGCAATCACTATGCCGCGGACGATAAAGATCCCAAAGTCATTAAATTTGTGGAAACATACAAAAAAGATTATGGTCAGGTTCCGGACGCATTGGCAGCTTTGGCTTACGATGCGACGATGATGCTTGTCGATGCGATCAAAAGGGCCAACAGCGCCGAACCGCAAAAGATTAGAGATGCACTGGCTCAGACAAAAAATCTGCAGGTCGTATCCGGTACGATTACACTAGATGCTAATCACAATCCAGTAAAGAGCGCTGTAGTCATCGAAGTAAAAGATGGGAATTTGGTTTTCAAAGAAAAAGTGAATCCATAAAAAAATATAAAATCGAAAATATCCCAATGGCGGGATAAGACTATCGTCTTATCCCGCCATTTCCCTCGTAAGACTCAACATCGGCAAAAGCAATGTCTTTTTGAGAAGGACATATTCGGACAATGTAGTGTCACAAATCGTTGACACTCCAATATATCGTACATATAATATCTTGTGGACCCATCATCATTTATTAACATACGAGGCGAGGCGGAGATCGGACATACCCTGTTGACAGGACCAATGCCGGAAAAACGTTCGGTGGAGTCTTATTCTATGGTTTCAAGCTTTGGGTCTCTCGCCAAAGGCACAGGTGCCGGGAAGCGAGGAGATGCCGTCTACTAATGTGATGAAAAGCGAAGAAACAATAGGAACAGGGGGAGAAATAATGAAGAACAAAATGATTACCACAGGAATATGTATCGTATTGCTCGCAGCAGTCGTGCTTTTGGCCGGCTGTGGCGGAGAAAAGAAACCTGCTGCTGCAGATGTGATCAAAATTGGTGCAGATCTTGAAATGACCGGCGGTAATGCAACATTCGGACAGTCGGCAGCTAACGGAGCCAAGTTGGCAATCAAGGAAATCAATGCTAAAGGGGGATTGCTGGGTAAACAGCTGACGCTGGTTGTAGCCGACAACAAAAGCGAAGCGGCCGAGGCGGCCAACGCCATGCAAAAACTGGTCACACAGGATAAAGTGGTGGCGGTAATCGCTCCAATCGCTTCGTCGAGTGTGATGGCGGCAGCTCCCATTAATCTGCAGGCAAAAGTGCTGGCCATCAGCCCGACGGCATCCAATCCCAAAGTTACCGTGGATCCGGACACGAAAAAAGTTCGGGAATTCGTTTTCCGTGCAGCTTTTATCGATCCATTCCAGGGATCTGTAATGGCAAATTTCGCCGCAAAATCATTGAAGGCGAAAACTGCGGCTCTTTACATCGACAATTCCAGTGATTATGCCAAAGGTCTTGCTCAGTTCTTTGAAGAGACCTTTGTGAAAAATGGCGGAAAGATCGTTGCCAAAGAAGCCTATTTGCAAAAAGATACCGATTTTAAAGCGACTCTGACAAAAATGAAGAGCCAAAACCCCGATGTAATGTTCGTTCCCGGATATTACCAAGAGGTTGGGCTGATCATCCGGCAGGCTAGGGAAATGGGAATGCCTTTGCCGGTTCTCGGGGGCGACGGATGGGATTCTTCCAAACTTGCTGAAATAGCGACACCGAGTGCCCTCAATAATAGTTTCTTCAGCAACCATTATTCGCCGGATGAAAAAAGCCCGGCAGTGACGACGTTTGTTGAAGCATACAAAAAAGAATATAATGCGGTGCCTGATGCGTTTGCCGCATTATCATATGATGCCACCATTATGGTGCTTGATGCGATGAAAAAAGCAAATAGTGCCGACCCCGTAAAAATTAAGGATGAACTTGCAAAAACGAAAAATTTTGCAGCCGTCTCGGGGCTAATTTCTCTCAATGAAAATCACGATCCGGTTAAGAGCGCGGTTATTATTGAGATGAAAGACGGAAAACAAACATTCCGCGAAAAAGTAAATCCCTAATCGAGTCAACACGGAGGGTATGCGGTCCAGACAGCCGGTACTCTCCGGACTCCATATCAAGGAGGAAAATAAATGGATTCTTCATCGTTAACCAGTCAATTTTTTCAGCAGCTTATAAACGGCGTATCGTTGGGCAGCATATACGCATTGATAGCACTAGGCTACACGATGGTGTATGGCATCATGAAACTGATCAATTTTGCTCATGGCGATGTCTATATGTTGGGTGCCTATGCGGGATATTTTGCCACCACATATTTTAAGATGTCCTTTATACCCGCATTTATCTTTTCGATGGTTGTAGCAGCTGCAGTGGGAATGGCGATTGAACGTCTGGCGTACCGCCCGCTGCGCAGTGCGCCTAAAATTGCAATTCTAATCACCGCCATTGGTGTTTCATTGTTGCTGGAATATGGCGGAATGATTTTAGTAACACCGCAACCCCGAACATTTCCGGTGCTTTTCCCAACAGTCACTTACAATTTTTGGGGCATGGTGGTCAACAGCCAGCAAATTGTAATTTTGATTATTTCCCTTGCTCTTATGTTTATTTTGACTTATGTCGTTAACCATACAATGGTTGGTAAGGCAATGCGAGCAGTATCTTTTGATATGGATGCAGCCCGTTTGATGGGAATCAATGTGGACCGGATCATTTCCTTCACTTTTGCTATAGGCTCTGCTCTTGCGGCAGCAGCGGGCGTTTTAGTCGGCATATATTACAATTCGATTGATCCCCTGATGGGAATCATGCCCGGCCTCAAAGCATTTGTTGCAGCAGTTCTTGGCGGTATTGGCGTGATACCGGGAGCTATGGCCGGTGGCGTTATACTTGGAGTGATCGAAGCACTGGTCAGTGGATTCTTGTCTTCCACTTTCCGTGATGCAGCCGCATTCATCATTCTCATCGTGATTTTGTTATTCAAACCGTCTGGATTGTTCGGCAAGAACATCAGAGAGAAAGTGTAGGTGATGCCGCAATGATAAGCAAGAGGAAGCAAGACCTGATTTCGCTGGCGGCCGCTGTAGCACTGTATGTTTTAGGTATGGTGTTGATCGAAACAGAATTGATCGGTGCTTTTTGGCAATTGAATATTGTATTGATCTGTATCAATATAATCTTGGCAGTGAGTCTTAACCTGATTACTGGATTTACCGGACAATTTTCGATCGGGCATGCAGGTTTCATGGCCGTCGGAGCGTATATGTCCGCTGTGTTCACAGTTAAGCTGGGGTTACCATTTATTGTAGCGATTGGAGCCGGTGCGATTGCCGCCGCTATTTTAGGATTTGCCATCGGATTGCCGACGCTGCGTTTGCAAGGAGATTATCTGGCGATTGCCACTTTAGGTTTGGGAGAAATCATTCGCATCACAATTCTCAATATCCCATATGTGGGTGGAGCTTCCGGACTTATGGGCATCCCTCGCTATACAGACTTTACGTGGGCCTTTTTTGCCATGGTAATTACAATCTTCTTTATCAAAAACTATATCAATTCAAGCCATGGCCGAGCTTGCATTTCCATACGGGAAAATGAAATCGCCGCGGAAGCCATGGGCGTAGATACTACAAAATACAAGGTAATTGCCTTTACGGTCGGTGCTGCATTTGCCGGGGTGGCAGGAGGACTGTTTTCCCATTATTTCTATATAGCGCATCCGGCTTCATTCACATTCATGAAGTCCTTTGACATTCTGACCATGGTTGTCTTGGGAGGACTGGGCAGTATCACAGGTTCTATCACGGCCGCTATTTTGTTGACGTTTATTTCAGCTGCATTGGCAAGTTATCCGGAGTGGCGGATGGTCGTATATTCGCTGTTGCTCATTGTACTGATGATATATCGTCCTCAAGGTCTATTCGGAAACAAAGAATTAAGTTTGAAGGCCTTCGGTCGCATTTTGGGAGGTGGACAGCATGGCTCTGCTCAAAATAAATAAACTGTCCAAAGAGTTTGGCGGACTGAAAGCCGTGGCGAATTTCAACATGGAAATCAACCAAGGGGAATTAATTGGCCTGATCGGACCGAATGGCGCAGGGAAAACGACCGCATTCAATCTGATGACGGGTGTGTATGAACCAACATCTGGAGAAATGGAGTTTGACGGAAAGAGTTTGGTGGGGTTGAAACCGTATCAGGTGACACAGCGCGGCATTGCACGTACATTCCAGAACATTCGTCTATTCTCCGATTTGTCTGTTCTCGACAATGTGAAAATTGCTTACCATTTTCACGTGAAATATGGAATGCTTGAATCTGTATTAAGAATAGGTCGATATTACTCGGAAGAGGCAGAAATTGAAAAGAAGGCGCTTGAATGTCTGGAACTATTTAAACTGGCGAATAGGCGCGATGAAATAGCCAAAAATTTACCGTATGGCGAACAACGGCGTTTGGAGATAGCCAGAGCCCTGGCGGCCCAACCTCAGTTGCTGCTCCTTGATGAACCGGCAGCCGGCATGAACCCGCAGGAAACGCATCAACTGATGGAGATGATACGCTGGATACGGGATGAATTAAAATTGACAATTCTTCTGATCGAGCATGACATGAGTCTGGTTATGGGTGTTTGTGAACGAATCTATGTGCTGGATTATGGCAGTATCATCGCACAGGGTACTCCGGAACAAATTCGTTCCAATCCACGAGTCATCGAGGCATACCTCGGTGAGGAGGTACATTGATGCTTAAGATCGAAAATATAAATGTATATTATGGAGCCATTCACGCGCTTAAAGGAATCAGCGTGGATGTTAAAGAAGGCGAGATCGTAACCCTGATCGGAGCAAATGGCGCTGGGAAAAGCACTATTTTGCGTACGGTGTCCGGTCTATTGCGCGCAAAAACCGGAAATATTGCGTTTGAAGGCAAACCGATATCAAGCATGCCTGCGGAAGAAATCGTTAAACTTGGAATCAGTCAGGTGCCGGAAGGCAGACGGATTTTTGCCAACATGACGGTAGAAGAAAACCTGGAACTGGGCGCTTATATTCGTAAGGATAAAAGTGGAGTCAGCAAAGACATTGCCAAAGTTTTCGAACGGTTTACCCGTCTGGGCGAAAGACGCAAACAAATTGCTGGGACTCTTTCCGGCGGCGAGCAACAAATGCTGGCAATTGGCCGCGGTTTGATGAGTCAACCCCGACTGATGCTGCTTGATGAGCCTTCTATGGGTCTGGCTCCGCTATTGGTGAAAGAGATTTTTTCCATCATCAAAGAAATCAATGCCGGTGGCACTACGATCCTGCTTGTGGAGCAAAACGCCCATATGGCATTGTCTATTGCGCATCAGGCGTATGTGCTGGAAACAGGCCGGATAACCCTGGCCGGTTCAGCCAAGGAACTGTCAGAAAGCGAAGCAGTCCGCAAAGCCTATCTTGGTGGATGATTTAAGGCGAAAACGTTGTGGAAGGGGAGCGAAAAGAATGTTTGTAGCAAAACGAATGACGCCGAACCCTATAACGATTGAATCGACAGCAGGAGTTACGGAAGCCTGGGATCTGATGCGGTCCCATAAAATTAAACGTCTGCCTGTAGTCGATAATGGGAATTTGGTGGGAATTGTGACTGATCGTGATTTGCGTTCGGTTTCTCCCTCGACAGCCACTTCGTTGTCAATCTTTGAAATGAACTACCTATTGGGAAAAGTGCTTGTAAAAGATATTATGCACAAGGACGTTGTCACAATTGATGTGGGTGCTACAATTGAAGAAGCAGCTCTGGCTATGTCCAATCATCACATTGCCGGTCTTGTGGTCATTAACTCGGCAGGAACGGTTCTTGGGATTATTACGGAAACAGACATATTTAACAGTTTTGTCGATGTCATGGGGCTCAAGGAGGGGAAAACCCGCCTGACGTTCCGCGTGTCGAACCAAGTTGGGGTATTGCATGATATTACCCAGGTGTTTAAGGACATGAACGTCAACATCAGTAGCCTTGCGACGTATGTTACCGAGGACGGCTCAGCAGAACTGGTTATCCGGACGAATATTCAGGATACCAAGGCACTGACGGAACGTTTGGCAGCAATTGGTTTTCCGCCCATGCATGTGGCGCAGATTGGCTGAAAATATCAAACAATGGGCTGCGGATCCAACGGGTCCGCAGTTTTTTTTGCCGCTGACGGTGTAATTGTTGTACAATAGGACACAGAAATATTTATACTCATTCGGCTTGAACAGGAGGTGATCCGGCTTGAAATTGACAGATTTCACGAAACGCGGCGGTTGAGCGGCTAAAATAGGGCCGGGCGCTCTAACTGAAGTTATTTCAAGGCTTCCCAAAATCAATGATCCTAGATTGCTGGTTGGAACCGATACTTCGGACGATGCCGGCGTCTATCTCTTAAACTCCGAAACGGCGCTGATTCAGACGCTGGATTTTTTCACGCCCATAGTAGATGATCCGTTTTTATTCGGACAGATCGCCGCTGCCAATAGCTTAAGCGATGTGTACGCCATGGGCGGCACTCCCCTGACTGCGATGAATATTGTTACCTTTCCTCTCTGCCGTCTGGAGGGG